>NZ_JCALDG010000012.1:0-216157 GCF_059812735.1 Mycobacterium sp. NGS40
TCGTGTGGGCATTCGCCGAGGACAGGGCCAGCTTCCAGCCCAGCAACGCGGCCACTGAGCGTGCGCCGGTGGCCCCGCACAGCTCGTCGCGCTCGATCTCGGCGGCGATCTCCACAATGCGCCCATCAATGGCATTGCGCTGACCCGCTAACTCCGCCAACTCCTCGAACAACACCCCCAGACGGTCCGGCGGGCGCGATTCAACGACGCTCGGCGAGGCGGTCAACGACATAACGACATCATCGCGACCACCACCGACAAATCCCGGCCGCCCGACCCCGCCGAGATGGTCCGCATCGCGTCCTTATCCACAGTCACGGGTTTGTCCACAGACTCTGCCGACTATCGGCCGCCGCGGTTGGTTCGCTGGCAGTAGCGGCGCGCTATCGCTTGGTGCCGGCTTTGGCCGCCTCGGCCTGCCTCTTCATCTGGCCGAACATCTCGACGTAATAGGGCAGGCACTCGTCCAACGCCTTCTCGGTGGTGAACAGCGGCTGGTAGCCCAGGTCGCGAGACGCCTTGGCAACCGAGAAGAAGTTGTCCAGGTACAGCCGCTCGACGGCCAACGGCTCCAGGAGTGGCGCGGGAATTCCGAACCGGAAGTGCATCCGCTGCCAGCCGGTCATCGCCGCGCGGACGACGGGGCCGTTGACCCGAATTCGCGGCCAAGGCTGCCCGCACGCTTCCACGACCGGCCGGGCGAACTCAAACATGTTGATCGGGTCGTCGTCGTTGATGAAGTACGCCTGACCGGGCGCGGTGCCGCCGGGTACCAGATGCTGAGCGGCCAGAATGAAGCCGTGAATCAGGTTGTGCACGTAGGAGTTATCCAGCCGGGCCGACTTGCGACCGATCAGCACCTTGACGTGGCCGGCGATCACGCTCTCAAACAGCTTGCGGAACATCGTCTGGTCGCCGCGGCCCCAGATGCCACTGGGTCGGATCGCGCAGGTGAGCATGCCGTCAACGCCGTTCTGGGACAACACGAATCGCTCCGCGACGACCTTGGTCTCGGTGTACAGGTCGTTGAATCGCGTGGTGTAGGGCAGGGTTTCGTCGCCGCCGACGATGGGCTGGCCGCCCATCACGACGCTGTTGGACGACGTGTAGACGAACCGCTGCACGCCCGCGGCACGCCCCGCTTCCACCAAGTTCTGGGTGCCGCCGACGTTGATCGCAAAGCTGCGCTGACGGTACTCGTCGGTCACCGACGCGCCGCCCATCAGCTCGATGATCGCCGCAGTGTGGAATACCGTGTCTATGCCGTCGACGGCCTGCGCGCAGACGTCCTTGTCGGTGATGTCGCCCTGCAGCACTTCCAGGTGCGAATGCGGAGGAAGTGGCGACGGCGCGCGGTCGAAGGAACGCACCGAGTATCCGCGGTCGAGCAAGGTGGTCACCAGGTTGGCGCCGACAAACCCGGAGCCGCCGGTGACCAGGACGCGGCCGAGTTCGGTTGTCAGTGAAGGATCACCCATGCCGGACAGGATAACTGAAACACGTTACAGTTTTGCACAATTCAGCCAAGTCGCTTTGCATAGACGGTTCCATCTACGTCTCGTCGCTCTGCCCGGACGCCAGCGCATCCTCCACTCGCTTGCGAGCGCCAGCTAAGTGTTCTTCGCATCGTTTAGCCAGCTGCTCGCCTCTTTCCCACAGCTTTAGCGACGCATCGAGGTCAAGCCCGCCCTGCTCGAGAAGGCGCACGACTTCGATCAGCTCGTCGCGGCAAGATTCATAGCCGAGTTGACTAATGGGCGTAACCAATTCGGCCTCCGCCTGGTCCACACCGTCGCCTTTGTCATTGACCATCGGTCAGTCCCTCACTCACCGCCGCTACGGCGCCGTCGGAAACGCGCACCCGCAACCGGGTACCGGCCGGCGCCTCGTCGACCGAGCGCAGCACGTGCATGGCGTCGGGGGAGCCGTCCACCGGAACGGCCTGCACCACCGCGTACCCGCGGGCCAGAGTCGCTGCCGGGCCCAGCGTGGCCAGCCGGGCGGACAGGTGGCCGACGCGATCGGATTCGGCGGCGACCAACCGGGTGATGTCGCGGCGTACCGCCGAGCGGGCGCGGTGGATCTCCTCGGTGCGAGCGGTCAACGCCGCCAGCGGCTCGGCCAGCACCGGGCGGCTGCGCAACTGAGCCAGCGCCCGCTGTTCGCGCGACACCCAATTGCGCAGTGCCTGGGCGCTGCGCCGGCGCAGGTCGGCAATCCCGCGCTGCTCCGCGGCGGTGTCCGGGACCACCCGCTTGGCCGCGTCGGTCGGGGTGGCCGCACGCAGATCGGCGACCAGGTCGCAGAGCGGGTTGTCGGGCTCATGGCCGACGGCGCTGATCACCGGCGTACGGCAGGCCGCGATCGCGCGGCACAGAGTCTCGTCGGAGAACGGCAGCAGGTCCTCGACGCTGCCGCCGCCGCGGGCCAGCACGATCACGTCGACTTCGGCGTGCCGATCGAGCTCGAGCAGCGCCTCGACGATCTGCGCGACCGCGTTGGGCCCCTGCACGGTGGTGTTGCGCACCGCGAAACGCACTGCGGGCCAGCGCGCTGCGGCCACCGTCGTCACGTCGCGCTCGGCGGCACTGGCTCGGCCGGTTATCAACCCGATCATGTTCGGCAGGAAAGGGATTGGGCGTTTGAGTCTCGGGTCGAACAGGCCCTCGGCGTCCAGTAGCCGGCGCAACCGTTCGATGCGGGCCAGTAGCTCGCCGACGCCGACGGCGCGAATCTCGTTCAGCCGCAACGAGAATGTGCCACGCCCCGTGTAGAACGAGGGCTTGCCGCAGACCACCACCTGGGTGCCCTCGGCCAACTTCACCGGTGCGTTGAGTACCAGGTCCCGCGGACACGTCACGGTCAGCGACATGTCGGCGGCCGGGTCACGCAGCACCATGAACACCGTCTTGGAATCGGCCCGAATGTTGATCTGGGCCAATTGTCCTTCAACCCACACGGTTCCGAGCTTGTCGATCCAGCCCGCAACCCGGATCGCGACGGCGCGAACCGGGAACGGGTTCTCGGCCGAGTTCGCCTCCGAATTCGCCGGCCGGGTCACTTCGCGGACGCGCGGGTGATCCTGTTGGCCAGCAACGTCTGAAACGGTGCCCGGGCCTTGGTGGCCTGCTCGTAGGCCAGCAGGGCTTCGAGGTCGTCCACGCTCAACGACTGCACCCGGGCCCGCAGCTGGGCCAGTGTCAGCGCCTGATAGTCGAGTTCGGCCGCCACCGACGGCGCCGGAACTTCTGTGGCGGCCGTTGACTTCTTCGCCTGCCCGGTGGGCTTGACCAGCGCGCTGGCGTCTTCGTGCGCCTCGGCCACCGAGTACAGCGCGAAGCGCCCCTCGGCCCGGCGATCGCCGCCGGCGCCGTCGGGCAATTCGGCGAAACTTCCGCCCGAGTTGTCCAAGGCGACGTCGGTGTCCTCGTCGAACGTTGCCCATTCCGGGTTTTCGTCTTTGGGAGGAAATATGGATTCCAGGGTGGAATCACCCTTGATCACCAGCTCCGCGAGATTCTGCTGAAAACGCATCACGATGTGAGCGACCTCACTGGCCAACGTCATCGGGTACATCAGGATGGTCTTCGGCAGTCTGATGGTCTCTTCGACGGCGACTGTCGCCGCGCCGACCAGTAGCCGAACTCCATACGGTGCAGAAGCCATGAGTCCAAGATTGCCTTAAGCAACGGCTAACTCCAAGCCCAGCGCCGCGCGCTGGCGACCCCGTGTCGGCGGAACGTACCCTGGAGCACATGCCTCCGACTGTCGACATGGGGATTCCCGGTGCGTCCAGCTCGGTAGCCGCCGATCCGGCCCGGAAGCGCGTGCTGTTGGCCGAGCCCCGTGGCTACTGCGCGGGTGTGGATCGGGCCGTCGAAACGGTCGAGCGTGCGTTGCAGAAGCACGGTGCCCCGGTCTATGTCCGCCACGAGATCGTGCACAACCGCCACGTCGTCGACACCCTGGAGAAGGCCGGCGCGGTGTTCGTCGAGGAGACCGATGAGGTCCCCGAGGGCGCCATCGTGGTGTTCTCCGCCCACGGGGTGGCGCCGACCGTGCACGCCGCGGCCGCCGCACGCAACCTGCACACCATCGACGCCACCTGCCCCTTGGTTACCAAGGTGCACAATGAGGCCCGGCGCTTCGCCCGCAACGACTACGACATTCTGCTGATCGGCCATGAGGGCCACGAGGAAGTCATCGGCACCGCCGGCGAGGCGCCCGACCATGTGCAGCTGGTCGACGGGGTGGCGTCGGTCGACAACGTGACGATCCGCGACGAGAACAAGGTGGTGTGGCTGTCGCAGACCACGCTGTCGGTGGACGAGACCATGGAGATCGTCGAGCGGTTGCGGCAACGCTTTCCGAAGCTGCAGGATCCGCCCAGCGACGACATTTGCTACGCGACCCAGAACCGTCAGGTCGCGGTCAAGGCGATGGCGCCGGAATGCGAGCTGGTGATCGTCGTCGGGTCCCGCAATTCGTCGAACTCGGTGCGGCTGGTGGAAGTGGCGCTCGGCGGCGGAGCGACGGCCGCTTACCTGGTCGACTGGGCCGACGACATCGACCCGGCCTGGCTGGCGGGCGTCACGACGGTGGGGGTCACCTCCGGAGCGTCGGTTCCCGAGGTGCTGGTGCGCGGCGTGCTGGAGCGCCTCGCCGAATCCGGCTTTGACATGGTGCAACCGGTGACGACGGCGCAGGAGACGCTGGTCTTCGCACTACCCCGCGAGATCCGCTCGATGCTCTGACTTTCCCGCTCACGGGACGGGCCTTAGGCGTCGTACTCCCAGGATTCGGCCGGGGGACGCTCCTGGGGACGACCATTCGCCCGTGACCGACTGCGGCGATCCCCGCGCCGTTCGTCCGACGGACCCGACCCGCGGTAACGGACCTGCGAGATCGGGTGGTGTGACGGGTTTGAGCCATTCGTCCCGCTCGCCGCGGCGTGACGGCGCCGGGGCTCCGAGGCGGGTTGATAGGACTCGTACGGCTCGTAGGACGGGTAGCGGCGCAACGGCTCCGACGGTTCGTACCTGTCGTAGTCCTCGTAGCGACCGCCGCGCGGAGCCGGGCGCTCGTAGGGATTGCGGCGGCTGCGCGGGTCCCGACGGCCTTCCCGTTGCGCTTCGCCGCGCTGGTCAAGATCGTCCGGTCGCGGACGGCGCCGCGCGGACCGGCGCGGCGAGTCGGCGGGGTCGTAGTCGCGCGGCGGGGTCTGGCGCCGCCGGCGGGGTCGCTCGGCTGCCGGGTCGTACTCTTCCTCCGCCGACGGGCGGGCATGCCGGGACCGGCTTCGGGCCGAACTTGCCGCGGACCGGCCGCTGCGCTCCGTGCGGCCGCTTCTGGCCGAGGTTTTCGTGGAGCGGCGCTCCGCATCGACGGGTTCTTCTTCGGGGGCCTCGTCGTCCGACGACGCGACGCCCAGCAGCGAGTTCAGTTTCGCGCTGATGGCCCGCAGGAAGGGCGACTTCTCGGCGACGGTCGCGGTCGCGGTGTCTTCAGTCGCGTCGCCCGCGGCCGGCCGCCGCGACATCCCCAGGTACCAGCGGATCAGTCCGATCAGCAAGACGCCACCGGCGGCGCCCAGCATCAAGGGGAAACGCTCGATGAGCGGATAGCCGCAGTTGATCAGCAGGTCTTTGAGGCTGCCGATTTTGCCGCCGTGGAACAGCCAGTAGGCGCCCGGTACCGCGCAGAAAAGGATCAGCGGCGGCTGGATGACCGCGGTGAACAAGCCTTCCTGGCGCACGGCCAGCACGGCCAGCACACAGCCCGCTATATAGAGGCACGCGAAGATGCCGGTCAGCTCCTTGTGACCGAATCCGGAGTCGATGCCATACCCGATGGCAGTCGCGGTAACGGCGATGAGCAGGGCTATCCACGACGGCACTCCCGGAATGCCCGGGTAGATCGAGCGATGGGCAGCTTCTACTGCCGAGGTTCCCCGCTGCGCTGACACATGTAGACCGTACCGGCAATGAGCGAAAACGCCCGTAAATACCTTGTTAGGGATGCCGGGCGTGCCACGGGCGTCGCGCACGCTGGACCCAATTGGCCGGCGGACGTCGAGTGTGGGCTGTAAGCACGGGAAACGCCGTGGATTCCTACATAAGCCCCACACTCACCGGCTCGAAACACGGCAGCTAGTCGAGTGAGCGCGGCGCGGAGCCCTAAACTTGGTTCCCCGTGAGCCTGAGCCTGGGAATCGTGGGCCTGCCCAATGTGGGCAAGTCGACACTGTTTAATGCCCTGACCCGCAACAACGTGGTCGCGGCCAACTACCCTTTCGCGACGATCGAACCGAACGAGGGCGTGGTGGCGCTGCCCGATCCGCGCCTGGACAAGCTGGCCGAGATGTTCGATTCCGAGAAGATCGTGCCGGCGCCCGTGACGTTCGTCGACATCGCGGGAATCGTGAAGGGTGCGTCCGAGGGTGCCGGGCTCGGGAACAAGTTCCTGGCCAACATTCGCGAATGCGACGCGATTTGCCAGGTGGTGCGGGTGTTCGCCGACGACGATGTCGTGCACGTCGACGGCAAGGTCGATCCGAGCTCCGACATCGAGGTGATCGAGACCGAGCTGATCCTCGCCGACATGCAGACCTTGGAGAAGGCCGTTCCGCGGCTGGAGAAGGAAGCCCGAAGCAACAAGGAGCGCAAGCCCGTGCACGAGGCGGCCGTCGCCGCCGAGGCCGTGCTGGACTCGGGCAAGACGCTGTTTGCGGCCGGTGTTGACGTGTCAGCGCTGCGCGAGCTGAACCTGATGACCACCAAGCCATTTCTGTACGTGTTCAACGCCGACGAGTCGATGCTCACCGACGAGGACCGCAAGGCCGAGTTGCGCGCGATGGTCGCACCTGCCGACGCGGTGTTCCTCGACGCGAAGATCGAGGCCGAGCTCCAGGAGCTCGACGACGAGTCGGCCGCTGAGTTGCTGGAGTCCATCGGGCAGACCGAGCGCGGACTAGATGCGTTGGCGCGAGCCGGGTTTCACACTCTGAAGCTGCAGACCTACCTGACGGCCGGTCCAAAAGAGGCGCGAGCGTGGGTGATTCATCAGGGCGATACCGCGCCCAAGGCGGCTGGGGTGATCCACACCGACTTCGAGAAGGGCTTCATCAAAGCCGAAATCGTGTCCTACGACGACTTGATCGAGGCTGGGTCGATGGCGGCGGCCAAGGCGGCCGGCAAGGTCCGGATGGAGGGCAAGGACTACGTGATGGCCGACGGCGACGTGGTCGAATTCCGGTTCAACGTCTAGATCGCGGGTCTCACGACCTCCTGCATCCCCGATGAAGGTGCGGCCGTTCGATCAACGGCTTGACCCTCCCGTAACGGGAGGGCCCACGCTGGTGTTGTACGGCAATTCGACGTCACAATGCCAAGGAGGAAGCAATGACCACACAACTCGCACTGGACCCCGTGATCACGGCGCACATCGCGGCGATCAACAGCTTCGACGTGGACGCCATCATGGAGACATTCGCCGAAGATGCACTCGTCAACGACTTCTCGCGGGAGTTCTGGGGCCGTGACCACATCCGCGCGTTCATCGCCAAGGAGTTTGTCGGCGACCGCGTCACGGTGGAACCCGTCGGGATCGTCGACAACGCCGGGATGTTGTGCGTTCGGTGCCGCTACGACGGTGACTATGACAAGACCGGATTACCCGATCCGTTGATCATGACCAACTACTTCCGGCTGCGCGACGGCAAGATTGTCAGCCTCTTCGTCATCAAGAACACAGAACCACAGTATTGACCTGACCAGGGGGCCGCTTCCTGCCGGGGAGCGGCCCCTGACCCGGAGCCGCAATGAGTACCACGATTTCCGTTGGGCAGTTCGCGACGATGACCCATCTCAGTGTCAAGACGCTGCACCATTACCACCACGTCGGACTACTCGAGCCGGTACACGTCGATAGCGAGACCGGCTACCGCTACTACTCCCTTGATCAACTGCCGACCGCTCAACTGATCCGACGACTACGGGACTTACGGATGCCGGTCGCCGACGTCCGAGACGTTCTGGTCGCTCAGGACGCCGGCGAACGCGAATCCTTGATCGCAACCCATATCGATCGTCTCGAAGCCGAGCTGGCACAGACGAAGGCCGCGGTCACTTCGCTTCGTGCTCTGCTGAACAACGCGGCGAGTCCGCTGCCGGTGTACCGGCGCACCGAGTCGACTATCCCGGCGATCGCCATCACCGCCGTTGTCGATCCCATCGACATCGAAAAGTGGTGGCGCGCAGCCCTATCCGATGTTCGCCGGGCTGTGCGGACTGGTCGGTTCGATCAAACCGGGCCTGCCGGCGGGATGTACGACGAGAGCCTGTTTCGACATGAACCAGGCCAGGCGACCGTGTTTGTCCCCGTCGCCGCACCGCGACGACTGGGGCTCGTCGAACCCATCGTCGTGCCCGCCGCTGAGGTTGCCGTGACGGTTCATCACGGTGCAATCGCCGACATCGACCTCGCCTACGCCGAGCTTGGCAGCTACATAGCCGGCCAGGGCCTCGCCGTCGGACCGCGCATCCGGGAGTATTACCACTGCGATCATTCGCACACGCCGGACCAGACCAAATGGAGAACCGAAGTCGCGTGGCCCATCACCGATGTCCTCTCGCCCAGAGCATGAACTCTCCCGCGGAGAGCCTCGTCGCAACGTTGTGACGTTGTTCGGCAGCGGCATTCGGTCGAATTCCGGTTCAACGTCTAGCCGAGTTCCGGTTCCAAGACTTGTCGGGGGGCGCACCTAGCATCGGCTCGCCGAGCCCATCCGCCGACTATTCAGTGCGCCCCCGAGGAGAGGTCCCGATGAGACTGGTTTCGATCCGCGTCATCACTGCCGATGTCAAACGGCTGGTCGCCTTCTACGAGGTGGTCACCGGCGTCACCGCCGTCTGGGGTAACGAACTCTTCGCGGAGATTCCGACACCCGTCGCGGCGCTGGCCATTGGCAGCGACAAGACCGTTCCCC
This sequence comes from Mycobacterium sp. NGS40, assembly GCF_059812735.1. Classification (NCBI taxonomy): domain Bacteria; kingdom Bacillati; phylum Actinomycetota; class Actinomycetes; order Mycobacteriales; family Mycobacteriaceae; genus Mycobacterium; species Mycobacterium sp. NGS40. Next base: position 8,987 of record NZ_JCALDG010000012.1, read on the forward strand.
TGTTTGGGCAGGGATCTGCTGAGCCGGCGGCCAACCGAAGCGCAATCGTCGAGTTCATCGTGGACGACGTCGACGCCGAATACGAGCGACTTCGCGAGCAGCTCTCCGACGTGGTCACCGAGCCGACGACGATGCCATGGGGAAACCGCGCGCTGTTGTTCAGGGACCCCGACGGCAATCTCGTGAACCTGTTCACCCCGGTGACTGACGCGGCACGCGCCAAGTTCGGGGTGTGACGCCGACCGCAGACGTGGTGGTGTTCCGCTTCACCATCTCAATTGATGATCTCGCCGCGCTCGTCCGCCCGGATCGCGGCCAATCGGTCGTGCCATGCCTGCAGTGCTTCGGGAGACAGCCGTGTCCAATCGTCGACTACTGCGATAACCCGAAGCGGTTCGCGGGTGCGATAGGAGCGGGTTGGATTGCCGGGGAACTTTTTGTCGGTGACGTTCGGATCGTTCTCGAACTCACCGGTCGGTTCGACGAGATACACCCGCGGCGTGCCGTCGCCGGCCGCGAGCTCGGCTGCCAGCCCGGCACCGTCGCGCAGGGCGGTGAAATAGACGTGGTTCATGATGATTTCCGGCCGGTAGTTGGAACGAAAGCCCGCGGTGAGCAGGTCTCCAACCCTGAGTTCAGCCTTTGTTCCGTGATAAAACGGGCCTGAGTCCAGCACCGCATCCATCGCCTCAGGCTAAGGGATCTAACGAAGGTGAGCCCTTTTGAGGCCCATCGACTCTAGAGCGGTGCGCGTTGAGCGGCTACCTGTTGAAGGTACCCAGTTCAGACGTCACTGCTTCCAGAAGAGGAGGGCCGAGATGGTCGAGCCCGCCATTCGCACGGCCGCTGAACGCGAGAATGTCGCATCCGAGCGAGAACGAATTGCCTTTGAGCGTGAGGGCATTGCCGCGGAACGCGAACACCTGGCGTTTGAGCGCGAGCAGGTGGCGCAGACCCGAGAGCTGCTGGCCCTGAGCAGAGAGAAACTGACTGAGGGTGTGGAACGCTTGGCGGCCTTTTTGGAGGCACGTGATCGCGTGGCTGATCGTCGGCAGGCGGTGGCCGATGAGCGCGAACGGATCGCAAACGAGCGTGAGGCGCTCGCGGATGAACGAGAGCGTCTTGCAGACGAACGAGAGGTCTCCGCGGGCCTTCGCGAACTGTCCCAAGAGGGCGGTGTTCGCGGTGTTCGCAACCACACGAAAAGGGCGGAGCAAATGGCTGAACGCCAGCGTGCCGCCGCGCTGCGCGAGGAAGCCGAAGTGGAGCGCGAGCGGGCCGCCAGCGAGCGCGAGCTGGCGAAGTTGGCCGTGGAAAGAGAACTCCAGCGGTCCGCCGAAGCTCGGGTCGAATCCGACGAGTGAAGAGTGCGCTGTCGGTACCCACGCCGATCGGCTAGTCCCGTGGAATGGGGGCGAACACTAGCGGTGCGGCCGCGGGCCGACCATCCTTAGGAGATGTCGACGGACAAGCATGCGAGACCGTGGATTCGGCTGCTGGCGGGTGGCGCTCTGACCTTGTCGGCTTTCGGATTGGCGGACGGCGGCGCCCAAGCGGCCCCCGCGCCCGCGCCCAGCAACCACTGGTGCCCTGGTCAACAATGGGATCCGGCCTGGGGCACCAACTATCACTGGGACTGGAATCAGTGCCACGATTGGCAAGGTCCGGCGCCGGCCGGTTGGGGACCCTGGGGTCCCCCGCCGCCGTGGGCGCCGCCCGCTCCGCCGCCACCGGCGTGGGCGCCTCAGGCCCACCTGATGTGGAACCCGACCACCGGTGTGTGGGGCTTCTTCAACAACGGAATATGGACGCCGGTCTAGCGGATTTGTTGGGGAGCCATGATGCGGTGGCGAGGGGTCCATCATGTCGAGTTCGCGGTACTGGACTATGACGACTCGATCGCGTTCTACGACGCATTGTTCGGCTGGCTTGGCTACAGCAGCTTCTCGACGCTGAACATGGAGTACCAGTCGACCTACTACATGACGCGTAATACCAACCCGCACAGCTACATTGGTATCCAGCCGGCCCGTACCGGCGCAAAGCTGACGCACGGCGAGCAAGCGGTCGGTATCAACCACATTGCGTTGTGGGCCCGCAGCAGGAAAGAGGTCGACCGTTTTCACCGTGACTTCTTGCGCACGCGCGATGTGCACGTCACCGACGAACCCAAGGAATACCCGCAGTACTGGCCGGGCTACTACGCGGTGTTCTTCGACGATCCGATCAACGGTATCCATTGGGAACTGGCCTGGCTGCCGAAAGTCCCTACGCCTGGCCAAGTTTGGTCGTTCTATCGCGCGATTCGTTGCTTCGCCAAGAGCCGGGCGGATCTGGCGAGAACGGTGCCCGCAGTGTTGTGGCAGGCGAGACGAACGCTGCCAGGCCGATGAGTAGAGTCGCCCCATGGCGCTGCGCTATGTCGACCCGAGTGTGGAGTACGGCCGCTGGTATCGAGTGTTGGAACGCTTCGGGCGCTCGCGAGCCGGTGGCTTCATGGCGCGACATCTGTTCTGGCACATCGACCCGTGGCTGTATCGCGCAACCCGTGGCCGTTACCCGGCCATCCTGGGCGGGATCTCCGCAGCGCCGTTGATCAGCACGGGCGCCAAGTCGGGTCAGCCGCGTGAGCACCAACTCGCGTACTTTCACGACGGTTCTGACGCGATCGTGGTCGCCTCGTATCTGGGGGAACCACGGAATCCGGCGTGGTTTTACAACCTGAAGGCGCATCCCGGATGCCGGTTCGGCGACCAGGACTTCGTCGCGGTGGAGGTCACCGATCCCGACGACTACGAGCGCCTGTATGCGCTTGCCGAGCATGTCTGCGTCAACTACGCCGATTACCGCATCAAGGCCGCCGCTCTCGGGCGACGGATTCCGGTCTTCCGCCTCAAGCCCGTCGAGGCGGCAGCGCTAGGGTGAGCTGCGCTCCGCGATGGCGGCACCGAGACACCCGACGAGCTGGAGCGCCGGGCCTCGACTCTGGACGAGCGGCAAAGTGGGCTGGCCGGGCGTGAGCAAAAGCGGCTGCAGCGCGTCGATGAAAGCGAAAAGGGCCGGGACCGCGAGTAAACATGTTTCGCGAAATATGCATTCTCGTGACTTATTTGCTGTAGATGCGGTGTAGGCCATTATTTAATTGACACGTGACGCGCGCCACAAATTTTGGCTTGCTAACTAGCTTGTTGCTAGTGTCCCTCCGCATGATTGTTCTTGCATCGTTGATGTCGCTGATCAATCAGGTATCAGGGACGCCCTATATTGTGGGTGGAGATTCTCCTGCGGGTACCGATTGTTCGGGGCTGGTCTCGTGGGTTGTCAATGCCGCAACCGACAGACCGGTTTACGGAAACCGATTTAACACTGGAAATGAAGAAGCCGCGCTATTGGCACGGGGTTTTCAATATGGAACGGCGCCCAACGCGTTGGTCGTCGGCTGGAACGGTGGCCACACGGCTGTGACCCTGCCGGACGGCACGCCGGTGTCCAGCGGCGAGCGGGGCGGGGTGCACGTTGGTGGGGCCGGCGCTTACCAGCCCGGATTCACCCATCACATGTTCCTGCCGATGCCTGCGGACGATGACGGCGCTCCCGTGGGGCTGCCCGGTCTGCCGCCTGGACCGCCGGACGCGCCGCCTCCGCCGGACGCGCCGCCTCCGCCGCCCGGCGCGCCGCCCGTATTGGTTGGCGCTGTTGCACCCGATATGCCGCCTCCGCCGGCTCCGGAATTGCCTCCTCCCGGCGATCCCGGAATTCCAAGTCGATAAAGGATTGCATCGTGCGTGCGTTATCTATTTGCAGAATCAGCTTGCGAACGTGGATCTCGCTGATCGCATTAGGCGCATGGCATAAGCGGGCCATCAGTGAAGTAATCGATAACATCCCATCGCTGTGGGCTGCGTCACACCTGGCTCGGGGTCGGAGTAAATGCGATTAGCGCATATCAATGCAAAGTCCGCCTAGAAGTCGATTAAGACATCTAGGCGGACTTTGCTATTGCGGCGGAGAGTGGCGGCGGCCACGTCGACAGCGAGCACTCCAAGCAGGTGAGTTGCCGCGGGCCCGGAAGCCCACGCCCATCAGTCAGATGGCAGGCTGGTCGGAGATGGGGGAGATGGCGGTCGGCTAGCCGAGAGCCACTTCGATTTCTTCGCCCAGCGCGAATCCCGGCGCCAGCGGCAGTGTGTCGCCACTCCAGAACGAGCCCGGGTCAAAGTAATTCGAGTACTTCTGGGTGTTGAGCAATCCCATCTCCTCGTACGTGATCGCCACCGTCTCGGCGCAGTACGCCGTTTCCAGGCCCATGCGCTGACGTTCCTTGCGTCGCTGCGTCGACTCCTGAACCTTTTTGTCTACGAAGGGGATCCCCTTCATCCAGTCGTAGGCGGTCGGTAGCCGGCCCCGAAACCACCGGCCGGTCAGGCGCGCGGTGGTCGGAAACGCGGTGCCGTCCATCCGCGCGATCACGCGCAGCAGCTTGTCCTCTTGTTCGCGGGTGGGGTGCGGCGTCAGCTGGCGCAGCCAGCACCGTTGGTGGTAGCGCTCACTCCACTGCAGGACGGCCTGGTGCAGATCGTTGAGCTGCACACCGCGGTGGTTCGTCGCGGTCCACAGGTCGACGAGCTTGTCACCCAGTTCGGCATGCCAGATCAGCGGCGGCAGGTCGTCGATGGCCACGGTCATGCCGACGTGGTTCACCGGACTGTTCGTCAGGGTCTGAATGGCACGATCGGGTCTCGAACCGCCGCGGAACAACCAGAGGTCGCCGGTCCGGGTCTCGTTCAGCGCTTGCTGCAGCGTCAGCATGTAAGTCCGCTCATCGCTTGGGGTTTCGCTTACTTCTTCGGAAATGCTTCACGCGCGAGCTTGCGCGCCGTGGCTGCCGCGGGATATCCCGGGTCGCCGCTGCGGTGACGACGGCGACCTTGTCGCGAAGGGTGTCCATAGCGGTAATAGCGTGTCAAGTATGCGCAGCATTTGGAAGTGGATCGGCCTGGCCGGCGTCGCCGGTGTCGTTGCCGGGGGTGCGCTGGTGGTGCGCGATCAACGCAAACGCCGCGCCTACACCCCCGACGAGATTCGCTCCCGGCTGCATCAGCGGCTGGCCGAGTCCGATACTCAGGGTGAGGGCTCCACGGCGAACAATCGGTAACTGCCCGAAAATCCCTTCAGCTCGACGTCGCGGCCCTCGTCGAAGCAGATGTCGTCACAGTCGCGCAGCGCGTCTCGCACCGACTGGCTCACCAGGATCTCGCCCCCGACGGCTTGCGCCGCGACCCGTGCCGCCATCGCGACGTTGCGTCCGAACAGGTCGTCGCCGCGGCGCACCGAGCGGCCCATGTGAATACCGATTCGCACGCGAATCTCCTGGTGCCGCTTGCGTTTTGCGTCCCGGCGCAGCTCTTGTTGAAGTTCGATGCCACAACGCACCGCCTGTTCGGCGCGGGCGAAGGCGATCATGAAGCCGTCGCCCTGGCTCTTGACCACATGACCGCAGTGGCGCTTCACCAACCCGGAGACGAGCTTGTCGTGCGAGCTGATCAGCTTGACCCAGGCGCGGTCGCCGATCCGCTCGTTGAGAGCGGTGGATTCCTCGATGTCGGAGAACAGAATCACCACCCGCCCGTCGGGAGTGACCCGGGCGAGATCGGGCCGCTCGACCTCGGCCCAGTCGGCGAGGTCTTCGATGTTGCTGCGTACCGCCGCGCCAAAGCCCTCCTTGCGCATCACGTTGGCGGTGTTCCACATCGTCTTGACGGCCTCGCGACCACCGGATATCAGCCAATTACGGGCGTCGGCACGTTGCCTTAACTCCTCGGCTTCCTCCCGGCTACGCACCAGCAACCTGAACATCACACCAAGTGCGCAGGCTTCGATCACGGCAACTCCGGCTAGGACGTAGACCGCGATGTGCAGTGCATCACCCACGTCACGCATCCTTGCAAAGCGTGCGATGGCTTCCGGTTGTCGGCCCTATCAGCAGTGTCTAGGGTTGAGTGCGATCACCCCCGGGTAGTGAATCTCAAGTGAACCGATCCGGTGACTTTTGGGAGGTTCGATCTTGGCCGACGACGGTGGTGATTCGTCCAACCTGCTGGTGATCTTTGGAATTACCGGCGATCTGGCCCGCAAGATGACCTTTCGGGCGCTGTATCGGCTTGAGCGTCGCAACCTGCTGGACTGCCCCATCCTGGGGGTGGCGAGCGACGACATCAGTGTCGAGGAACTCGTCGAGCGAGCGCGCGGGGCGATCAACGACGCCGGGGAGAAGATCGACGACGAAGTGTTCGATCGACTGGCGAATCGCTTGGACTACATCCACGGCGACGTCACCGAGCGCGATCTCTACCACCGGCTCGCCGAGATGATCGGTTCGGACTACCGCCCGCTGTACTACCTCGAGATGCCGCCCGCGTTGTTCGCGCCGATCGTCGAGAACCTCGCCCGGGAGGGACTGGTCGCGCGCGCGCGCGTCGCGGTGGAAAAGCCGTTCGGCCACGACCTCGAGTCGGCGCGCGAACTCAACGAGCGTCTGCACGCGGTGCTGGAGGAAGAGCAGATCCTGCGGGTGGACCACTTCTTGGGCAAGCAGCCCGTGGTGGAACTCGAATGTCTGCGGTTCGCCAATCAGGCGCTGGCCGCGCTGTGGGACCGCGAGAGCGTCTCGGAGATTCAGATCACGATGGCCGAGAACTTCGGCGTCGAGGACCGGGGCAGGTTCTACGACGCGGTCGGCACGCTGCGCGACGTGGTGCAGAACCATCTGCTGCAGGTCCTCGCGATGGTGGCGATGGAGCCGCCGGTCGGCGGTAGTGCCGACGACCTCAACGACAAGAAGTCCGAGGTGTTCCGCGCGATGCCGGCGCTGGATCCCGACCACTGCATCCGCGGTCAGTATCAGGGCTATACCGATGTCCCTGGGGTGGCGAAGGATTCGCAGACCGAGACCTTCGTCGCGCTGCGGACCGAGATCGACAACTGGCGCTGGTCCGGAGTGCCGATCTTCCTGCGGGCCGGCAAGTCACTGCCGGAGAAGGTCACCGAGGTGCGGCTGTTTCTGCGCCGCGTCCCGCAGCTGGCCTTCCTCCCGCACCGCCGCGCGGCCGAGCCCAACCAGATCGTGCTGCGCATCGACCCCGCACCCGGCATGCGCATGCAGCTGTCCGCCCAAGTTCACGACGAATGGCACGACGTCCACCTGGACTCGCTGTTCGCCACCGACCTGGGTGAAGCCGAGGGACCCTACGAATTGCTGCTGCACGCCGCGCTGACCGGCGATCGCACGCTGTTCGCGCGGGAAGACAGCATTGAACAGACGTGGCGCATCGTCCAGCCACTGCTCGACAAACCGGGCGAGATTCACCCCTACGAGCCCGGGTCCTGGGGACCCGAGGCCGCGCAGTCGCTCGTCCGCGGTCACCGCCATTGGCAAGACCCGTGGTTCCCTCCAAAAACGCAGTCGGGACAGTAAGGAGACCAGAAATGCAGCTCGGAATGATCGGCCTGGGCCGGATGGGCGCCAACATCATCCGTCGTGTCGTCGACGGCGGCCACGAGGGCGTCGTCTACGACTACGACAAGGAAGTCGTCAAGACGCTGGCCAACGAGAAGGGGATGACCGCGGCGTTCTCGGTCGCGGAGCTGGCCGAGAAGATGACCGCCCCCCGCGTCGTCTGGGTCATGGTGCCCGCGGGCAACATCACCACGTCGGTGATCGAGGAGCTGGCCGACACTCTCGAGTCCGGAGATATCGTGATCGACGGCGGTAACTCCTACTACCGCGATGACCTTAAGCACTCAAAGCTGTTGGCCGAGAAAGGGATTCACCTCATCGATTGCGGCACCAGCGGAGGAGTCTGGGGCCGGGAGCGTGGTTACTGTCTGATGATCGGCGGTGACGACTACGCCTTCGAGCACGCCGAGCCGCTCTTCAAGACCATCGCGCCCGGTGTCGACGCGGCGCCACGCACGCCGGGCCGCGACGGCGAGGTCGCCCAACCGGAGAAGGGCTACCTGCACTGTGGTCCCTCCGGCGCCGGGCACTTCGTCAAGATGGTGCACAACGGCATCGAGTACGGGATGATGGCCTCGCTCGCCGAGGGGCTCAACATTCTCCGCAATGCGGATATCGGCACGCGTGTCGAAAAGGGCGATGCCGAAACCGCGCCGCTGTCCAATCCCGAGTGCTACCAGTACGACTTCGACATCGCCGACATCGCCGAGGTGTGGCGCCGGGGCAGCGTCGTCGGCTCCTGGCTGTTGGATCTGACCGCGATCGCGCTGCACGAATCGCCCACGCTGTCGGAATTCTCCGGACGGGTCTCCGATTCCGGGGAGGGCCGCTGGACCGCGATCGCGGCTATCGACGAGGGGGTGCCCGCGCCGGTGCTCACCACCGCGTTGCAGTCCCGCTTCGCGTCACGCAGCCTCGACGACTTCGCCAACAAGGCGCTGTCGGCGATGCGCAAGCAGTTCGGCGGGCACGCGGAGAAACCGGGAGTGGGCGGCTGACGCGGCGACCGCGACGGCGGCTGACTAGTCCGTCAGCCGCTTGACGAACTCCACCACTACGTCGCTGAAGGCGTCATTGTCGTCGCCGGCCGCGGTGTGCCCGGCGTCGGACAACTCGACGAAATCCGCACGCGGAACCGTCGCCAGGAAATGCTGCACGCCTTCGGGGCTGACGACGTCGGAGAGCTTGCCCCGAATCAACAGGACCGGAATCTCGAGATCGGCCGCGGCCTGCTCGAAGTGCTCGGTGCGCAGCTCCGGGTCGTCCCCGGGCGCGGTCATGAACGCCGGATCCCAATGCCAGTACCAGCGTCCGTCGCGCAGCCGCAGGTTCTTCTTCAGGCCTTCGGGGCTGCGCGGCTTTTCCCGATACGGCAGATAGGCGGAGACCGCGTCGGCCGCCTCCTCGAGGGATCCGAAACCGTGCAGGTTGGTCAGCATGAAATCTCGAATGCGCGCGCTGCCGGTCTTCTCGTACCGCGGCACCACGTCGACCAGCACCAATCCGGTCACCTTCGCCGGTCCCGCGCTGTCGGCGACCAGGATGCCGGTCAGTCCACCCATGCTGGCGCCGATCAGCACCACCGGGCGGCCGATGGCGTCGAGGACGCGCAAGACGTCGGCCATCAGCGTTTCGATCGCGTAGTCCGCGCCGGGCGCCCGGTCGCTGTCGCCGTGTCCGCGGCTGTCCAGCGCCACGACGTGGTAGCCCTCGTCGGCCAGATACTGGCCGGTGTTCTTCCACGAGAACCGGTTCTGGCCGCCGCCGTGCAGCATCAGGATGGACGGTCGGCCCGCGAGCGCGGGGTCCCGGTTCCATTCGTCGGCAACGAGGCCGATATCGCCTGCACCTGCGAATTTGACCGTCTGGGGACTGCTGCTCACGGTGCTCATCGATCTGACGTTACATAGTCCGCCGATGATTTCTGCCGATTGGTGGGGTCTATCCATGCGGCGACCGAAGCCGGTAGCCCGACAAAGGAGGAGACACCCATGCCATCGATCACGCCCTCGCTGTGGTTCGACCACAACATGGAGGAGGCGGCGACGTTCTACATCTCGGTGTTCCCGAACTCTCGAATCGAGGAATTCAACCGGAGCACCGACGCTGGCCCCGGCGAGCCCGGCTCGGTGCTGTCGGGCACTTTTGTGCTGGACGGCACCCGGTTCATCGGGATCAACGGCGGACCGCACTTCACCTTCAGCGAGGCGGTGTCCTTCACGATCGAGTGCAAGGACCAGAACGAGGTCGACTACTACTGGGAACGGTTGACCGACGGCGGCGAGGAATCGCAGTGCGGTTGGTGCAAGGACCGCTTCGGCCTCAGTTGGCAGGTCGTCCCGAATCGGCTTTACGAGTTGGTGAGCCATCCCGATCCGGCCCGTGCGACGGCCGCGACCCAGGCGATGTATGGCATGCGCAAGATCATCGTCGCCGATCTCGAGCGCGCGGCGGCCGAGGCATCCGGTCAAGCGTCCGAGCCTCACTCTCGTTAACCGCAAATTCCGTTGTCGTTTCAATAGATTCGATCGATGGGTTTGCCGCCGACGAGTCAACACAGTCACGAGATTGCCCGACGTATGGGGACTTCCGTCCCTACCGCTCGCCACACCGACGAGGGATGGTGGAAGAAATTCAACGGCAGACCAAAGCCCAAGGAGGAATCATGACCAATCTGCCCGCACATCCCGAGCAACCCCATTCGTGGCTGCCGGACTGGTCCGAGTTCTGGTCGGATCTGCGCAACGGTGTGCCGTCGGCCTTGCGTCGTGGCAACCTGATCCGGCTCGAGGATGAGACACAAGATGGTCATTACCTACTGCGTGCCGAACTTCCCGGCATTGATCCGGTCAAGGACGTCGACATCACGGTGCGCGACGGGCAGTTGACCATCAAGGCGCAGCGCAGCGAGAAAAATCAGTCCAACGGCCGCTCGGAGTTCTCCTACGGCTCTTTCATGCGGTCGATAACCCTGCCGGCCGGCGCGGACGAAGACGACATCAAGGCCAGCTACGACAAGGGCATCTTGACGGTGGACGTGGCCCTGCCCGAACAGACTGCGGCTACCGAGAAGCACATCGCGGTACAACCTGCAGGCTGACCCCGGTGGTCCGAGCGTCAGCCGCACGTCTTGGCGCGCGGTGACCTTTGACCCTAGAAGGCCTGAAACCGGCGGCGTAGCAAGGAGATTATGCGCCACGGGACAGACCCAGCCCGGACGGATTTCGTCGTGACAACGCACGGCGAGCTGCCCGGTGCGGCGGAGTACGCGCGCGACAAGATCGACAAGGTCGCGCGGCTCATCCCCAGGCCGGTGCTGCATGCCCGCGTCAGGCTGACCAAGCATGGCGATCCGGCCGTGGAGCGAGCCGTCGTCGCCCAAGCCAATCTGGACGTCGACGGCCGGCTCATTCGCGCCCAAGCTCACGGCGTCACCGCGCGCGAAGCCGTCGATCGGCTCGAGGCGAGACTTCGGCGCCGGCTGGAACGTGCCGCTCAACACTGGGAGGCGCAACGGGGGTTGGTCAGCGATCCGCACGAGTGGCGTCACGAATCCGAGCCCACCGATCGACGGAGCTATTTCCCCCGGCCGGCGGCCGAGGTCCGCATCATTCGGCGAAAGTCGTTCGCGATGGCACCCGGTACGGTGGACGAGGCGGTCCTCGAAATGGACTTGCTGGACTACGACTTTCACCTTTTCACCGAGAAAGGCACCGGTGCCGTCGCGGTGCTCTATCGCGGTGGAACGACCGGTTACCGCCTAGCGCTGCTGGCACCGGGACTGGCGGACCAGCTGAGCCCGTTCGAACGACCCGTGACGATCAGTTCCCAGCCGGCGCCGTGTCTTACCGAAGCGCAGGCAGCCGAGCGCCTCGGCCTGCTGGACCTGCCGTTTCTGTTCTTCATCGACGCGGCGCCAGGCCGCGCCTGCGTCTTGTACCGCCGCTATGACGGTCATTACGGGTTGATCAGTCCGGCAGGCTAGCGTCCGGGATGTCGCCTGGTCCGAAGATATTGCGACAGTGCGGATTTGGACGATATCCAGTAGCGGTTGGTGCACTCTGATTCGTGCACGATACTTTGGTCGGTGCGGGTTATTGCCCGTCAGGTGTGCGGTCGGAATTGTGCCGAACAGGGAGTGAAGATGGCGGACTACCCGAGATGACCGAGCCGCGGTGGATCGACGTGCCCGGGCCGCCCGCGGACCTCAAGGCGCTCACCTGGGGCCCAGCCGACGCCCCGATCGCCCTGTGTTTACACGGCTTCCCCGACACGGCCTACGGCTGGCGCAAGATGGCCCCGCTGCTTGCCGCGGCCGGCTGGCGGGTCGTCGCGCCGTTCATGCGGGGATACGCGCCGTCGTCCATACCCGACGACGGCAGCTATCACGTGGGCGCGATCATGGACGACGCGCTGCGGGTGCGCGAGGCCGCCGGGGGCACCGACCGCGACGTGGTGATCGGACACGACTGGGGCGCACTTGCCGCCACTGGCCTGGCCGCGATGCCGAACAGCCCGTTCACCAAGGCCGTGATCATGTCGGTGCCGGTCTCGGCCGCCTTCCGTGGCCAGGTGAGCGAGCGCGCCCGGCTGGCCCGCCTGCTGCCGGGTCAGCTGAGGCGTAGCTGGTACATGTTTTACTTCCAATTGCCTTTGCTGCCTGAGCGTTCCGCGTCCTGGGTGCTGCCGCGGCTGTGGCGACGGTGGTCGCCGGGCTATCGCGGCGCCGAAGAGGACCTGCGTCACGTCGATGCCGCGATCGGAACACCGGAAAGCTGGCGGGCGGCGCTGGGGACCTACCGTGCCACGCTGCGCAACACCCGGCCGCCGCAGCGGTACGCCGAACTGAACCAGCTGTGGACCAAGGCGCCGATCCTGCCGTCGCTGTACCTGCATGGCCGCGACGACGGTTGTATGACTGCGGCGTTCGCGCACTGGACCGAAAAGGTGCTGCCCGCCGGCAGCGACGTCGCGATCATCGACCATGCCGGGCATTTTCTGCAGCTTGAACAGCCCGAGAAAATCGCCGAGCGGGTGCTGGCGTTCATCGGCTCACCCGGCTGACGCCATGCCTGCGCGCCGAATGGCGGCCGTTGATGCGCAGTTCTACTGGATGTCGGCCAAGGTCCCCAGCGACGAGTTCCTGCTCTATGCATTCGACGGCGCACCCGCCGACCTGGGTGGTGCTCTCGAAGAGGTTCGGCGCCGGGCTCAGGCGTGCCCCGAGCTGACGTTGCGGGTCGAAGATGGGTGCTCGCTGAGCTATCCACGGTGGGTGCCCACCACGGTGACGCCCGAGCAGGTGGTGTGCCACGACCTCGCGGATCGCAGTTGGCAGGCCTGCCTGTCGGCGGTTGCCGGTTTCGCCGACAGCCAGCTGGACCTTCGCCGGATGCCCTGGCGGGTCCACGTGTTCACGCCGGTGCTCGGCGTTGCGGGTGTCGAAGGCCCGGGCACGGTGGCGGTCCTGCAGATACCCCATGCGCTGGCCGACGGTGTTCGCGGAGCGGCGCTGGCCGCCTGGCTGTTCGGTCGGGCGGTGCCGGTGCCCGAGGTGCGACGGCCCTCGCCGGGGATTTTCGCGTGGCGAGCCGCCCGGGCGGCGTGGAGCCACCGCGGGCTGGTCCGCGATACGCGGGCGGGTCTGCTGGCACCGGGGGCCGGGACTCGCCCGGCGCTTGCCACCAATACCCGCCCCGACGGCGTCCGTTCGATGCGCACGCTGGTGCGCCATCGCTCGCAGCTGCGCGGGCCCAGCGTCACCGTCGCGGTGCTCGCCGCGGTCTCGACCGCGCTGTCGCGGTTGCTTCCCGACGCGACCGATATGTTGGGCGCGGAGGTTCCGATGGCCAAAACCGGTGTGCTGCAGGCGAATAATCATTTCGGGAACGTCGTCGTCGGTCTCTATCCGCAGCTGGAGCTGGATGCGCGGCTGGATCGGATCGCCACCGATCTGGCCAACGGCCGGCGCCGATTCGAACATCCGGCGACACGGGCGGGCGACCGGGCTTTCGCGACGGTACCCGCCCCGCTGTTGCGTTGGGGCATCTCACGATTCGACGCCGACGCCCGATCCGCACAGGTGCTGGGCAACACCGTGGTGTCCAGTGTCAACCGCGGGCCCGCCGATCTGCGGTTCGGGGATGCGCGGGTGGTGCTGACGGCCGGCTATCCGGGACTGTCGCCGTCGATGGGTCTGACGCACGGAGTGCACGGCATCGGCGAGACCGTAGCGATCAGCGTCCACGCGGCGGAGTCGGTCTTTCGATTCGGAGATGCCGACGTCGACGCCTATCTGGAGTTGCTGGACGCCGCGCTGTAGAGGCTACTGTGCGTCACCGGATCTCGCCGCTTGCTCGCGCGTCAGCCCGGCCGCGCCGATCAGCTCCTCGTGCCATTCGAACCACACGGTGTGGTAGGAGTCGATCAGGGGGCGGGTCAGCCAGGTGCTGTCGCCCGACTTGACTTTGTCCAGTGCCGCAACCAGTTTCACCGAATAGGCGGTCAGCCGGGGCAGCTGGGCCGCGACCGCTTCGATGATCGGCAGCACCCGGGCGTGTACGCCGTCCAAGCGGGCCAACACCGCCGCGTCGTACTCGGCGTCGTCGTGCGCGTTGGGTTTTCCGGCGGGGCCGCCCTTGAGCTGCCAGTCGGTGACGAGGGCTTTGAAATCGGCGTTCACGCTTCGGAAGTCGTCATAGGCGGCGGTCATCGCCGCCCCGTCGATGCCTTCGCGCTCCCGCGCGAGCAGAATGTCCAGCCGGTCGCGGCCGCTGGGGCTGATTCGCAACGTCGCATCACCGACCAGGAAACCCGAGTCGGTCAGCTGTTCGACGGCATCGTCGACGTCCTGGTTCAGCGTGGCGCTCAGGTCGGCCGGGCTGACCCGGCCCTTGAGTCGGACCGCTTGCAGCACGGCCAGTTCGGTCATCCGGTGGCCTGGCTCGACGATCGCAGCGCGGCCAGCATGACGATCAGCGGGGAGTCTGAAAGCACGTCGGTCTGGCCGCTGTCCAGGGCGGCGCGCACCGTGGCGTCGGCGGTGTCCGCCAGCCTGGGATGGTCGCCGCCGGCGTGCGCGCGCAGCGGACTGATCCGTCGCGCCAGGTCGGCGAGTTCGCGCAGTTCGGGCGTATCGTTCTCCGACCACGACGTCGGGGCCAGATCGCCCTCGCGCACTTCGCCTTCGTAGCCGTCGACGGTGATCTGCTTGCCGGCCAGCGTCGCCGCCACGCCGTTGCCGCAGCCCACCACCGCCACCCGGCCGAGTTCGCGGCTGACTACTGCCGCATGGCTGGCGGCCCCGCCGATCTCGGTGACGATGCCGTGGGCGGCCAGCATGCCCATCACGTCTTCGGGCCGGGTGTGGTCGCGCACCAGGATCACCTGCTCACCTCGGTCGGCGGCTTCCAGCGCCTCGTCGACCCGGGTGTAGGCCTTGCCCGACACCACGCCCGGACAGGCGGGCAGGCCTTTGGCCAAAAGTGGTGCGGCCAAACGTATTTCGGGTTGCAGCGCGGGCAGCAGCAGGGCCTCTACATGGGCCGGGGTGACCCGGCGCAATGTCTCGGTGGCGTCGATGAGCCCCTCGTGATGCAGCTGCAGCGCCAGTCGCACCGCGGCCTGCGCCGAGCGCTCGGCCGCCCGGGTCTGCAGCAGCCAGAGTTTGCCCTCTTCGACGGTGAACTCGATCTCCTGCACGTCGGACCCGAGCCGCTCCAGGGTGCGGGCGACGTCCATCAGCTGCTGGTAGACCGCCGGCTGCTCGTCGCGCAGCGCGGTGATCGGTTCGACGTCGACCAGCCCCGAGACGACATCGTCGCCCTGGCCGCCGGGCAGCCACTCGCCGAACGGCTCGTTGGCGCCGGTGATCGGGTTGCGTGAGAAGCATGCTCCGGCACCGGAATTGGCGCCGAGATTGCCGAACACCATGGCCTGCACCACCACCGCGGTGCCGCCGCGATCGTCGAGGCCGTAATGGTCGCGGTAGGCAACCGCGCGCGGCGAATTCCACGACGCGAACACCGCCTCGATGCCGGCACGCAGCTGCGCGTACGGGTCGGTCGGAACGGATTGCGATGCTGCGCCGACGATGCGCTGATACATGTCGGTGAATCGCAGCCGGGTGTCGTGGGCGAACTTCTCGGTCCCCGACGCCGCCAGCGCCCGCACCACGTCGTCGTTGAGGCCGACGTTCAGGATCGTGTCCATCATGCCGGGCATCGACAGGGTGGCGCCCGAGCGCACACTGACCAGCAGCGGGCGCGGGCCCCGGCCGAACGTGCGGGAGGTTACGGTCTCCAGCCACTTCATCCGGCGCAGCACGTCGTCCCAGATCGCGTCCAGGGTCGTCGCGGGCTCGGCCAGATACCGCAGGCCCACCTCGGTGGTGATGCAGAACGCGGGAGGCACCGGCAGGCCGTGCCGCTGCATGACCTCGATGCCGTGGCCCTTGTTGCCCAGGATCTCCCGCGGATGGTCCGCGTCGCCGTTCAGCAACACCACGGTGTGGTCGGTGGAGGTGGCCGCATGCCCGATGCTCTCGGGAGTGCTGTTGCCTCGTGCGATACGCGCCGTGGTGCACCCCCTCCTGGCTCGGCTGGTTTCGGCATACGCGGGAACGCCCGCTATGTTCCCACACGGATCGACCGCCACAGCCGCTCACCGCTGCTGTTATCCGATCCGGCCGATGATCTAGGTTTGCACGTATGACTCCCTATGACGTCGGATTACTGATCCTGCGGCTGGTCCTGGGCGTGACACTGGCCGCGCACGGCTACAACAAGTTCTTCGGCGGCGGCCGCATCCCGGGCACCGCGCGCTGGTTCGAGAGCATCGGCATGAAGCCGGGCAAATTTCACGCCACGGTGGCCGCCACCACGGAAATCGCCGCCGGGCTGGGGCTGGCGGCCGGGCTGCTCACGCCGATTCCGGCGGCCGGCTTTGTTGCGCTGATGCTGGTCGCGGCCTGGACCGTCCATCGCCACAATGGCTTCTTCATCGTCAAGGAGGGCTGGGAGTACAACCTGGTGCTGGCGCTCAGCGCGGTCGCAGTGGCCGCGCTGGGCCCCGGCCGGCTCAGCCTGGATTGGCTGATCTTCGGGATCAACAACCCGCTGATCGGCTGGAACGGCCTGCTGATCTCGGTCGGGCTCGGGCTGGCGGGCGGCCTCGGCCTGCTGCTGATCTTCTACCGCCCGCCGGCCAAGCAAGCCGGTTAGATCCCGAGCGCGCCCGGAAGCTTCTTGCGCTTGGCGTCGTAGAGCGCGGCGTCGGCGGCTGCGTAGAGCGCGGTGATGTCGGCGCCCACACCACTGTGCGACGCGGTGCCGATGCTGGTGCCCGGGGTGTGCAGGCGGACGTCGGCGAGAAATCGGTCGGAACTGCCCGGCGTCAGGTTCGCGTCCTCGGCGATACACACCGCGAATTCGTCGCCGCCCAGCCTGGCCAGAACGGCATTGGCGGGCGCCAGTTTTCGCCAGCACTGCGCGCGGCTGACCAGATGCTCGTCGCCGGCCAGGTGCCCGTGGGTGTCATTGATCGTCTTGAAGTTGTCGATGTCGAACACCATGACGGTGACGGTGATGGCTGCCGAACGGGACCGGTCCAGCAGGTCGGCGGTGGCGATCTTCCAACCCGCCCGGTTGAGCAGGCGCGTGAGGGGATCGGTGCACGCCGCGGCGACCAGGGCTCGCATCAGCAACCCGAACGACTCGGCGGCACCGGCGATCGCGATCACGAAGATGAATACATCGCCAGGAAGATCGGCGCGATCAGGCAGACGAACTCGGTGAGGATCGCGACGTGGAAGGCCATCACGATCGGGGTGGCCCCTTGCGGAGGGGAAAGAGGGTGAACGCCACGCCATAGGCGTAAAGAAAAGTCGTGCCGCCCAAGAAGATTCGCAGCAGCCGGACTTGCTCGCCGGCGTAGAAGCCGCTGCCGGCACTGGTATGTAGCCGCAGCCGATATCGCCGAGTGGATCGACGACCGAAAGGGCCTGGGACGTTAACGCCCATCCCGTCAACTCTCCTGGTCAGGCCCCCGTGATGCCGATGATCGGCCCATTGTGGCACTGCTCTTTTCAGCAGGCACGCCGGGGATGACCAGGCGGGTGTGCGGCCCCTAGGCGACCGCGGCGGTTTCGGCGGCCGCCACTTCGGCCGCGGCACGTTCGCCGGACCGGATCGCGCCGTCGATCCAGCCGCACATGATCGCCGAGCTTTCGGTTCCGGCCCAGTGGATCCGGCCGCAGGGCTCGCGCAGGGTGTAGCCGTACTCGGTCAACACGCCGGTGGGGGTGTGGCCGATCATCCCGCCTCCGGAGTAGCGGTCCAGGGTCCAGTTCTGTTCGTGAAATTCCCGCGGCGTCTTGGCTTTGTCGCCGAACCGGTCGACCAGTTCACCGATGACCACCGCTTTGCGCTCGGCCTCGTCGAGCATGGTGAGCCGGCGCGCCGCCGGCCCCTCGGTGATGACGCACATGATGCCCGGGTTTCCGGCGTCCGTGCAGGCGTCGATGGTCAAGGAGGCCGGCGAGCCCGGCGCGGCGGACTGGCCGGACAGTCCGTCGGCGCGCCAGAAGGGGTCGTCGTAGCAGACCGACGTCTTGATCACCGCGCCGCTTGTCACACGCTGGTGCAGAAATGCGCGGTCCACCGGCAACAGCGGCTCGTAGTCGATCGAGGTGGCGATCGCCAGCGGGATCGCGACGATGACCCGTCGCGCTCGCACCGCCAGATCGGCCGCGCTGACCGTCACGCCGTCGTCGTCCTGGCTGATCTGACGGACCGGCTGTGAAAGGTGTAGCGCCTCACCGAGTTCGGCGACCATCGGGCGATGCAGGGCGCCCATGCCGCCGACCGGGCGGGCATCCTGGGACCCACCCTTGCCCGAAATCGCGAAGGTGAGACCGCCGGCCGAAGCCGTCTGCAGCAGCCCCCACAGCAACGACGTCTCGGATGCTGCCGAGGTGTACAGGCCGGCGAAGGCCATGTCCAGCATCTGGGCGGCCTCGGAGGACATGGAATTCTTTTCGATCCATTGCCCAATGCTGATCCGGTCCCACTCGTGGGCCTTCTTCGCCTCCCATGGGGCTTCGCGCGGAAGAGCTTTGCCCATCTTCTCGATGCTGGCCAGTGCGAGCCCGAGGTTGGCGACCGCCCACGGGCTCACGGTCCACGGGATGGTGCCGCCGTAGCGGTGCTTTTTGCCACCGACGATCATCATCGCGTCGCCGTCGTTGTGCTGCTTGTATTCCCGCACCCCGAACTCATTCATCAACGCGTAGATCCGGTCCTGTCCGGGCCCGATCCACGCCCCGCCGCGGTCGACCCACACGCCGTCGTCACGGGTGACGGTGAAGGTGCGGCCGCCGACGCGGTCACGGGCCTCCAGCAAGGCCACCGAGTGCCCGGCTTGCTTCAGCCGCAGCGCTGCGGTCAAACCCGCGAAACCCGCTCCGACCACGCAATAATCGACGTCCGCCATGACCGCTCCTCGGTTGCCCTACCCCCGCTGAGCAGCAAACTACACCGGCCGGGCTGCGCCAGCGGCCGGTTCGCGCGGAATTCATGTCCCGGGCGCCGGCGGATAGGGCAGATCGGTGCTGGAGTGTGGGTCGACGTGCACCGGGTGCCCGAGGTACGGGAACGCCCGTTGCGGGCAGGAGGGCCGGTCACAGATCTTGCAGCCCGCGCCGATCGGCACGATCGCCCCGGCGCCGGTGAGATCGATACCGACGGAGTAGATCAGTTTCTCGGCGTGGGCCACGTCGCAACCGAGCCCGATCGCGAAAGTCTTATCCGGGCCGAGATAGCTGCTGGGTTCCGTCGACGTGGTCCTGGCGAGCCAGAAATAGGTGCGCCCATCGGGCATTTGTGCGATCTGAGTCATGAACTGGCCGGGACGCGAAAAGGCGTGGTGAACCACCCACAGCGGGCAGTTGCCGCCCACGCGTGAGAAGTGAAAAGCCGTGGCGGACTGACGTTTTGAGATGTTTCCCGCACTGTCTGTCCGGACGAAGATGAACGGGACACCCCGAGCGCTCGGTCGTTGCAGCGTGGACAGCCGGTGACAGACGGTTTCGAAGCCAACCTCGAAACGTCTTGCCAGCTGGTCGATGTCGTAACGCATGGCTTCGGCGGCCTCGAGCAATCGCTGGTAGGGCAATAAGAGTGCGCCCGCGAAGTAGTTGGCCAGCCCGATGCGCGCCACCCCTCGCGCATCGTCGCTGAGCTGGTCGTCGCCGTCGATGAGCTGTGCGATCAGCTCGGCCTGGGTGAGCAATGCAATTTGGGTTGCCAACTGGAAGGCGCGTTGGCCCGGATGCAGCCACCGGGCCAGATACAAGGTCTTCGACTCGGCGCGAAACAGGCGTTTCGAGTTGGGATTCAAGACCTGGCCATCGTCGATGATCACGGTCACGCCGAGCCGGTCGCGAACGAACTCCGCCAGCTGGCTGTCGAGTCCGCCTGTGTGCAAACCGTTTTGGTTGAACAGGCGCTCGGCCGCGACGTCGAGATCCCCGATGTAGTTCTTGCGGTCGTAGAAGAAGTCCCGGACTTCTTCGAAGGGCATCGGCTGTGAGGGTGCCGCGGATGTCTCGGCGCTGGCCCGGCTGTGCAGCGCTTCCAGGTCGGCCGTGGCGTCGTGCAGGCGCCGCTGCAGATTGACCAGCGTCTGGCCGACCTCCGGCATGCGCGCGACGAGCTCCTCGATTTGGCCGGCCGTCGCGGGTCCTGCGGCGAAGATCTCGCGCAGATCCGCGACCAGCCGGGCATCGGACTCGGGTGCGAAGTACTGATTCGGCAAGTCGAATCGCTCGGTAAGCGTCAGCAGCACCGGTACCGTGATCGGGCGCTGGTCGTTTTCCAGCTGGTTGACGTAACTGGTCGACAATCCGAGGGCGCGCGCCAGCGCTACTTGAGTCAGCCCCTGCTCCTCGCGCAGCCGGCGTAGCCGCGCACCCGCGAACGTCTTCGCCACCTACAACAGGGTACGCCCACCGCCTTTCACAAAATTCGCAAAATCGCCGGGGTCGGGACGCAAAATTACGCTCTTTTAGGGGATTTACCGCGTTTCTTCGGCTGCGTACTGTGCGATTTATGCGCATCCACGACGTGCGAACCCGGCGTAGCGCCGACGACTTCCCCCGCCGCGAGCACCTGGCTTTCAAGATTGCCGAGGTCGCGGCGGACCCGGTCGCCGTGCCCGCGGAGACCGCGGAGATGGTCATCAACCGCATCATCGACAACGCTGCCGTCAGCGCCGCCTCGGTGATCCGCCGGCCGGTGGCCACCGCTCGGGCCCAGGCGCTGGCGCATCCGGTCCAGCGCGGGGCGCGCGTGTTCGGCGTGACGGGCGCTTATTCGACCGAGTGGGCGGCCTGGGCCAACGCCGTCGCGGTGCGCGAGCTGGACTTCCATGACACGTTCTTGGCCGCGGACTACTCCCATCCCGGCGACAACATTGCGCCGCTCGTTGCCGTCGCTCAGCAGCTCGATGTGCGGGGCGCCGACCTGATCCGCGGTTTGGCCACCGCCTACGAGATCCAGATCGACCTGGTCAAGGGAATCTGCTTGCACGAACACAAGATCGACCACGTCGCGCATCTGGGTCCGTCGGTGGCCGCGGGGATCGGGACGATGCTGCGGCTGGACACCGAGACCATCTATCAGGCGGTCGGGCAAGCGCTGCACCTGACCACGGCCACCCGGCAATCCCGCAAGGGCCTGATCTCCAGCTGGAAAGCCTTCGCGCCGGCGTTCGCGGCGAAGGTGGCCATCGAGGCCGTCGACCGCGCGATGCGTGGGGAAGGCGCCCCGGCGCCCATCTGGGAAGGCGAGGACGGGGTGATCGCCTGGCTGCTGGGCGGTCCCGACCACACCTATCAGGTGCCGCTGCCGGAACCGGGTCAAGCCAAGCGCGCGATTCTGGACAGCTACACCAAGGAGCATTCCGCGGAGTACCAGAGCCAGGCGCCGATCGACCTGGCCCGCCGGCTGCGTGACCGAGTCGGCGATCTCGAGCAGGTCGCGACGATCGTGCTGCACACCAGCCACCACACCCACTACGTGATCGGCACCGGCTCGGGTGACCCGCAGAAGTTCGATCCGGACGCCTCCCGGGAGACGCTGGATCACTCGCTGCCCTACATCTTCGCGGTCGCACTGCAGGACGGCAGCTGGCACCACGAGCGTTCATACGCTCCCGAGCGAGCCCACCGGCCCGACACCGTCGAGCTGTGGCACAAGATCTCCACCGTCGAGGATCCGCAGTGGACTCGTCGGTACCACTCGAACGACCCGGCCGACAAGGCTTTTGGGGCGCGCGCGGAGGTGACGCTGAAGAGCGGAGAGGTGATCTGCGATGAATTGGCGGTGGCCGATGCCCATCCGCTGGGGGCCCGGCCGTTCGCGCGCGAGCAGTACGTCCGCAAGTTCACCGAGCTCGCCGACGATGTCGTGGAACCCGCTGAGCAGCAACGGTTCTTGTCTGCCGTCGACTCCCTCGCCGATCTGAAGGGCGGCGCGCTGGGGGCGCTGAACGTGGTGGTCGATTCGCGGGTGCTGGACAAGGCGCCGGTGATTCCGTCGGGGATCTTCCGATGATCGACTCCTCGTCCAGTGCCGCCGACAAGCGCGTGGCAATGCGCGCGAGCCTGGAAAGTGGCCGGCTGCAGCGGCTTCCGGGTGCCTTCTCGCCGCTGGTGGCCAAGGCGGTCGCCGAGGCGGGCTTCGAAGGTGTGTACGTGTCGGGTGCCGCGCTGGCGGCCGATCTCGGGTTGCCGGACATCGGCCTGACGACGCTGACCGAGGTGGCGGGCCGGGGCTCGCAGATCGCCGCCGCCGTCAACCTGCCGACGCTGATCGACGCGGACACCGGATTCGGCGCGCCGCTGAACGCCGCGCGCACGGTGACGGTCCTGGAGGACGCCGGACTGGCCGCATGCCACCTCGAGGATCAGGTCAACCCGAAGCGTTGCGGCCATCTGGACGGCAAGGCCGTCGTCGCGGCCCAGGACATGGTAAAACGCTTGCGCGCAGCGGTATCCGCGCGGCGCGACCCCAACTTCGTCATCTGCGCTCGCACCGATGCTGTTGGCATTGAGGGTCTGCCCGCCGCGATCGACCGTGCGCGTGCTTACGCCGACGCCGGCGCGGACATGATCTTCACCGAAGCGCTGACCGAGGTGGCGCAGTTCGAGGCCTTCCGTGCCGCGGTCGACGTTCCGTTGCTGGCCAACATGACCGAATTCGGCAAGTCGCCGCTGCTGAGCGCACGCCAACTGGCCGACCTCGGCTACAACGTCGTCATCTACCCGGTCACCACGTTGCGGCTGGCGATGTTCGCCGTCGAAGCGGGCCTGCGTGAAATTGGTTCTTCGGGAACGCAATTCGATCTGCTGGATCGCATGCAACACCGCAGCCGGCTGTACTCGCTGCTGAGTTACGAGGACTACAACGAATTCGACACCGATA
Organism: Mycobacterium sp. NGS40; assembly: GCF_059812735.1. Taxonomy (NCBI): domain Bacteria; kingdom Bacillati; phylum Actinomycetota; class Actinomycetes; order Mycobacteriales; family Mycobacteriaceae; genus Mycobacterium; species Mycobacterium sp. NGS40. The sequence goes on from NZ_JCALDG010000012.1 coordinate 31,985, forward strand.
CTTACAATTTCAGCTTTGAAGGGAACCAGCCATGACCGCGCCGACCGCTGACATCAAGAAGGGCCTCGCCGGTGTGGTGGTGGACACCACCGCCATCTCGAAAGTGGTGCCGGAGACCAATTCGCTGACTTATCGCGGATATCCGGTCCAGGATTTGGCCGCGCACTGCAGTTTCGAGCAAGTCGCATTCCTGCTCTGGCGCGGCGAGCTGCCCACCGACGCGGAGCTGGCGCTGTTCAGCCAGCGCGAACGCGCCAGCCGCCGGCTCGACCGCTCGATGCTGTCGCTGCTGACCAAGCTGCCCGACAATTGTCATCCGATGGATGTGGTACGCACCGCCATCAGCTTTTTGGGTGCCGAGGACCCCGAGGAGGACGACGACTCTGCGAACCGGGCCAAGGCGCTGTGCATGCTCGCGGTGTTGCCGACCATCGTCGCGGTGGACATGCGGCGCCGGCGCGGGTTGGCGCCGATCCCGCCGCACAGCGCGCTGGGCTACACCGAGAACTTCCTGCAGATGTGTTTCGGCGAGGTGCCCGAGCCGGCGGTCGTGCAGGCCTTCGAGCAGTCGATGATCCTCTACGCCGAACACGGCTTCAACGCCTCGACGTTTGCCGCGCGGGTGGTGACGTCGACGCAGTCGGACATCTACAGCGCGGTCACCGGGGCCATCGGTGCGCTCAAGGGTGCGCTGCACGGTGGTGCCAACGAGGCGGTGATGCACGACATGATCGAGATCGGCGAGCCGGGCAACGCGCGGGAGTGGTTGCGCGGCAAGCTCGCCCGCAAGGAGAAGGTCATGGGCTTCGGGCACCGGGTCTACAAGAACGGTGACTCCCGGGTGCCGACGATGAAGGAGGCGTTGAACCGCGTCGCCGCGACGCGCCCGCACTCTGGTGGACAGCGCTGGCTGGACATTTACAACGTCCTGGAAGCCGAGATGTTCGGCGCCACTGCCATCTTGCCCAATCTCGACTTCCCGACCGGCCCGGCGTACTACCTGATGGGATTCGATATCGCCTGCTTCACGCCGATCTTCGTGATGAGCAGGATCACCGGGTGGACGGCTCACATCATGGAGCAGGCCGCGTCGAACTCCTTGATCCGCCCGTTGAGTGCGTACTCGGGACGCGAGCAGCGGGCACTGGCCCACAGGTGAGCGCCTAGTCCGTCGGCCCGCCGTATTGCCAGACCAGGCTGTGGTCGCCGGTCATGGTCGGGTTGCACCACATCGTCCGGCCGTTGGCGTCCTGCGTGGTGGAGTGCAACACCGTGCACGAATCTCCCGCTGCGGGGACCTGACCGCAAGCGACGCCGACGCCGAGTGCTGCGGCCAGCACGCTCGCCAGCGCCGCGGCCGGTATCAGGAACCGAAGTCTGCTCATGACGGACATCTCCTAAGCAGGTGCCAAGCCATCACGCTAACCGCCGGAGAACCCGGGGGCAAAGGATGTCATCCGCGATCCGCAACACGGTCGGCAGGTTCTAGGGTGTGAAACCATGGGATTTCTCCGACCCGAACTGCCGCAGGTCGACATCGACGAGTGGAGCAAGCTGTCCCGCAGCGAAAAGATCCGCCCGATGGCCCGACATTGGGCCGAGGTCGGGTTCGGCACGCCGGTCGTTCTGCATCTGTTCTACGTCGGCAAGATCTTGCTTTACATCCTGTTCGCGTGGTTGTTGGCCGTGCCGACCACTCGCGGGTTGGCGTTCACCGACGTCATGTCGTGGTACGCCGAGCCGATCGTGTTCGAGAAGGTCGTGCTGTACACGATGCTCTTCGAGGTGATCGGGCTGGGCTGTGGCTTCGGGCCGCTGAACAACCGGTTCAACCCGCCGCTGGGCTCGATCCTGTATTGGCTGCGGCCCGACACCATCCGGTTGCCGCCGTGGCCCCAGCGCATCCCCGGGACCAAGGGCACCGCCCGCACGCTGGTCGACAACGCGCTGTACGGCCTGTTCTTGCTGGTGACCTTCCTGACGTTGTTCGCCGACGGCACCGGCCCGATACCGGAGCTGGGCACCCAGATCGGGGTGATTCGCCCGTGGCGGATCGTGCTGATCCTGGTGCTTCTCGGGATCCTGGGACTGCGCGACAAGGTGATCTTTTTGGCCGCCCGCGGTGAGGTATACGCGACGCTGTCGGTGACGTTCCTGTTCGGCGGTGTCGACATGATCGTCGCCGCCAAGCTGGTGTTCATGGTGATCTGGGTCGGCGCCGCCACCTCCAAGCTGAACAAGCACTTTCCGTTCGTGATGTCGACGATGATGTCCAACAACCCGGTGTTCCGGCCCCGGTTCATCAAGCGGATGTTCTTCGAGAAGTTCCCCGACGATCTGCGGCCCGGACGGTTGTCGCGCGTATTCGCCCACGTGAGCACCTTCGTCGAGATGTGTGTGCCCATCGCGCTATTCGTCGGGCACGGCGGCTGGTGGACCGCGGTCCCCGCAGCGATCATGGTGATCTTCCACTTCGGCATCCTGTCGGCGATCCCGATGGGCGTGCCGCTGGAGTGGAACGTGTTCATGATCTTCGGCGTCTTCGCGCTGTTCGTCGGCCACACTCACACCGGACTGACCGACCTGAAAAACCCTGTCCTGGTTGGGCTTTTCATCGCGTTCATCGCCTCAATCGTGATCGCGGGCAACCTGTTTCCGCGCAAGATCTCGTTCCTGCCCGGCATGCGCTATTACGCCGGCAACTGGGACACCACGCTGTGGTGCATCAAGGCATCGGCGGACAAGAAAATCAACCACAACATCGTCTCGATCGCCAGCATGCCCGCGGCCCAGCTGGAGAAGGTGTACGGCAAGGAACGCGCCCAGATCCCGATGTATCTCGGATATGCGTTCCGCGCCATGAACACTCACGGCCGGGCGTTGTTCACCCTGGCGCACCGGGCGATGGCCGGTCAGAACGAAGACGACTATGTGATCACCGACGGGGAGCGGATCTGCAGCACCGCGATCGGATGGAATTTCGGCGACGGCCACATGCACAACGAACAGCTGATCGCCGCGATGCAGCAGCGCTGCGGCTTTCTGCCCGGTGAGGTGCGGGTGGTGCTGCTCGACGCCCAGCCGATCCACAAGCAGACGCAGGCCTACCGGCTGGTGGACGCCGCGACGGGCGAATTCGAACGCGGCATAGTCAAAGTCGCGGACATGGTCACCCGGCAGCCCTGGGACGACCAGGTGCCGGTCCAGGTGCTGTCCGGGTCCGAGCGGGAGACAGAGGCGGACGAAGAGCCCGAAGAGCCCTCAGAAAGTGAAAGTTCGCGAGCGTAACGCCACGGCGAGATTTCGCTCGGTAACTCGCCGTGGCGTTACGCTCGGCGAGTCTTAGACTCCCGCGCGCACTTCCTGCGCCGCGGCGACCATGTTCTGCAGCGACGCGGTTACCTCGTCGGTGTTGCGCGTTTTGAGGCCGCAGTCGGGGTTGACCCACAGCCGCTCCGCGGGCAGAGCCTGCAGCGCGGCCCGCAGCGACTCAGCCATTTCGCCGGAGCTGGGCACCCGCGGCGAGTGGATGTCGTAGACGCCCGGGCCCACGCTGTTGGCGAAGCCGACCGCGTTGAGATCGTCGAGCACCTCCATGTGCGAGCGCGCTGCCTCGATGGACGTGACATCGGCATCCAGGTCGGCGATCGCGCCGATCACCTCGCCGAACTCCGAGTAGCACAGGTGGGTGTGGATCTGAGTCGAGTCGGCGACGCCCGAGGTGGCTAACCGGAAAGACCCGACGGCCCAACGCAAGTAGTCCTCCTGATCGGCCCGGCGCAGCGGCAGCAGCTCACGCAGTGCGGGCTCGTCGACCTGGATGACCGCGATGCCGGCGGACTCCAGATCCACCGTCTCGTCGCGGATCGCCAGTGCCACCTGGTTGGCGGTGTCGGCCAGCGGCTGGTCGTCACGGACGAACGACCACGCCAGGATCGTCACCGGGCCGGTCAGCATGCCCTTGACCGGCTTGTCGGTCAGGGACTGCGCGTATTTCGCCCACTCCACCGTCATCGGCTGCCGGCGGATTACGTCGCCATAGAGCACCGGCGGCCGCACGCAGCGGCTGCCGTAGGACTGCACCCAGCCGTTCTTGGTGGCGAAGAAGCCGTCCAGCTGCTCGGCGAAGTACTGCACCATGTCGTTGCGCTCGGGCTCACCGTGCACCAACACGTCGAGGCCGAGCTGCTCCTGCAGCGCGATGACGTCAGAAATCTCCTGTTTCATCCGCCGGTCGTACTCGGCCTCGTCGATCTCACCGGCGACCAGCGCGGCGCGCGCCTTGCGAATCTCGACGGTCTGCGGAAACGACCCGATCGTGGTGGTCGGCAGCGGCGGCAGGTGCAGCCGCTCGTCCTGGCTGACCCGCCGTTGTGCGGCGTCGCCGCGGTGGGTACCGGTCGCGACGATCTCTTCGATGCGGGCCCGGACCCGGTCGTTGTGCAGCCGCGGATCCTTCTTGCGGGAGGCGACGGCGGCGTTGGATGCCTCGATCTGCGCGGCGACGGCGTCGCGGCCCAGATGCAGCGCACGGGACAGCGTCACCACCTCGGCCACCTTCTCCTGCCCGAATGCCAGCCAGCTGCGCAGCGCGTCGTCCAGGCCGGTCTCCGGCTCCAGCGAATACGGCACGTGCAGCGTGGAGCATGACGTCGACACCGCGATGTTGGCGGCCGAACCCAGCAGCGATGCCAGTTTGCTCAGTGCCGCTTGCAAGTCGGTCCGCCAGATGTTGCGTCCGTCGACGATGCCGGCCACCAGGGTCTTGTCGGCCAGCTCGGGCACTGCGGCGATCGCCGTGTCGGCGCCGTACACCAGGTCGACGCCGATCGCCTCGACGGGCGTGCGGGCCAACGCTGCGAGCGACTCGCCGGGGTCACCGAAGTAGGTGGCGACGTAGATGGCGGGCCGGTTGCTCACCTTGCCTAGCGCGTTGTAGACCGCTTCGGCAAGCGCGGGGGCGTCGGGCGAGATGTCGGTGACCAGCGCCGGCTCGTCGATCTGTACCCATTGCGCGCCTCCAACAGACGGGTCGGCGAGCAGGCTCAGCAGCTCGGAGTAGATTCCCACCAGCTCCTGCAAGCGCTCGATCGGCGCGCCGCCACCGTTGACGCCCTTGCTCAGCAACAGAAACGTGATCGGACCTATGACGACCGGGCGGGCCGGAATCCCTTGCCCGAGAGCTTCTTTCAGCTCAGAGAGCACCTTGTCCGGGTTCAGCGTGAACTTCGTCGCGGGTTCGATCTCGGGAACGATGTAGTGGTAGTTGGTGTCGAACCACTTGGTCATCTCCAACGGCGCGACATCGGCGTTGCCGCGGGCGGCGGCGAAGTAGCGGTCCAGGTCGTCGGGAACCTGTGCGGCCCGGGCCGGCAACGCGCCCAGCATGACCGCGGTGTCGAGCATTTGGTCGTAATAGGAGAAGGTGTTCACCGGCACCGAGTCCAAACCGGCTTCGGTCAGGGCCGTCCAGGTGTCGCGGCGCAGGGTGGCGGCGACTTCTTCGAGTTCCGCGCGGCTGGTTCGGCCTTTCCAATAGCCCTCGGTCGCGCGCTTGAGTTCGCGTTTCGGGCCGATGCGCGGAGAACCGACGACGGTTGCGGTAAATGGTTGGGAGGTCACGATATTCGTCCTTCAATCGACGTGGTGGTCACCGCCGGCGGACGTACAGCCACTCCAACAGCGGTTAGCACCTCTTTTTCTTGAAGCACTAACCACCAACGGCTGCAGCCTAACGCCCATTCCACGAGGCGATGAGCCGCCGGACGCGGCGCGCCCGGCACAGCTGGCAGGTCTCCGGACTCGCAGGCGCGCACCCACTGGTGCTCCTAGTGGCCGTCGCTTCCCAGTCGTGAGACCAGTGCCTAGGTGACGGCGGTCGTTCCTGCATACCGTTGCGGGACAGTCCCGGATTCCCACCGGGTTCCCTCTCACGAAGCATGGCTAACGTTGCTTCGCTCGATGCCCGCGCCTTGCGGCGCACGCAAACCAGTTGCGAGATGAAGTTTAGTCAGCCCGCCAATGCCTCGGCGACCGGGACGTCTCCGTTGTTGAATTCGATGGTCCGCCGGATCGTCGAATCGTCGGAAAGCGCGGCGGCCACGACGAGCGCGACATCGGCACGGGATACCTCACCCGTGCCCTCTTCGCCGACAGTAATGCGCCCGGTCGCTTCGTCCAGCGTCAGCCGGCCGGGACCGAGCACCGTCCAGTCCAACTGGCTGGCCCGCAGGTGCTCGTCCGCGGCGGCCTTGGCCTCCGCGTAGGCGAAGAATGGATCATCCTGCGGTACACCATGATCCGGACCCGCACCGAAGTAAGACACCATCACAAACCGCGGGACGCCCGCCTGGCCGGCGGCATCGATCACCCGGATCGCGGCGTCCCGGTCGACGGCAAAGGTACGCGCCGGATTGCCGCCGCCCGCGCCGGCCGAGAAGACGACCGCGTCGTGTCCGGCCATCTGCTCGGCCAGCGCGTTGGTGTCCAGCTGCTCGATGTCGGCAACCACCGGTTCGGCGCCGGTGGCGGCGACATCGTCGGAGTGGTCGGGATTGCGGAAGACGGAGGTCACTTGCTCGCCTCGTTCGCTCAGGATGCGAGCCAGCTGCAGTGCCACCTTGCCGTGTCCGCCGAAGACGATGATGCGTGCCATGCTTCGACGGTACCGACGTCAGGTCCGATGGTGGCGACCCGACTACGCCCTATGGTGGCGCCCCTAGAGCTTGATCTTGCCCATGATGATGTCGATGATCGGCTTACCCGGCGCGTAGGCACCGGTCATGGAGGCCATCGTGTGTCCGGAGTCGACCAGCAGGGTGATACCGCTGACGCCGCAGGCGGCCTCGCTGTTGAGGAACGCCATCACGTCGCCCATCTGCTCGGGCGTGTGCACCTTGGCGCCGGTCTCGTCGCGGTAGTCCTGGGCGAAGGACAGCCACAGGTCCGCGTTGGCCTGGGCCAGGGGCGTGTCGGTCGGCCCGGGGCAGATCGCGTTGATGCGAATTCCCTTCTTCGCCAGCGGGTAGCCCTGGGTGGCCACGTAGGTGTTGATCACCTTCTTGCTGGTTCCGTAGTGGTTGATCCCGTCGGCCTCGTGCGCCTGGCACCACGCCTCGGCCGCGGCGAAGTCCGGTGTCTCGAGGAATTCCAGCATCAGGTCCAGGTCGTTCTCCCAGCCCATGCCGGCGACCGAGGAGATGAAGCAGATGGCCGAACCGTTGGGAAGCTGGTTCTTCTCGAGCAGGCGGTCGATCAGGTGGCGGTGGCCGATGAAGTTGATCTTCATCAGGTCGATCGTGCCGTCGGCGACGCCGGCCGCGGAGAACACCGCGTGGATGGGACCCGTGATCTGGTCGAGAGCGGAGTCGATCGAGGCGGGGTCGCGCAGGTCGACCTGCACGGACTGGGCAACGTCGTAGTCCACGGGCGCGTAATCCAGCACGATGACCTCGGCACCGAGCTCGGCGGCTGACTTGGCCGCCGCGGCGCCCATGCCGGTGGCGCCCCCGACCACGAGAGCGCGCTTGCCGTCGTAGCGCAACCGATCGACAATGGTCATGGAAATCCCCTTCTCGGATAATGCCAACGCGGTTCTAACTGCTCAACTGTATGGGTAACAGTTATTTGGTTCAATACCGGGGCCGTATTGAGTTGGCCGGTCTTACTTGCCCCGGACGGCGGCGCCGCGCAAAACGGTGTCACGGATGTGCACCAGCGCCGGTCGCTTTCCGATCTCGCGCAGAATGTTCTCCGGAATCCACTGCAGGCTGATGACGCAGCGCGCCAGCATCGCGGTCGACGGGGCGTCGATGCCGATCTCGCCGGAGCGGATGCCTTCGGAGAGCAGCGATTTCATCTGCCGTAGCCGGGTGGGATACGACCAGCCGGGATTGGCGGTCGGTGGTGTTTGCCGCATCCACGCCAGCTGAATGCGGAATTCGTCGGAAAAGCGATCCAGAGCATTGACGTTGATCCAGCTCAACGCGTCCAGCTTCTCGATGAGGGAGGAATCCGAGCGCAGCACGCTGACCCAGCCGGCCTCGACCTTCTGACCGAACGACATCATGATCGAGTCGAGAAGTTCGTCCTTGGAGCCGATCACCCGATACACCGTGCCGGTACCAAGTCCCGCCGCCGATGCGATGTCGCGGATCGTGGTGGCTTCATAACCCTTGCGGCCGAACTCGGTTCGTGCCACGGCGCGGACATGGGCGGCCTTGTCGCTGGGATCGGCGTCGATGTCGTCGGCCCACGATTCGATGACGGCGCTGGCCGCCGAAAATGCATTGGACCGATCCAACGCCGCATCGGTGGGCGGCCGGGCGGCCAAGCCCCGCAGGATGATTCGGCACAGCAGCTCCGCCACCTGGTCGGGGGGAGAGTTATGCCGCATGACGTCCAGCCCGACCTGCAGCATGGTCTGGCAGATACGGTCGGCCAGCGTGGGCAGATCGATGTCCGGCTTGATGTAGCCGCTCCACCTGCCGGCGCGCAGTGTTTGCACCATCGCCGCTTGCACCGCGACGGACTGATTTCGGGTCAGGTTCATCAATTCGGGGTCCGCGCTCGGTCCCTCGTAGAACGACATCTGCAGCGCGGCGCGATGATGCACGGCGCAGTTGGCTACCGCCGATCCCAGCTCGATGATTTTGTCGGCGGGCGGTCGCGAATCGGGTTCGTCCAGTCGCGCCTGGGCCCGCTCCCCGATGCGGTGCAGATCGTCCTGATAGCGCCGGATCAGCTCGATGAGGATCGCTTCTTTGGATTCGAAATGGTGATACAGGCTTCCAGGCAGAATTCCCGCCGCGTCGGCGATCTCCTGCAACGACGTCCGCAATCCCGAGGATGCGATCAAAGATGCGGCGGTCTGCAGGATCTCGGTGCGGCGCGTCCCGGAATCGTCCGGCTGATCCAGGCGATCGGTGGCCGCCCGCTTTCCCTTAGCCAAGGGTTCGGCTTTGGCCATGGCTAACGGTGCATATGTTGAGAGGACTGCGACCGGGCCGCGCTGCGCATTCGTCCTCCTGCCGAACCAAATCGTTGTTAAAGGCTATCAGATTGGCCGTCGGGAACCGGCTCAAATGCGCTGCTAACAGCGGTGACCCACCCAGTCTAAGGCCCTAGAGCCCGGGACCGTCCCAACTGTCCACCGCGATCACCTCGGCGAGGGGGCGCCGCGGGGCGGGGGAGAAGGTCTGCCCGGCCCGCAACCGGCCTACGGGCAGCAGGGCGCCCTGGACGAAGGTCGGCGGAATCCCGAGCAGTTCGGACACCTCGTGTTCGTGGTGCAGGTGCAGGGTTGTCACGCAGGTGCCGTAGCCGCGGGTGTGCAACGCGAGCTGAAAATTCCACACCGCGGGGAAGATCGAGCCGTACAGGGTGGCCAGGTGAAACGACTCGTCGCCGTCGATGCGCGGCAAGTAGGGCTCATAGCTTGGGATTACCAGCAGCGGCACCTTCGCCATGTTCTCGACCAGCCACTCCGTCGACGACATGAGCCGGCTTTCGGGCGTCCCGGCCGGCAGCAGGTCGGCGAGCAGTTGGCCGCCGACTCGTTTCAGATATGCGTCGCGGTACAACTCGGCGATCTGCTGCCGCTTCGCCGGGTCGGCGACCACCAGCCAGCGCCAGGCCTGCGAGTTAGAGCCGTTGGCCGCCTGCAGGCCGATGCGCAGGGATTCGCGAATACACTCGAGGTCGACGGGCGCGTCGAGGTCAAGCGTCTTGCGTGCGGAGCGGGTGGCGGTCAGCAGGTATTCGATCTCCATCAGGTGCTCCTGTTCGCAAGGCGCGCACCGAGTTCGGTGAGATACCGGTCGGATCCGCCGAGAAGTGCGCTCCAGCTCAGCAGTCGCTTGAGGTACAGGTGCGCATCGTGTTCCCAGGTGTAGCCGATGCCGCCGAACACCTGGATCGCGGTGTCGCCGACGGTGGCCAGTCGTCCGGCGAATGCTTTGGCCCGAAGGGCGGCGAGATGGCGTTCGTCGGATCCAAGCGCGTCGGCGGCCCACAGCGCGTGCACCACACCACTGCGGGCCAGTTCGACGGTCTCGTACATATCGACGCACAAGTGCTGGACCGCCTGAAACGACCCGATGACCTGACCGAATTGCTTTCTGACTTTTGCGTATTCGACGGCGAGGTCCATCACGGCCCGCGCGGCACCCAGCGCGTCGGCGGCCGTGGCGATCAGCAGGTCGTCGATCACCGCCGCCACGTCGTCGGGTGTGGCTGTGGCCAGCCGTTGCCCTGGTGTGTTGTCGAGCCGGACGCGAAACTGTTTGCGGGTCTGGTCGATACCGCGCTCGGGTTGCACGGCAAAGCCGGGGGAGTCGGTGCGCACGGCGAAAAGACCTGTGCCGCTTGATCTTTCGGACAGAACCAGCACGACGTCGGCCGCCGCGGCGTCGGACACACCGCCGAGTTCGCCGCGCAGCAGTCCGTCGTCGTCCGCCGCGACGTTCGCGAAGTCCAGGAAGCTGACCGTGGCGATGATCGTTCCGTCGGCGATTCCGGCCAGAATCGTTGCGGCAGCGTCGTTGTCGCACAGCCGGGTCAGGGTGCGCGGCGCGGCGACGGCCGTCGACAGCCAGGGCCCCGGGTGCAGGGCGGCGCCCAGCTCTTCGGCCACGACGCCGGCCTCGACCATCGTCATCCCGGCGCCGCCGTGTTCCTCCGGCACCAACAGGCCGGTGGTACCGAGGTCGGCCAGGCCGCGCCAGACCGCGTCGTCGACACCGGCCGGATCGTCGAGCAACTCGCGCACGTGACCCGAAATCGGTGCCTTGTCAGCAAGAAAGCGCCGGGTGGTGTCGCGCAGCGCGACCTGTTCGTCGGTGAGTTCGAGGTTCATTTGCGCGGCAATCCCAATACGCGTTGGGCGGTGATGTTCTTGTTGATCTGGCTCGTTCCGCCGGCGATGGTCAGCGAGCGTGAGGTGAGACGGTAGTTCGCCCACGCGGCGTTGGTGCCGCGGGTACCCAGCACGTCGAAGGCCAGTGCGGCCATGTCCTGCCCGATCTCACCCCACACCGTCTTGGCGAGGCTGGCCGATCCGACCGCTGTTATTTCTGACCCGCCGTGCAGCGTCGCCGAGATGGACCGCTGGCAGAGCACCTCGAGATACTTGATGCGCAGCCCGATTTCGCCGAGGCGCCTCAGCGTCACGGGGTCGTCGAGTCCGTCGCTGTGCGCGGCGATGTCGTCCACGAGGTCTTCGAGCCGGACCTGCATCTCGGCGTACAGCCGTGCGGCGCCGGCGCGTTCGTGACTGAGCGTGGTGGTGGCCACCTGCCAACCGCCGTTGAGCGGCCCGAGCAACGCGTCGGCCGGCACCCGCACGTCGTGAAAGAACACTTCGGCGAAATCCGTGTCGCCGTTGAGCGTGACCAGCGGACGGACCTCGATGCCGGGCAGCTTCATGTCGAGGATCAGGCAGGAGATGCCCTGGTGCTTGGGGACATCGGGATCGGTGCGCACATACAGCTGGCACCAGTTCGCCCGATGCCCGAGCGAGGTCCAGATCTTCTGACCGTTGACGACGAAGCCGTCGCCGTCACGCACCGCCCGGGTACGCAGCGAGGCGAGATCGGATCCGGCCTCGGGTTCCGACATGCCCTGGCACCAAATGTCGTCGGCACGCATCATCCGGCGCAGCAGCGTCGTCTTCTGGTCTTCGCTGCCGTACTGCATGATCGCGGGAGCGATGTTGTTCATCCCAATGACATTGAGCGGCATGGGCGCCCGCGCGCGGGTGGTCTCCTCGGTGTAGACGAGCTGCTCGAGCACCGTCGCCCCACGGCCGCCGTATTCGCGCGGCCAGGACACGGCGGCCCAGCCCGCGTCGGCCATCGTCGCGTTCCAGGTGCGCATCATCTCGAAGGTCGCGTCGTCGCGTCCCAGGTTCCGGCGGGCGGCCACCAGCTCGTCGGTGAGGTTTGCCGACAGCCACTCGCGCAGCTCGACGCGGAACTGTTCCAATTCCGCCGGATAGGAGAAGTCCACTGTTCCTTGACTCTGGTCGTGGCTAACTGCGACTTTAGCCCGGACTTTACGGTGGAGCATTTTTTTGGTCAACAACCTCCAGGCATAACGGCTCCCATTTCGTTGACTGTCGTCGAGCCGCACCTTACGGTGGAACAGATATTTGGTCAGCAGGTCGGAGGTGGGGTGGCGGACGACGCTGGTGCCGAGCGGTTGCAGGCCCTGGGCATGCTCGCCTCCGCATTGGCGGGCCGGGCAATCGCGGTTGCCGGGCTGTCACCCGGTGAGCCGGCCTGGACGGACGGTAAGGCGATTTACGTCGATGCCGGCGCCCCTGCCCGCCCGAAACTCGAAGCCATCGCGGTACAGGCGTCGATGATCGCGGCCGGCAGCCTGGAGCCCGACGTGGTGGGCTCGTTGGTGCACCACCCCCGGCTGGCCAAGCGCTACCTCGCGATCGAGAGCCACCGCGCCCTGGTCGCCAATGAGCATTTGCTACCAACGGTTTTGGCGTCGTTGGGCAAGCGCGACATCGCGAGTCGCAGCGACTCGCCCGCAGCGTCGCTGGCCCTGGCCGCCGGGCGGGCTCCGGTCGCCGACCCGCAGCCCGCCTTCGGCGTGATCCGTGCGGCCAAGGTGATGGCCGCGTGCGCCCGGGTGACCAAACAGGACGAGCAGGCCAGTGCTGGGCATGTCCCGCGCAGCCGCGGCCCGCGCGAGCTGGCGGAGCTCGACGACGGCGAGGTGGACGACTCCGACGATCCTGACCTTTTCACCAGCCCGGTCGGTGGCGGCGGCTTCATCGGCAAGTGGCTGAAGAAGATGTTGTCGTCGGCCCGCAAGACCGGCAGCGGCGGCGGGCCGCCCGGCGCGGACGCCCCCACGCATCGCACCAACTCCGCTAAGCGCGGCCTACATGCCGTGTCGTCGCTGGCCTCGACCGTGAGCGAGGAGATCAAAGACGAAGAGGCCGCGGCCGACGGGGTGCGGTATCCGGAATGGGATGTCGCGCGCAAGCGCTATCGGCCCGCCTGGTGCACGGTCCGGGAGGTCGAGCCCGAGGTCAAGGTCTCGGCGACCCAGGCGATCGACGCCGCCGTCGGGGTACGTCGGCCGCTGTCGCGGCTCGGCATGGGACTACACCGTCGCCGCCGGCAGTCGCAGGGCGACGACATCGACATCGACGCCGCCGTCGAAGCCCGCGTCGAGATACGGGCCGGATCGGTCCCCGACGAGTCGGTGTACTCCGATAGCTTGCGGCGCCGGCGCGACCTGTCGGTGTTGCTGCTTCTCGATGTGTCGGGGTCGGCGGCCGAGCCCGGCACGCTCGGGCGCACGGTGCACGAACAGCAGCGCGCCGCGGTCGCGAACCTGACCGTCGCGCTGCACGACCTCGGTGACCGGGTCTGCCTCTACGCCTATTACTCGCAGGGGCGCACGGCGGTAACCATGGTGCCGGTCAAGCGATTTGACGACCCTCTCGACGCCCACATCATCAGGCGGCTCAACAGCCTGGAACCCGGTGCCTACTCCCGGCTCGGAGCGGCCATCCGGCACGGCTCGTCGGTGCTGGAGGTGCGCGGCGGCACCTCCCGGCGACTCCTGGTGGTGCTATCCGACGGCCTCGCCTACGACCACGGCTACGAGCGGGCCTATGGTGCCGCCGACGCCCGGCGCGCGCTGACCGAGGCACGGCGCCGGGGGGCCGGTTGCGTGTGCTTGACGATCGGCGCCGGCACGGATGTGGCGTCGTTGCGCCGGGTGTTCGGCAGCACCGCACACGCCACGATCGCGCGCCCCGATCAGCTGGCCGGGGTGATCGGACCGCTGTTCCGATCCGCGTTGCGCGCGGCGGAGGTGCGCCGGAGGGTGAGCGCCTGATTGGGGCGGCTTCGCGCTGATGCCATGTCCCCGAGGGCAGTTCGTGTACGCCGTCGAGATGCGACTGGAGTCAGCGCTCTTGAAACAAACATCTGTTCCGGATAGGCTCCAAGAATCCGGCAGAGGGGACGTCATGACCAACGAGTCCGGGGCCGCTTGCCGCAACGGCGCGGCTCCCGACATACGGCCCTATTACCGGGCGGTCGGCGGCGAAGAGGCGATTTTCAAGGCCGCCTACCGCCAGGGTCTGGCGCTGGTGTTGAAGGGGCCGACGGGTTGCGGCAAGACCCGCTTTGTCGAGGCGATGGCTCATGACCTGGGCCGGCCGCTGATCACCGTGTCCTGCCACGACGACCTCACCACGGCGGACCTGGTCGGACGGTATCTGCTGCGGGGTGACGAAACGGTGTGGGCGGACGGCCCGCTGACCCGTGCGGTGCGCGAGGGCGCGATCTGCTATCTGGACGAAGTCGTGGAAGCGCGGCAGGACACCACCGTGGTGCTGCATCCGCTCGCCGACCACCGGCGGCAGCTGCCGATCGAGCGCCTCGGCATCACACTGGACGCGGCACCCGGCTTCGGCTTGGTGGTGTCCTACAACCCCGGCTATCAAAGCGTGCTCAAGGACCTCAAGGATTCGACCCGTCAACGCATGGTGGCCATCGAATTCGGTTTCCCGGCAGCCGATGTCGAAGAAGGCATCGTCGCGCATGAGGCGGGTGTGGACGCCGCCACCGCGGCCGAGCTGGTGCGTTTCGGCCAGGCCATCCGCCGGCTGGAAACCGGTGGCCTGCGCGAGGTCGCATCGACGCGCCTGCTGATCGCGGCGGGCCAACTGATCGCCGAGGGGCTGAGCATGCAAGAGGCGGCGCGGGCCGCGATCACCGCACCGCTCACCGACGACGTCGCCGTGGGTCGCGCGCTGGGGGAGATGGTCGAGGTCTACCTGGGTGGCGGCGGGTAGATGGTTGACGTTGCAGACCGCCCCCGTTACGGTCTGAACAAATATTAGGTCTGCCATGGATGGTTGCGAGTGAGCGGGTCAGCCGGGAGGTCAGATGTCCTACGAAAGCAGTGCTGAGCCGATCAAGGTCGGCTATTTGATGGACTTCAAGCTGCCGCCGGGCTTCCCCGAGGAGCTGTTCGCCTCCTTCACCCAGACCTTCGACTTGATCTTCGAAGAGGCGGTCGAGCAGGGCCTGATGGACCGTCCGGTGCAGATGATCTATCGCGAAGTGGAGGGTCTGCCCAAGGGTTCGGTCAAGGCGGTCATCGATGCCTACGGCGAACTGGTCGACGAGGGCTGCCTGGTCGTCTTCGGCCCCAACATCACCGACAACTGCGTGCCGGTGCGTGAAGCGATCGAGGACCGGTTCAAGGTGCCGGCCATCAGCGTCACCGGCACCGACGACTGGCTGGGCGAGTGGACATTCGCCTTCCCGCAGGGGTCGATGACCGACGAGCCGATCTTCTTGGCCGACCTGATCGCCAAGCGTGGGCTCGCCGAGATCGGGGTGCTGGTCGAGCAGAGCCTGATTGGCGAGAGCTACCTGAAGAACCTGCGAAGTGCCTGCCGGCGCAAGGGGATTCGCATCGTGGCCGAGGTTTCGATCGCCCAGACGGCGCAGGACATCAACGCCGCCGTTGCGGCGCTGCACGAGGCCAAAGCCGAGGCGATCGTGCACCTGGGATTCGGCTTCGGCGTCGTCTTCATCAACCCGGCGCTCGAAGCGCTCGGTTGGGATCCGCCGCGCTTCACCACCACCGCGTGGCAGAACGCCTGGGTCAACCCCATCATGTGGAACGCGTTCATGGGCTGGACCGGTGTCGACCAGTACGACGAGGCGAACCGGATCGGCCAGGAATTCCTCGACACCTACGCCAAGAAGTACAACGGCAGTCGTCCCGAGTTCTGCGTGACGGTGGTCAACCGTGACGTCGCCGCGACCCTCGTGCGCGCGTTCACCGACGCCCATCCGCTCAGTCCCCGTGGCGTCAAGGAGGCCCTCGAGCGGGTCAAGATGATGCCCGCCGCGTCGGGCGCGCCCGGGACTCGAGTGTCGTTCGGCAAATGGACCCGCCGGGCCTGGATGGGTGCCGGGTACCTGGTGGCTCGGACTCTCGACGCCGACGGGATCAACTCGCATCTGGTGGATCGCTTCGGGGAGGAAAACTGATGTCCACCGAGCAATCCGCACCGCTGAAGACGGACGGCACGCCCACCCCGCCGGGAGCGGAAAGGCGCGGCTGGGGCGGCTGGATCGCCGGTGCCGCGCTGGCGGCCTTCGCGCTCTTCTTCATCGCGAATTGCCGTGTGGCCCTTGACCCGCGGGTTGCCAACCCGGAGGTGCAGGGCCGGCCGCGGCCGGTGAAGTTCCTCTTCGGATTGGACTACATCACCTTCCTGCACATCTCCACGATCATCATGCTGTTGGTGCTGCTGGTGGTATTCGTCCGGGGCTGGCGCCGCAATCCGGGCAGTCCGGTCATGCTGATGTTCCTGTGCACCACGCTGATCGTGTGGCAGGACCCGATCATGAACTGGTCGCCATTTGCGGTCTACAACCCCGACCTCATCCACTGGCCGGAGTCCTGGCCGCTGGTGTCGCTGTCGCCGACGGTCGAGCCGTTCGTCGTATTCGGCTATGTCACTTTCTATTTCGGGCCGTACTTTCCGGCGGTCTGGATCCTGCGTAAGCTGCAGGCCAAGTACGGGCCGACGTCGTTCGTGTCGCGACACCCGTTGTGGAGCCTGGGCCTGCTGACGTGCGTGATCGGTTTCATCTTCGACGCGTGGCTGGAGATCCAGCTCGTGCACGCCGGCATGTACATCTATTCGCAGGTGATTCCGTGGGGATCGGTGTTCACCGGCACCACCTTCCAATTCCCGCTGATCTGGGAGTCGTTCTCGGTGACCTTCGTGATGGTGCCCGCGGCGATTCTCTGTTATCGCGATGACACCGGCAAATCGGTGGCAGAGAAGCTGGCCGCCAAGGCGAGAATCTTCCCGCGCCGGCCGGTGCTGGGCACCTTCTTGGTGATGTTCGCGATCATCAACGTCTCGTACTTCGCCTACGGCGCCTGGTTCTGGGCCATCAAGGCCAGCCACGCGGCGACCTCGGTTGCCTGTCCATGGCCGTACCCGGAAGCGAAAGTGTATGACCCGCAGGGCTATTACGAGAAGGCCGGGGCCCAGGGCCCCTTCTCGGTCGGCATCTGGTCGACCTGGGCCAGCGGCGAGCCGAATGGCCGCCCGCATGTCGAAGCGCCGCCGCCGGGCCAAGGCCCTTGCGCGACCGGGAGCAAGAATGGCTGAGCCGCGCTCGGCCGTCATCACCGGCGCCTCCCGCGGACTCGGATTCGCCTCAGCCGTGCGCCTGTATCGCGAGGGGTGGCGCGTGGTCGCGGCGATGCGCACCCCCGAGAAGGGGATGCCACTGCTTCGGAAGGCTATTCAGGACCAAGGGTTGCCGCGGCCTGACGACGACCGGCTGATCGGGGTGCAACTCGACCTCACCGACTTCGCGTCGATTCCCTTGGCCGCCAAAGCAATCGACGAGGCCGTCGGCGCCCCTTACGCGCTGGTTCACAACGCCGGGATCTCCGCCGCCGGGATGGTGGAGGAGGCCGATATGGCGCTGTGGCAGCGGATGTTCGCCACCAGCGTCCTGGGACCGGTGGAACTCACCAAAGCATTGTTGCCGTCCATGCGCGCGGCCGGTCAGGGGCGCATCGTGCTGGTCTCCAGCGCGGCCGGGGTGCGCGGTCAGCCCGGCACCGCGCCGTACTCGGCGGCCAAGGGCGCGCTGGAGCGGTGGGCCGAATCGATGGCGTGCGAGATCGCGCCCTTCGGCCTGGGTGTCACCACCCTGGTGTCGGGCACCTACGACACCGAAATCATCACCGACGCCGGCACTATCGACGACCGCAATTTCGATGGGCCGTACGCGCGGCTGCACAACACGATGAACAGCCGGGGGAGGTTCGCGGTGAGCTTCGCCCGAGCCCCGGAGCGATTCACCGACGGGCTGGTCAAGGCACTGGCCGACGAGGCGCCGTACCGCCGCCGCGGTGTCGGTCCAGACGCGTCAATGCTGTTGGCCGCCAATCGAATTCTTCCGGCAGCGGGCATGCACCACCTGTCGCGCACGGTGCTCGGCATCCCCAAACAGGGGTCGATGCGGGGCGGGGCATGGCCGTTGACGACGGGTCAAAAGGCGATGGTGCTCGTCGCACGTGTGCTTCCACCGCCGGTGTTACAGCGCTTGGCATCACTAGCGGCCAAGCGCCGCAAGGCAAATGAGGGGTAAAGATGGAACAGCTTTTCGACGACTTGGCCGACTTCGGCGCCTTCGACGACGCGATCTCCGGTGATGTGCGTGACCCCTACACCGAACTGGCGCGGCTGCGTCGTGAGGAACCGGTGCAGCGACTCGAGACCTCGGGAGCGCTGCCGCACGAGGAGTCGCTGCCGATGTTCATCGTGTATCGCCACGAGGACATCCAGCAGATGCTGCGAGACAACGAGACGTTCTCGTCGTCGGCCGTGATCGCCGCGTTCGGCCCCGTGCTCGGTGACGGCGTGATGCTCGGCATGGACGAACCCATCCACGGCCGGCTGCGCTCGCTGGTGTCAAAAGCGTTCTCGCAGAAGTCATTGGCGCGTTGGCAAGACGAGCTGGTCGGCCGGGTGGCGAACGGCCTGATCGACAAGTTCGCCCCCACCGGCAAGGCGGATCTGGTCAAGGAGTTCACCTTCGACTATCCGAGCCAGATCATCGCGGGCCTGTTGGGCTTGCCCGAAGAGGACTACCCACAGTTCCAGCGGTGGTCGATTTCGCTATTGAGTTGGTTGATGAACCCCGAGCGCGGGCTGGCGGCCTCGGCCGCGCTGTGCGAATACTTCGCGCCGATACTGCGGGCCCGGCGGACCGAGCCGAAGGACGACCTGATCAGTGCGCTCGCCGCGGCCGAGATCGACGGGGAAAAGCTCGCGGACGAAGAGATCTTCTCCTTCCTGCGGCTGCTGTTGCCCGCCGGCGTCGAGACGACCTACCGGTCGTTGGGCAGCCTGCTGTTGGCGCTGCTGTCGGATCCCGCGCAGTTGGCTGCGATCCGCGCCGACCGCTCACTGCTGCCGCAGGCCATCGAGGAGGGTGTGCGGTGGGAGTCGCCCCTGCTGACCATCACCAGGGTCGCGACGCGCGACACCGAACTCGGCGGGGTGGCGATCCCGGCCGGGGCGACGGTGATGCCGATGCTGGGTTCGGCGAACCGGCAAGAGGACCGCTACGACGATCCGAACACGTTCAACATTCACCGGCCTGCCAAGGCGAATCTGGGCTGGGGGCACGGCGTGCATGTCTGCCTCGGCATGCACCTGGCGCGCCTGGAGATGCGGACCGCGATCAACCTTTTGTTGGACCGGCTGCCGAATCTGCGGCTGGACCCCGACGGGGACGACCCGCACATCCGCGGACAGGTGTTCCGGTCGCCGACCTCGGTACCGGTGTTGTTCGACGCGCAGAAATAGCGCGGTCACGATGCCGAGCGAGCGTGCGGTAATCGCACGTCAGGGCCCTGCCCGCAGGCAGCATGTTGCCAATCGGCTAGTTTCCAGTAAGGCTCTCCGCAGGGACGAGTCACAAGATCACGAGTCTGAAGAGAGCTGAACAAAAATGGCTGACACTGTAAAGGTCCGGTTCGAGCCGAAGATGATGATCGACGGCAAGCTGGTCGAAGGCCAGGCCGGCACCTTCACCAACATCAACCCGGCGACCGAGGAGTCACTCGGCGAGGTTTCCGACGCCTCGAAGGAAGATATGCATCGGGCGATCGACGCCGCCCGGCGGGCGTTCGACGAGACCGATTGGTCGACCAACAAGGAGCTGCGCAAGCGCTGCCTGCTGCAGCTGCACGAGGCCATCGAGTCCGAGATCGACGAGCTGCGCGAGGAGCTGATCCTCGAGGTCGGCGCGCCCCGCGCCATCACCTACGGGCCGCAGCTGGACGCCCCGCTGGCAGACGGGCTGAAGTACCCCGCCCGGCTGATCGACTCGTACGCCTGGGAGACCGACCTCGGGGACCGGGTGATCAGCCTGACCGGTGCGAACACCACGATCAAGGTGTGGCGCGAGCCGGTCGGTGTGGTCGGCGCAATCGTGCCGTGGAACTTCCCGTTCGAGGTCACAATCAACAAGCTCGGCCAGGCGCTGGGCAGCGGCAACACCGTGGTGCTCAAGCCGGCGCCGAACACCCCGTTCAACGCGAACCGGCTCGGTCGGCTGATCGCCGAAAACACCGACATCCCGGCCGGCGTCGTCAACGTCGTCACCGCGTCGGATCACTTTGTCGGCGAGGAACTCACGCTGTCGCCCAAGGTCGACCTGATCTCGTTCACCGGCTCGACGGTGGTCGGCAAGCGGATCATGGAAAAGGGTGCGGCCACGATGAAGCGGCTGTTCCTGGAGCTCGGCGGCAAGTCGGCGACCATCGTGCTGGAAGACGCGGACTTCGGCACGGCCTGCATGGTCGGCATCGCACCGTGTATGCACGCCGGTCAGGGTTGCGCCAACCCGACCCGGATGCTGCTGCCGCGGTCCCGCTATGACGAGGGTGTCGAGATCCTGAAGAACATCTACGAGAACGTCACGTGCGGCGACCCGCAGGACCCCGCGACGTTGTGCGGCCCGGTGATCTCGCAGCGGCAGTACGAGCGGGTGAACAGCTACATCCAGCAGGGCGTCGACGAGGGTGCTACGGCTTTGGTCGGTGGCCCCGGCGCGGAGACCGGCTTTGACAAGGGATACTTCGTCCGCCCAACGCTTTTCACCAACGTCGACAACAAGATGACGATCGCGCAGGAGGAGATTTTCGGGCCGGTGCTCTCGGTCATCCCGTTCGACGACGAGGAGGACGCGATCCGGATCGCCAACGACAGCGTGTATGGCTTGGCCGGCAACGTCTTTTCGGGTTCCCTGGAGCGCGCGCTGTCGGTGACCCGCCGGATCAAAGCCGGCTTCATGGGCGTCAACGGCGGTGCCGGCTACGCGGCCGACTCGCCGTTCGGTGGGTACAAGGAGAGCGGCATCGGCCGGCAGAACGGCATCGCCGGCTTCGACCAGTACACCGAGATCAAGTCGGTGGCGTACCCCGCCGTCTGATTCGCCCGCGGGTAGCGGCCGCCCGGCTCAGGCCATGGCAGAGTTGACCTAACATTTGTTCGGTCTGAAGTCGGTGGCCGGGCCGGGCGTCATGTCTGCGCTGAGGGCGTCGCGCGTGCGCTGAGGGCGTCGCGTGTGCGCACAGGCCGGACCCCTTCGGCGTGTCTTCACCACGCACGCACACTCAACGCCGCGGTGCATCAGCGAATGGGCGCGCCCAGCCCACCCCGCTACCGGGCCGCCCAACCCCTTGGTTGACAATCGAGGCAAGACCGGAGTCAAAGGAGACCTAACCATGCCTGAAGCTGTCATCGTCGAGGCCGTGCGTTCACCCATTGGCAAGCGCAACGGAGGACTTTCCGGGGTGCACCCCGCCGAGCTGTCCGCCCAGGTGCTCAACGGGCTAGCCACCAGGGCCGGCATCGACCCCGAAATCGTCGACGACGTGATCTGGGGCTGCGTGATGCAGGCCGGCGAGCAGGCCCTCGACATCGGCCGTACCGCACTGCTGACCGCCGGGTGGCCGGAGACCGTCCCGGGCGTGACGGTCGACCGCCAGTGCGGATCGAGCCAGCAGTCCATCCACTTCGCCGCGGCCGGTGTGGTCGCCGGGCACTACGACGTCGTCGTCGCCGGTGGTGTGGAGTCGATGTCGCGCACGCCAATGGGCGCCTCGCTGGCCAATGGCGGACGGCCCTACCCCGAGAACTTCATCTCCCGCTACGACGGTCAGATCCCCAACCAGGGCCTGGGCGCGGAAATGATCGCCGAGCAGTGGGGATTCGACCGCACCGCGCTCGACCAGTTCTCCCTTGACTCCCACGAAAAGGCCGCTGCAGCACAGGATTCCGGTGCATTCGACGATCAGATCGTGGGCATCAAGGACGCCGACGGCAACGTCGTGCTTAAGGACGAAGGCATCCGGCGCGGCACTCCGATGGAGAAGATGGCCTCGCTGAAGCCGGCCTTCAAGGAGGACGGCGTGATCCATGCCGGGAACTCCTCGCAGATCTCCGATGGCGCGGCCGCGCTGTTGTTCATGTCGGCGGAGAAGGCCAAGGACCTGGGCCTGACCCCAATTGCCAAGGTGCACACCGCCACTCTGGCTGGAGCTGACCCGGTCATCATGCTGACCGCGCCGATCCCGGCCACCCAGAAAGTGCTGAAGCGGTCCGGGCTCTCGATCGACGACATCGGCGCCTACGAAGTCAACGAGGCGTTCGCGCCCGTTCCGCTCGCGTGGCTGAAGGACATCGGTGCCGACGAGAAGAAGCTCAACCCCAACGGCGGCGCGATCGCGCTCGGCCACCCGCTCGGCGGCTCCGGCGCGCGGATCATGACCACGCTGCTCTACCACATGCGGGACAAGGGAATTCGCTACGGCCTGCAGACGATGTGTGAGGGTGGCGGCCAGGCCAACGCCACCATCGTGGAGCTGCTGTGACGGACGCGCAGGGCGCGGCGCCGGCAGTTTTGGTTGAGCGCCTCGGCGCCGTGATGGTCATTACCATCAACCGGCCCGAGGCGCGCAACGCGATCAACGCCGCGGTCAGCATCGGAGTCGGGGATGCGCTGGAGGAAGCCCAGCACGACCCCGAGGTGCGGGCGGTGGTGCTCACCGGCGCCGGAAACAAATCCTTTTGCGCCGGAGCCGATCTCAAAGCGATCGCACGCCGGGAGAACCTCTATCACCCCGACCATGCCGACTGGGGCTTCGCCGGTTACGTGCAACACTTCATCGACAAGCCCACGATCGCGGCCGTCAACGGCACCGCGCTGGGCGGCGGCACCGAGCTGGCACTGGCCAGCGACCTGGTCGTCGCCCACGAGGTGGCGAAATTCGGTCTGCCCGAAGTCAAACGGGGACTGATCGCCGCAGCCGGTGGCGTCTTCCGCATCGCCGACCAGCTGCCCCGCAAGGTCGCGATGGAGCTGCTGCTGACGGGTGAGCCGATGACGGCGTCCGACGCCTGGGAATGGGGCCTGGTCAACCAGGTCGTCAAGGACGGCTCGGTGCTCGACGCGGCACTGGCGATGGCGGCGCGCATCACCGTGAACGCGCCGCTGTCGGTGCAAGCCAGCAAGCGCATCGCAGCCGGCGTCGACGAGGGCGTCATCACCGGCGACCAGGTCGGCTGGGAGCGCACTGTGAACGAGATGCGCACCCTGATCCGGTCCGAGGACGCCAAGGAGGGCCCGCTGGCGTTCGCCGAGAAGCGCGAGCCGGTCTGGAAGGCCCGCTAGCGTTAGCTCGCGAGAATGTTTACGCCGAAGCCGAACAACCCGGGTAGGCGTTCACAGGCCGGCACGATGGCACGCCGCGTCGCGCGCGGCGTGCTGGCCAGCACCACTCCCCGGGTCAGGTAGCGGTAGTTGCGGGTAACCCGGTGCCACGCCGCCTCGTACGCGGCCGGTGTCTCGTTGGCGATGGCGTTGACCGCGACCGCCGCCTGTTTGACGGCCAGGCTGACGCCCTCGCCGGTCAGCGCATCCTCGTAGCCGGCCGCATCGCCGACCAGCAGTACGCGGCCGGCGACGCGGCGCGAGACCACCTGGCGCAACGGGCCGCAGCCGCGCGCCTGCCCGCGGCCGGCTCCCTCGAGGTGCCGGGCCAGCCGTGGGAACCAGGCCAGGTCGGGCCGTCCCTGCGACAGGATCGCCACGCCGACCAGGTCTGGTTCCACGGGCGTCACGTACGCCTCACCCAGCCGCGACCAGTACACCTCGACGAACTCCGACCAGGCCGGCACCGTGAAATGCCAACGCACACCGTAACGTCGCGGCTTACCGGCCGCGGCCTTGATGCCGACACAGCGCCGCACCGTCGAGTGCAGTCCGTCGGCACCGACCAAGAACTTCGCCCGGATGCCGGCGGCGCTGACACCATGGGCGTCCTGCTCGACGCTGGTCACCTTTGTCCGGATCCATTCGGTGTCTTGCTCTTTGGCCCGTGCCTGCAGTGTGGCGTGCAGCGTGGTGCGTCGCACGCCGCGGCCGGGCCCGTTGCGAAACAGCGCCTCGGCGCGCCGTTGCTCGCTGACATAGGCGATCCCGTGAAACGGCATGCCGGCCGGGTCGACACCCAGCGACATCAGCTCGGCGAGGCCGCCGGGCATCAACCCCTCGCCGCATGCCTTGTCGATCGGGTCCTCGCGCGGTTCGGCCACGATGACCGAAAGCCCGTGCCGGCGCGCCTGCAACGCCGTCGCGAGGCCGCCGGGCCCGCCTCCGACGATCAGCAGGTCGGTGTCATAGGAGCTCATGTGTAACCCAACGCGGAGTTCTCCACCCTGATCCGCACACTGAGCAGAATCGCGTTGGCGACGGTGAACGTGGCCGCGGTCAGCCACGCGGTGTGCACCAGCGGCAACGCGAACCCTTCGGCCACCACTGCAACATAGTTCGGGTGGTGCAGCCACCGGTAGGGCCCCCGCCGCACCAGGGGCGCCTCCGGCAACACAATCACTCTGGTGTTCCACCTCCGGCCCAGCGTGGTGATACACCACCAGCGCAGCACCTGACTGGCCGCGGCGATGGCCAGCATCGGCCAGCCCAGCCATCCGATGAACGGCCGGTGCAGTGCCCACGGTTCGACGACGCAGCCGACCAGTAGAGCCGTGTGAATGACGACCATGACGATGTAGTGCGGTTTGCCAAACTCCTTGGCGCCCTGGGCAAAAGACCATTGCGCATTCCGGTTGGACAGCACCAGCTCGACAATGCGTTCGAGCCCGACCGCGAGGATCAGCAGATAGTACATGCCACCACTATCCCGTGTCCGCCGCTACCAGGCCAACAGCACGAGCTCGGAGCAGAACGCCGGACCCATCGCGATCATGAGGCCGAGCGAGCCGGCCGGTGGCGGATCGGCCACGTTCGCCCTGAGCACATCCAGCACCGAGACCGAAGACAGATTCCCGTTCTCGCGCAACGACTTTCGGGTGTGATCAAGGGCATCTCCCGGCAGATCCAGCACTTCCTCCACCGCCTCGATCACCCGCGGGCCACCGGGGTGGCAGACCCAACGCGACACATCCTGCGGTTGCAGTCCGTGGTCGGCGAGGAAGCGGCGGACGTCGTCGCCCAGGTATTTCTCGGTGACGTTCGCGACGTCGGCCGACAGTACGATCCGGAAGCCGTCGCTGCCGATGTTCCAGCCCATGACATCTTCGGTGTCGGGGTAGAGCCGGCTTCGGGTGGCCAGCACCCGAGGACCCCTTGGCCGGCCCGCGTAGTTGGCGCCCTTCGCGATGACGGCGCCGGCGCCGTCGCCGAACAGGCTGGTGGCGACGAGATTTGCGACCGAATGGTCTTCGCGCTGAATGGTCAGCGAGCACAGTTCGACGGCGAGCAGCGCGGCGACGTGATCGGGGAAGGCCCGCAGGTAATCGTGCATGCGGGCGGTCCCGGCCGCACCCGCCACGCAGCCCAGCCCGAACAGCGGAATGCGTTTGACGTCCTGGCGTAGGCCCACCCGTGCGGCAAGTCGTGCCTCGACCGTCGGTACGGCCAGTCCGGTCACCGTCGTGGAAAAGACGACGTCCACCTCCGAGGGTTCGACGCCCGCCTCGTCCAGCGCCGCGCGCAGCGCCTGCTCGGCCAGGTCGAGAGCGACGTCGAGGTAGGCGGCGTTGGCCTCGGTGAAACCGGTCAGCTCGCGGTAGCGCGACAGCGGCAAGGCGGTGTTGCGGTGCTCAACCCCACTGCTGAGCGCGAACCGCTGGAAGTCCGGGCCGGCGAAGTCGGTCAGCGCGCCGACGGCTTCGTCCTGGGTGTACCGGTTTTCTGGGAACTTCACCGCGACCGCTGCGATGGATGGATCCGTGTAGTTGGTCGACATTTCCAGTCCGATGTGTGCCGAACTGGCCCCCGTAGTTTTGTCCATACCTTGCGTTACGGTGCCGTAGATCGCATTGTTCAGTTGTCATAGTTGTGATGATGACCACTGGTCACGTCCGGCATCCGCCTGGACCCTGGCCTGCATGCGCCGCCGCGGCTGGGTCGACCGGGTTTAGACGTGGCCCGTCCGGGATAGGGTCAGTAGATGCGGATTCTGGTCACTGGTGCCAGTGGTTATGTGGGATCGCGTCTGGTCACGGCGTTGCTCGCGAACAACCACCAGGTGGTAGCCGCCACTCGAAACCCCGAGCGGCTCAAGCGGTTCGGCTGGTTTGATCGCGTTGCGCCGGTCCGGTTGGATGCCTCGGATCCGGTGTCGGCGCAGGCGGCGATGGACGCCGCGGGCCCGGTTGACGTGCTCTACTACCTGGTGCACGCGATCGGCCAGCCCCACTTCCGCGACGCCGACCGGGCAGCGGCTTCCAACATCGCGGCCGCCGCCCGCGACGCCGGGGTGCGGCGCATCGTGTACCTGGGTGGCTTCGTGCCCGCTGCCGATGAGCTGTCCGATCATCTGGCCAGCCGGGCCGAGGTGGCCGAGGCCCTGGCCGTGCCCGACGGCCCGGAACTGGTGTGGTTGGGCGCGGCGGTGATCATCGGCGCCGGCTCGACGTCGTTCGAGATGATGCGTTATGTCGGCGACCGGTTCCCGCTGCTGCCGGTGCCGAACTGGTTGGACAACCCGATCGACCCGATCTCCATTCGCGACGTGCTGCACTATCTGCTCGCCGCGGCGAACCCCGAGCGGGTGCCCGCGGGCGCCTACGACATCGCCGGTCCGGACACCACGTCCTACCGGGGCCTGCTGAAGACCTATGCGCGTATCTCGGGCCGGTGGCACACCGCACTACCGGTCGGCCGGATCGACACCTCGCTGGCGTCGCTGGTCACCGGGCTTGCGTTGCCGGTCCCACCAGGATTGGCCGGCGACCTGGTGGAATCGCTGGATCACCCGATGGTCGCCTCCGCCAGCGACCTGCGCGGCCGGGTACCCGACCCGCCCGGCGGCCTGCTGAGCGTCGAGGACGCCATCCGTCGGGCATTGACCACCAACGGGCGGCCCCGCCCGGTCAACGCGCTGACCGATCCGCATCACCTCGCCGACACCGATCCCGGGTGGGCCGGCGGGGACGCGCTGCGCATCCGGCGCCTCGCACGGGCGATCACCCCGCCGATAGCGCGGCCCACGCTGAAACTGGTCAACAGGGTGCCGGGTCCGGTCGCGGGAGCGCTGCGCACCAGCCTCGACATCATGCTCACCCTTACGCCCAAGGTACGTCCGGCATGAGCCAAGCCACCAGCCCGTACCACACCAGTGTGTTCTCGGAGCTGCGTCGGGCTGTCACCAATGTCGCTGTGTCACATCACGAAGCGCCGTCGATGGTGCGGCGCCGCCGGGCCGTGGTGGCGCTCACGCTGGTGGTCGGTGCTGTGGTGCTCGGCTTTTCGCTGCGGCGCGCGCCCGGCGACTCGAACTTCTACTGGCTGACGCTGGTATTGGCGGCAGTGTGGATCGGTGGCGCGTTCCTCTCCGGGCCGCTGCATCTCGGCGGCATCAACTGGCGTGGCCGTAATCAGCGCCCGGTGATCACCGGCACGCTGATCGGACTGCTACTCGGCGGCATCTTCGTGGTCGGCGGATTGATCGTCCGGGAGATTGCGCCCGTCGCGGAACTGATCGCGCGAGTGCTGCAATATGCCCACCACGGGTCGTATTGGTTGGTGGTGGTGATCACCCTGGTCAACGGCGTCGCCGAGGAGATGTTCTTCCGCGGTGCGCTGTATACGGCGCTGGGTCGGCGTGCGCCAGTGGCGATTTCGACCCTGCTGTATCTCTGCGTGACTTTGGCGAGCGGTAACCCGATGCTCGGCTTTGCCGCGGTCATCCTCGGCACGGTGTGCGCGTTGGAGCGACGGGCCAGCGGCGGCATTCTGGCTCCGATGCTGACCCACTTCTTCTGGGGTCTCATCATGGTGCTGGTATTGCCGCCGATGTTCGGCGTCTAACTGCCAATCACGTTGCGCGCCAATGCGCGTGCCGCGGCGATGTGCAGCGGCCGCGCCACCTGCCAGTAAATCCGTCCTGGGATGCCGCGAGGCACGAAGGTCGTTTGTTGGGTGTAGACGGTGCCGCCGCCGGCCTGCGGGGCGACCGTGATCGTCATCCACCCCGATCCGGGCATGCGCTGACGAGAGCGCAGCCGCAGCGACGTCGCGGGCTCACGCTCGGCCACCCTCCACTGGCCGGAGTTTTTCGCCGCCCTTTCCGCGGCATCCCAAACCTGTTGTGGCGCAGCATCTGTCGTTGCCGTACGGACGTCGGTGTAGATGATGTCGCCAGCCCAGCCCGGGTCGCTGGGCAGCAGGTCGGCGGGCTCGGATTCCGCCGAGGCCCAGGTGGCTTCGGGCAGCCCGCGCGCCGGGCGGTCCAGCGCCAACGAGACGGCGCGCCGGTAGGAGATGAGGCCGCCGGGCGGTGGCTCGATGATCTTATCGATGTCCGAATTGCGCATCACCGCATCGCATTCCAGCGATTCGATCAGCGGGCGCGCCAGGCCGGGGGGAATCGGCGTCACGGTTCCCACCCACAGGCTGGCGATCGTCGGCGTCAAGAACGGCAGCACGATCAGGTAGCGGCGGTGCAGGCCGGCGACTTCGGCATAACCCCGCATCATGTCGCCGTACTCCAGCACGTCCGGCCCGCCGATATCCCAGGTGCGCGAGGACGGCACCGGCGCCGTCGCTGCCGCAACGAGGTAATGGAGCACGTCACGCACCGCGATGGGCTGAATCCTGTTGTGCACCCACTTCGGCGTCGTCATCACGGGCAACCGATCGGTGAGGTGCCGGATCATCTCGAAGGACGCTGACCCCGAACCGACGACCACACCGGCCTGCAGTACCAGTGTTTCGATTCCCGAGTCGATCAGCGCATCGCCGACCGCCTTGCGCGACTCGAGATGGGGGGACAGGCGGCGGCCTTCGGGATGCAGCCCGGACAGGTAGACGAATCGCCGAACCCCGGCCCGCCGCGCCGCCGTTACGACGTTGCGGACCGAGCGGCTCTCCTCGTCGGAGAAATTCTTCGCTGTCCCCATCGAGTGCACCAGGTAGTACACGACGTCCATGCCCTCGAACGCGTCGATCAGCGAATCGACGTCACCGAGGTCACCGCGGGCCACCTCGACGCGCGCCCGCCACGGCACGTCCGCCAACTTGTCCGGGTTGCGGGCCAGCGCGCGCACGCTGTGGCCCTCGTCGAGCAGACGCGGCACCAATCGGGCACCGATGTAGCCGGTCGCCCCGGTCACCAGACAGCGCATTGTTCCCCTTCCGGCATGTCAGTTTATTCGGAACTGACGCTAAGCAGGATTGCCGTTCGAGGGGCCGCCAACCGTGCTAGCGGTCGGTGAAGTTCGGCGCGCGGCGCTCCTGGAACGCCGTGGCACCCTCGCGCAAGTCGGCCGACCGCAACAAGATCGCCTGCCCGCGGTACTCACGCTCGAGCGCGCCGTCCAGCTCGGTCAGGGTGGCCGCGTTGATCGAATCCTTGGTCTTGGCAAACGCCACCACCGGGCCGCCCAGCAACGTCGCGATCACCTTGTCGACTTCGGCGTCGAAGTCCTCGGCCGGATAGACCGCGCTGACCAGGCCCGCGGCGAACGCCTCGGCGGCCGGCAACCGCTCGGCCAGCAGCGCCATGCGCATTGCGCGAATCCGGCCGATCGCGGCGGCCACCAACGCCGACGCCCCGCCGTCGGGCATCAGCCCGATCTTGGTGAACGCGAGCATGAAAAATGCTTTGTCAGAAGCTAATACGATGTCGCACGCCAGCGCGATGGAGACGCCGACGCCCGCGGCGGGCCCCTGCACGACGGCGACCACCGGGTGCGGTAACGCGGTGATGGACCGGATCAGCCGGTTGACTTCGACGACGATCTCGTCCGGCGGAACGCCGCCGCTGCCCGACATGTCGTCGGCGCTGATGCCGGCTCCGGAGCAGAAGCCGCGGCCCGCACCGCCCAGCCGAACCACCTTGACCCCAGGGTCGGTCGCCGCGCGTTCCATGGTGTCGGCGAGTCCGGAGATCACCGGAGCCGTCAGTGAGTTGAGGCTGTCGGGCCGGTCGATGGTCACCGACAGCACGCCGTCGGACAACGTGATGGCCAGGCCGTCGACGGACGACGGCTTGTCGAGCACGGATTCAGACATGGGCTCACGATAACGACCGGGTAAGCGACCGGGGTGCGCGGCCGTCGAGCGCGGCTGCGAAGATGCCAACGACCGGGTTGACACGCGTCAGAGCAGACGAAAGGTCGGTGGACCATGGCGGGACCGTTGGGTGGGCCCCTCAAAGGACTCCGGGTAGTGGAGCTGGCCGGCATCGGGCCGGGCCCCCACGCCGCGATGATTCTGGGAGATCTGGGCGCCGACGTGGTGCGCATCGATCGCCCGTCGTCCGGCCCCGGCGGCGTCGCGAAGGACGCCATGATGCGCAACCGTCGGGTGGTGACCGCCGACCTCAAGTCCGACGAGGGGCGCGCGACCGTCCTGCGGCTGATCGCCAAAGCGGACGTGCTGATCGAGGGCTACCGCCCGGGCGTCACCGAGCGACTCGGCCTGGGACCCGACGACTGCGCCGAGGTCAACGAGCGGCTGGTCTACGCGCGGATGACCGGTTGGGGCCAGACCGGTCCGCGCAGCCAGCAAGCCGGTCACGACATCAACTACATCTCGCTGAACGGCATCCTGCACTCGATCGGCCGGGCGGGCGAGCGGCCGGTGCCGCCGCTGAACCTGGTCGGCGACTTCGGCGGCGGTTCGATGTTCCTGCTGCTCGGGATCCTGTCCGCGCTCTGGGAGCGGCAGACCTCCGGCAAGGGGCAGGTCGTCGACGCCGCGATGGTGGACGGCTCCAGCGTGCTGGTCCAGATGATGTGGCAGATGCGCGCCTCCGGGATGTGGACCGACGCGCGCGGCACCAACCTGCTCGACGGCGGCGCGCCCTACTACGACACCTACACCTGCGCCGACGGGCGCTACGTCGCGGTCGGCGCCATCGAGCCGCAGTTCTACGCCGCCATGCTGACCGGCCTGGGCCTCGACGGCGCCGACCTTCCCGGGCAGAACGACGTCGGGCGCTGGCCCGAACTACGGGCGATCCTGACCGAGAAGTTCGCCAGCCAGGACCGCGATCACTGGGCGAAGGTGTTCGCCGACTCCGACGCCTGCGTGACGCCGATCCTGGCGTTCGGCGAGGTACAGAACGAGCCGCACATCACCGAGCGCAACACCTTCTACGAAGTCAACGGCGGTCTGCAGCCGCTGCCGGCGCCGCGGTTCTCTCGCACCGCGCCGCCGACACCGCGCCCCGCGGCGCCGGTGACCGACGTCGAGGACGTCCTCAACGACTGGGTATAGTCCCCAACCAACAAGTTGGTCGGCAGGATCACGAAAGGACTCGCATGGAGATCAAGGACGCTGTCGCCGTCGTCACCGGGGGTGCCTCCGGTCTGGGCCTGGCCACCACCAAGCGGCTGCTGGATGCCGGCGCTCAGGTCGTCGTGATCGACCTCAAGGGTGAGGAAGTGGTGGCCGAACTCGGCGACCGCGCGAAGTTCTTCGCGACCGACGTCACTGACGAGGAGGGCGTGAGCAAAGCGCTCGACGTCGCCGAGTCGTTGGGCTCGCTGCGCATCAACGTCAACTGTGCGGGCATCGGCAACGCGATCAAGACGCTGGGCAAGGACGGGCCGTTCCCGCTGCAAGGGTTCAAGAAGGTCGTCGAGGTCAACCTGATCGGCACCTTCAACGTGCTGCGGCTGGCCGCCGAACGTATCGCCAAGACCGAGCCGGTTGGTCCCGAAACAAGCCCCGAGCGCGGCGTCATCATCAACACCGCCTCGGTCGCGGCGTTCGATGGCCAGATCGGACAGGCCGCCTACTCCGCGTCCAAGGGCGGCGTGGTCGGCATGACGCTGCCGATCGCCCGCGACCTGTCACGCGAGCTCATTCGCGTGATGACCATCGCGCCGGGGTTGTTCAAGACCCCGTTGCTGGGTTCGCTGCCCGAGGAGGCGCAGAAATCACTGGGCAAGCAGGTGCCGCACCCGGCGCGGCTGGGAGACCCGGACGAGTACGGCGCGCTGGCGGTGCACATCGTGGAGAACCCGATGCTCAACGGTGAGGTCATCCGCCTCGACGGCGCCATCCGGATGGCGCCGCGCTGAGGCTCGTTGGCGGCGCATACACAAAAACCCCCGCCACGGCGGGGGTTTTTGTTGGCAACAAGATCAATGCGATCGACGGAACCAACGAGAAACTGAGGGTTCGGCCATAAGTAGCCGAGCGAGCAGGCTCATGGCGGTCAGCTCGCGTTGGGCAGCGGGTGCCAGTCGTCAAACTGCTCGGAGGTCTCGCCTTCCACCAACACGTCTCCGTGGTAGAGAGCCTCGAAGTCAACCTTGATGACGTCCGCACTTGAGTCGTCGATCCACATGACACTGAGCCTAAAAGCCACCATTAAGGAATCTTTGAGTCACGATTCGGAAAATGGTGGCAATTTACTCGCCAGTAGGGTTGCCTGGCGTCTAGACGCGGATTCGGCCCCTGACCGGCTTAATCAGCGCCCAATTTTCTAGCCGGACTCTTAGTGTTCGCGGGTTTGAAAACCGCATCGAACCAACCGGACTCTCACCCCGTGGCTTGGTGAGTAGTTGTTTGACACCTGTCTCTTACCGCGGCTAGGTTACCGCGAATATGGTGTGCGCCCCGCGGGACCGCCACCGGGGGAGGAAGCGTAGATGCTGCCAAGGATCGCTCGGCTGGCCATCGCCGCGCCGCGCCGGATCATCGCGGTCGGGGTGCTGGTGTTCATCGCCGCAGCGGTCTTCGGGATCCCCGTCGCCAAGAGCCTGGCTCCCGGCGGTTTCCAGGACCCGGACTCGGAGTCCGCGCGCGCCATCTCGGTGCTCACCGAGAAGTTCGGGCAGAGCGGTCAGCAGATGCTGATCCTGGTGACCGCACCCGCGGGGGTCGACAGTGATCAGGCCCGCACGGTGGGCACCGATCTCGTCAACGAGCTGCAGCGCTCGCCGCTGGTCTACAACGCGACCTCCCCGTGGACCGCGCCGCCGCAAGCTGCCGTCGATCTGACAAGTAAAGACGGCAAGTCCGGGTTGATCGTGGTCAACCTCAAGGGCGGCGAGAACAATGTGCAGAACAACGCCCAAACCCTGTCGGATCAGCTGGTGCACGATCGGGACGGGGTCACCGTCCGGTCCGGCGGCGCGGCCATGGAGTACGCACAGATCAACAAGCAGAACCAAGAAGACCTCTTGGTCATGGAGATGATCGCGCTTCCGCTCAGCTTTCTGGTGCTGATCTGGGTGTTCGGCGGGCTGCTGGCGGCGGCGCTGCCGATGGCCCTGGGTGCGCTCGCCGTCGTGGGTTCGATGACCGTACTGCGGCTCATCACGTTCAGCACCGAGGTGTCGATCTTCGCGCTGAACCTGAGCACCGCGTTGGGCCTGGCGCTGGCGATCGACTACACGTTGTTGATCGTCAGCCGTTACCGCGACGAATTGGCCGAGGGCGGCGACCCCCATCAGGCGCTGATCCGAACCATGACGACTTCCGGGCGCACCGTGCTGTTCTCCGCCGTCACGGTCGCCCTGTCGATGTCTGCGACGGCGCTGTTCCCGATGTACTTCCTCAAGTCGTTCGCCTATGCCGGGGTGGCCACCGTGGCGTTCGTCGCGACCGCGTCGATCGTGATCACCCCGGCTGCGATCGTGTTGCTGGGCCCACGGCTGGATTCGCTGGATGTGAGAAAGCTGGTGCGACGGGTGCTGCGCCGCCCCGCGCCCGTGCACAAGCCCGTCGAGCAAATGTTCTGGTACCGGTCCAGCAAGTTCGTGATGCGCCGTTGGCTGCCGATCGGTGTGGCCGTCGCCTCGGTGCTGGTGCTGCTTGGTCTGCCGTTCCTCCGGGTGACATGGGGCTTCCCCGACGACCGCGTACTGCCCCGATCCGCGTCGGCGCATCAGGTCGGTGACCAGTTGCGCACCAACTTCGCGCACGATTCGGCGACGTCGGTGCCCGTCGTCATTCCCGACGCGCGCGGCGTGAGCCCGGCCGACCTCGACGCTTACGCCGCGGCACTGTCGCGGGTGCCCGGGGTCTCAGGCGTGTCCGCGCCGAGTGGGACGTTCGTCGGCGGGAACCCGGTCGGGCCGCCCGCGGGAGCCACCGGGCTGTCCGACGGTAGTGCGTTCTTGACCGTCAGCAGCACGGAGCCACTGTTCTCGCCGGCGTCCGACACCCAGCTCAAGCGATTGCATCAGGTACCCGGGCCCGCCGGGCGAGCCGTCGAGATGGCCGGCGTCGCCCAGGTCAACCGCGACAGCGTCGACGCGGTGACGGACCGGCTTCCGATGGTGCTCGGCGTGATGGCCGTGATCACCTTCATCTTGCTGTTCCTGCTGACCGGCAGCGTGCTGTTGCCGCTGAAGGCGCTGATGTGCAACGTGCTGTCGTTGACCGCGGCGTTCGGCGCGCTGGTGTGGATTTTCCAGGACGGCCATCTCGGCGCGCTGGGAACGACGCCGAGCGGCACGCTGGTGGCGAACATGCCGGTGTTGTTGTTCTGCATCGCGTTCGGTTTGTCGATGGACTACGAAGTGTTCCTGATCTCGCGGATCCGCGAGTACTGGCTGCAGTACCGGCCGCTGGCGTCGACGGCCAAACAGGCGCACGACGCCAACGACGAAGCGGTGGCGCACGGCGTCGCGCGCACCGGCCGGGTGATCACCGCGGCCGCGCTGGTGATGTCGATGTCGTTTGCCGCGCTGATCGCCGCGCACGTGTCGTTCATGCGGATGTTCGGTCTGGGCCTGACCCTGGCCGTGTTCGTCGACGCGACCCTGGTCCGGATGGTTCTGGTTCCGGCGTTCATGCACGTGATGGGCCGCTGGAACTGGTGGGCGCCCAAGCCGTTGATGTGGCTGCACGAGCGGTTCGGCGTCAGCGAGGGACCGGCCGAACCGGCCGCGCCGATCGAGCCGGTGGCGATCGCCGTCGAGCACAACGGCTATCCGGTCGCCGAACCGGTGACTAAAATCGGCTGAGCTCGGCTGATGGCGGGGGGCTGCGCCGATAGCCAAGGTGGGGATCGTCAATTGCGCGCGCCGGCTGGCTTTATGCTGAGGCCCCGTTCCGAATCGAATAGGTGGGGGATGACAACAGCAACGACACCGACGTTCGAGAACCCGTTCTTCGCGCGGGTGTGGCCGGTTGCCGCCGCTCACGAGACCGAGGCGGTGCGGGCCCTGCGCCGGGAGAACCTGGCCGGCTTGTCGGGCCGGGTGCTCGAGGTCGGGGCGGGTATCGGAACGAACTTCCCCAACTACCCCGAGTCCGTCGCGCAGGTCGTCGCGATGGAGCCCGAGCCGCGCTTGGCGGCCAGGGCGCGGGTGGCCGCCGCTGCCGCGTCGGTACCGGTGGTCCTGACCAACGAGACCGTGGAGGAGTTCCACAGCGGGCAGCCGTTCGATGCGGTGGTGTGCTCCCTGGTGCTGTGCTCGGTGCGCGACCCCGAAGCGGTGCTGCGGCGGGTGTATGAGTTTCTGCGCCCGGGCGGTGAGTTGCGCTATCTCGAGCACGTGGCCAGCGCCGGTATGCGCGGCCGGCTGCAGCGGTTCGCCGACGCGACGATCTGGCCGCGGCTGCTGGGTAACTGCCATACCCATCGCGATACCGAACGCGCGATCGTCGACGCCGGGTTCGAAGTGAACAGCTCCCGGCGGGAGTGGACACTGCCCGCCTGGTCCCCGATGCCGGTATCGGAGCTGTTGCTGGGCCGCGCGCGACGGCCGTAATCCGCTGGGCCGCCGCGAATCCGCTACTTCAGCAGCGCGGGTAGTTTTTGCAGCAGCCCCGGCAGGGCTTGACTCGCGGACTCGCGGATGCAGAGCGTGACGCTGCCCGACAAAGGGGTGGGCTCGGGGTTGACCTCGATCACGGTGACGCCGCGCGAGAGTGCGAGATCGGCGAGGCCGGCGGCCGGGTAGACGATCGCCGAGGTCCCGACGACCACCATCACGTCGGCCGTGTGGGTCGCCTCGACGGCGTGGCTCCACGGGCCTTCGGGCAGCTGCTCGCCGAACCAGACGATGTCGGGCCGGATCAGCCCACCGCAGCGGGGGCACAGCGGCGGTTGCACCTCGATCGCCGGCTCGGCCATCGCGGGCAGGGTCTCGTGATAGGGCAGACCGCAACTCGCGCAACGGAATTCGAAAAGGCTGCCGTGTAGGTGATGGACCGGACTGCTGCCGGCGCGCTCGTGTAGGTCGTCGACATTCTGGGTGACGACGCTGACCTCGGCGTAGTCCTGCCAGGCCGCGATGGCCCGGTGCCCGTCGTTGGGTTCGACGGTGCCCACCAGGTGGTGCCGCCACAGATACCAGGCCCACACCCGTTCGGGGTTATTGACCCAGCCCTGGGTGCTGGACAACTCGTAGGGGTCGAAACGGGCCCACAATCCGTTTTTGTCGTCGCGAAATGTCGGCACTCCACTCTCCGCGGAGATCCCTGCGCCGCTGAGCACCGTCACTCGCATAGCCACCAACATAGCGCTGGTTGGGGTAATACTGGATACGTGGAGCTGGGCGAATGGCTAAAGGTCGACCTCAAGGGCGGCCGGCCGCTTTTCGACCAGCTCCGGACGCAGGTCATCGATGGTGTGCGGGAAGGCGCCCTGGCGCCCGGCAGCCGCTTGCCGACCGTGCGCGAGCTGGCCGGCCAACTGGGTGTGGCCGTCAATACGGTCGCGCGCGCTTACCGTGAGCTGGAGACAGCGGCCATTGTCGAAACTCGCGGGCGCTTCGGCACTTTCATCGCCCGCTACGACCCGACCGACGCGGCGATGGCGGCCGCGGCCCGTGAGTATGTCCATGTCGCCCGCGGACTCGGGTTGGGCAAGGCCGAGGCGCTGCGCTACATCGAGGCCGTGCCCGACGAGGGCTAGCCGAATTCCAGCAGCGTCAAGCACGGTCGCAGCGCTTGGAACACCGGCGCGCGATAGATCATCCGCACCGCGGCGTTGAACGCGCGACCACGTCCCGGCGGCAGTCGCAAATCCCGCACCGCCCGCACCCCCGGCACGGTGTTGACCAGGTCGGCCACCTGGGCCGCCGACAGGCTGAACGGCAACGGTGGCCCCGTGTAGCGTCGCGAGGTTCGCATACCGCGCCGGCTCACCCTGGACACCCAGGCCGGCGGCAGGTCGAAGATCATCTTGCCGCCGGGAAATCTCTTGGCGCACTGGGCAATCAGGCCCATCGCCTGGTCGGGCTCCAGATACATCAGTAGCCCCTCGGCGGTGATGAACACGCCACCTGCCACGTCGACCGAATCCATCCAGCCGTAGTCCAGGGCCGACTGGGCGCACACCGCCACCCGAGGCGAGGCCGGCAGCAGTCGGGTCCGAATTTCGATGATCTCTGGTAGATCGACTGTCAGCCAACGGAATTGGGCATCCGGAATCGCCGCGTCCAACCGCCAGAAGCTGGTCTGCAGACCCTCTGCCAGCGCCACCACGGTGGCCGTCGGGTGCCCCGTCAGAAACGACGCGGCCTGGGTGTCGAACAGTCGTGCGCGCAACGCGATGTCCTGGCGCGGCCGCCCGAACTTCGCGAAGTCGTAGTCGATCGAGTCGACCAGCGCCACCGCCATCGGATCGACGAGCAGGGGATCGGGGCGGCGCGCTTCCTGCGCCCGCGCATTCAGCGTCAGGAGAGCGGTTTCGGAGACGCCGCCGAGGGAGACCTTCTTTTTGGGAGTGTCTTGGGCAGAGCTCATCGTCGAAAACCTTACCTACGTTTCGCTTCCCAGCATGACTTTGGCCAGAGTTCGCATATTGCGCGTAGTAGTCGAGGACTTGTACCGGGGCTTGCCCATCGTCTTGCCGATCGTGCTGTCCAGGGTGCTGCCCTTGGGTACCTGCCAGTAGATGACGCCGTCACCGCGGCTGATCTTCTCGTCGGAGCCGGCCTCGGTGGCCAACTTCGCGAGCTCGCCGAGCACCTCGGCGTCCGCGACGAACGTGACGTAGGACTGGTAACCGTCGACCTCGGGCTGGTACGGGTAGGCCTCGATGACGGCACGCACCGCGTCG
Source organism: Mycobacterium sp. NGS40 (assembly GCF_059812735.1). Lineage (NCBI taxonomy): Bacteria > Bacillati > Actinomycetota > Actinomycetes > Mycobacteriales > Mycobacteriaceae > Mycobacterium > Mycobacterium sp. NGS40. The sequence goes on from NZ_JCALDG010000012.1 coordinate 70,088, forward strand.
ACGTCGTAGACCAGGACCCACGCGTCGTAGCCGAACCGTTCGCGCAGCGCGGCTTCGGCCTTCTTGCGCACCCCGGGCGCCTTGGCCGACGACTCCAGCAGCACGTTGCCGGTGGCCAGGATGGTGCGCACGGCAGCGAATCCCGCGTCGGTCAGGGCCGCCTTGACCTCGGCCATTTTCACATTGACGCCGCCGACGTTGACGCCGCGCAGGAACACCGCGTACTTGGTCATGATCCGATTGCACCAGAGCGACGTAGTCTTTGGGGATGGGACGCCAAGTCTTCGACGACAAATTGCTGGCACTGATAGCGGGGAACTCACTCGGGGTGCTGGCCACGATCAAACGCGACGGGCGCCCGCAACTGTCGAACGTGAGTTACCACTTCGACCCGCGTGAGTTGGTGATCCGGGTGTCGATCACCGAACCGCGGGCCAAGACCCGCAATTTGCGCCGGGATCCGCGGGCGTCGATCCTGGTCGACTCCGACGACGGTTGGTCGTATGCGGTCGCTGAAGGCACCGCCGAACTCACGCCCCCGGCCGCCGCGCCCGACGACGACACCGTCGAAGCGTTGATTGCGTTGTATCGCAATATCGCCGGTGAGCATCCCGATTGGGATGAGTACCGCGAGGCGATGGTCACCGATCGGCGGGTGGTGCTGACGTTGCCGATCTCGCACCTGTACGGGATGCCTCCGGGCAAGCGGTAGTCGGACTAGGCTGCCGATATGGCCGACACGACTCCCGGAAAAGATGCCACGCCCGCGCAGGGCGAGGACGACAACAAGCGCAAGTTTCGCGAAGCGTTGGAGCGCAAGATGGCCAAGTCCGCAGGCGGGTCCGACCACAAAGACAGTGGCGGCAAGCAGGCCCGGGCGCACGGCGCCGCGGGCGGGGGCCGTCGGGAATTTCGTCGCAAGAGCGGCGGCTAGTCTGCCCCAGAGTTGTTGGCGGACAGAGCTTTAGCTCAGCCCCGGGGCGAAGAGTCCGATCGACGGGTCGGCCTTGCCCGGCTTGCCGCGCATGCTGGCGCGGGTGCTGGGATGGCTGAAGTCGACTTGGGACGGGTCGTTTTGATAAGCCCAATCCGCCACGATGGTGCGTTGGAAGAACTTCCAGCGGCCGTCGTGGCGGATATAGGTGTCCAGGTACCGACCGCCGATGATCACGTCGATGTCGTGTTCGGGACCGGCGAAGGTGTGAAACACCAGGCAGTAGATCTCGCCACGGGCCCCGTCGCCGTCGACCACGAAGTTCGTGGTGGTGATGTTGTGTTGGGAGACACGCACATACGGCTCGGCCGCCTGTAGCTGCGCGATGAACGGTTCCACGCCGCCCGACGAGAACGAGCCGTGTGAATCGGTCGCGTCCGGGTGGTAGAGATCCCGGAGCGCGCCGTAGTCCGCGCGGTCGACGGCCCGGCAATAGGCGGTGACGAGCTGATGCAGTTCGTCGCGGGCAACCATCAGGGCCAATTTGGCTTCATCCACCACCTCGCCACGATAACCCGGTGGTAATGCGCTGGTCGCCGGCGCCTTTCTGGTGGGTAGTCTGTCGACTGTGAAACTTTGCCTCGCGCAGGATCCTGAGGCCGACGCGCTGCTGGCCAGCGACCCGTTGGCCCTGCTCGTCGGGATGGTGCTGGACCAGCAGGTCACGTTCGAGACCGCTTTCGCGGGACCGAAGAAGATCGCGGACCGGATGGGCAGCTTCAGCGCCGCCGAGATCGCCGACTACGACCCCGACAAGTTCGCCGCGTTGTGCTCGGAAAAGCCTGCGATACACCGGTTTCCGGGGTCGATGGCCAAGCGCATCCAGACCCTGGCCCAGATCGTCGTGGACCGCTACGACGGCGACGCCGCGGGCTTGTGGACCGCCGGCGATCCCGACGGCGACGAGCTGCTGCGGCGCATCAAGGGCCTGCCCGGTTTCGGTGAGGTCAAGGCGCAGATCTTCCTGGCGCTGCTGGGCAAGCAGTACGGCGTCACCGCGAAAGGCTGGCGCACCGCGGCCGGACAGTTCGGCAAGGCCGGCACACATATCTCCGTCGCCGACATCGTCGACGACCAGTCGATGGGGAAAGTGCGCGCGTACAAGAAGCAGATGAAAGCGGCAGCCAAGGCGGCTAAGTAGTAGGTCACCAGAAGGGAAGGGCGGCAACGTGAAGACACACCTGACGTGTCCGTGCGGAGAAGCCATCGTCGGCAAGGATGAGGATGAGCTGGTCGAGCTGACCCAGGCTCACCTGTCCAGCGTTCATCCGGGCCTGGAGTACGACCGCGACGCCATCCTGTTCATGGCGTACTAGCCAACCCCTGGCTTCAGGGCACCACCGTCGAGCCGATGGTGGGCAGGAACTGGCACTGCTTTTCTTTGGTCGTGACCTGACCGAAGATCGTCGACATGATGCTGCCCGAACCGGTGTCGGCGATCGCGGTCAATGTCGTCGGTCCCTCGGGATTGATGTCGGTGCGGGGCGTGAGGGTCACGGTGCCCGACTTGCCCGTCGTCAGGTTCACCCAGGTGACGTTCAGCGGTAGCTTCTGCACCTCGGCGGGTCCGGGCGTCCCGACCGCGGTGAACACGTAGGCGGTCTGGCCTGGCTTGGGGCCGGGCGTCGGGATCGGGGCCGGCCCGGCCACCGACAGCGCGGTTGCCAGCGCGCTGCTGCCGTCGGCGAGGCAGTTGCTGCCGACTGAGGGATACATGAAGTCCTGCGTGACCGGTGCGTCAGGGCCGAAACCCGGGGCCGTCGCGGCCGCCGGGGCCGCGCCCGGGGCCGGCGCGGGCGTTGGTGCGGGTGCGGGTGCCGCCGAGGGGGCCGGAGCCGGTGCCGCGGCCGGAGCGGGTGCGGGGCCTGGCGCGGGTGCGGCCTCGGGAGCCGGACCGGGAGCGGCGCCGGGTACCGGAGCGTGTGGCGTGCCGGCCGGGGGAGCCGCCGCCGGGGCCGGGCCCGCGGCGTGGACCGGGTCGATGCCGGTCGGCAGATGAGCCTGGGCGCCCGGCACGATGCCGGCACCGGGCACATGCTCGGACGGGGCGGCGATGGGCGCCGGAGCCGGCGCACCGGGAACCGGGGCACCCGGCTCCTGAACGAATTGATTCACCGACGCGGCCACGTTCTTCGATTCGCCGGGCGCCGACGGGTTATGGGTGAACGCCTGGGCCGCGGCCATCAGCAGCTGCGTGGCTTGGCCGGGGTCGGTCGCGGCCTGCTGAATGATCGGGCTCAGCTGCGACAGCGCGGGCAGGCCGGGCAGGCCCTGGGTCGCGCTTTGTTGGGGTGTCGGCTGCGGTGCCGCCGGATCGGCTGCCGCGCTCGGGCAAAGCCCGAACGCGGCAACCGATGCCGTCACGACCGCGGCCAAACCTCTGGACAGATTCCAACTGCTTGCCACGATGTCCTCCGGTCCTTCGGTAGTGGATTAGCCGTTTAACGAACTGCTCAGGGAATGGCCGAGAGCAGCGGCGACAGCGGGGTAGCCGCCGGCGCGGCGGCGGCCGGCGCGGCTGCCGTCCCCGGGACGGCGCCCGCGGCGAGCGACGTCAGGTCGCCCGGAAGCGACAGCTTCGGCGGCACGTTCAGCGGCAGGCCGGGCAGTGCCGGCATGTTCACATTCGCCACCTGGGGTGCCGACGCCGGTGCGGCGGCCGGCGCCGCCGGTGACGTCAGGCCCGGGATCGAGCTCAGCCCGGGGATACCGGAACTCGCCGGCGCGGTGGGAGCCGCCGGTGTGGTCTGGCCCAATCCAGGAATCGAGCTGAGGCCGGGAACCGTCGGGCTGGCCGCCGTGGGGGCGGGCGTTGCCGGGGTGAGTCCCGGAATCGACGGGACACCCGCCGGGGCGGACGCCGCGGGCGCCTGTGCGGCCGAGCTCAGGCCCGGGAAGGTGATACCGGGCTGGGGCGGAGCCTGCGGCGGCTGCGCACCGAGAGCGGTCGCGAGGTTCTGCAGAATCTGCGGAGCGTTGGCCGCCGAAGCGATCAACTGCTGCGGGATGTTCTGCAGGCCGGGGTCGGGAATCGGCGCCGGGTCGGCGTGGGCGATACCGCCCGTGAGTAGGGCGGCGGACGAACCGACGACAACGGCGGCGGCTTTCACGTAAGTCCAGATGCTTGGCATTGCTCCCCCAAGGGATCGACAACAGGTGACGGAGCCGAAGCTACTTTGATGCTGGTGGGACTCAAGTGACACGTGTGGCATTTATTTGATCGTTATCGAGACGAGTGATGGCGGTGACCAGACGGTTGCGGACGCGGCCGCGACTGCGGATCGCCGGCAAAGTCCGCTGCTCGGCGCGTGCCGGGGGTGGCGACGGACAACACCACAGCGTCCGCCGCGGTCGCTAAAGTCAGGCGGGTAGACACCAATGTGGCCGCCCGGGCGGCACCCATCTCCCGGCGGATGGCGAGTGTGATCAGCTCCGCCGCGCCGCTGCTGTTGGTCGTGAGCGTCGCCGCACGACTCGCCTTGACGTACCTGACGCGCAACGGCGCGAACTTCGTCGACCTGCACGTCTATCTCGGCGGCGCGGCCGCGCTGGAGCACCCCGGCACCCTGTACGACTTCGTCTACAGCGAGCGCACACCGGACTTCCCGTTGCCGTTCACCTATCCGCCGTTCGCGGCGATCGTCTTCTACCCGTTGCACCTGTTGCCGTTTGGCCTGACCGGCTTCCTGTGGCTGGCCGCGACGATGGCCGCGCTGTACGCCTCGGTTCGCATCAGCCAGCGACTACTCGGCGTGCCGCCCGGCAGTGGCCGGCGTGTCGCGATGGCGTGGACCGCGATCACGATCTGGATCGAGCCGCTGCGCAACAACTTCGACTACGGGCAGATCAATGTCTTTCTGATGCTCGCGGTGCTCTGCGCGATCTACACGACGCGCTGGTGGCTATCCGGACTGTTGGTCGGCGTGGCGGCGGGGATCAAATTGACCCCGGCGATCGCCGGGGTTTATCTGGTGGGCGTCCGGCGATTCGCCGCGGCCGCGTTTTCGGCGGTTGTGTTCTTCGGCACCATCGCGCTGTCGATGTTGATCGTCGGCGATCAGACTCGCTACTACTTCACCGATCTGCTCGGCGACGCCCACCGGGTGGGGCCGATCGCGACCTCGATCAATCAGTCGTGGCGGGGCGGCATTTCCCGGATCCTGGGTCACGACGCCGGCTTCGGTCCGCCGGTCGTGATCGCCATCGCCGTGACGGCGGTACTGGCCATCCTGGCGTGGCGAGCCGTGGACTCCTCGGATCGGCTCGGCAAGTTGCTGGTGGTCGAGATGTTCGCGCTGCTGATGTCACCCATTTCGTGGACCCATCACTGGGTGTGGCTGGTGCCGCTGATGATCTGGCTGATTCACGGACCCAGGCGCGAGCGACGCGCAATGCGGGTCGCGGGCTGGGGCTGGTTGGCGCTGACCATCGTCGGCGTGCCGTGGCTGTTGTTGTTCGCTCAGCCGAACATCTGGCAGATCAGCCGGCCCTGGTACTTCGCGTGGGCTGGGCTGGCGTACACGGTGGCCGCAGTGGCAACCCTGGTTGTCATCGCCACGTCCGGCAAACGAGTCGGCCGCTCTGATGCGACGCCGGCCCAGCAGTCTCGCCCACGGGCGGCGCCGTCGCTGGGCTAGCTCCCGACGATCCCGTTGATATCGCGTGCCATCTCGATGTCGTTTTTGGTGATTCCGCCTTCAGAGTGCGTGACAAGTGCGAAAGTCACTGTCCGCCAACGGATATCGATATCCGGGTGATGGTCTTTACTTTCGGCGTGCTCGCCGACCCGGCGCACCGCGTCGATGCCGTCCAAGAAACTTCCAAACTTGATCGAGCGGCGCAATGCCCCATCCGCACGTTCCCAACCGTCGAGATCGGGCAGAGCGGCATCTACTTGCTCATCCGTCAGTACGGCCATGACAGCAAACCTTTCTAGGCGAAAAACCTTGCCAGTCGCCACGTTACGCCATGACTCCGGTCGTTTGAGTTCGCCAATTTGGGGAAGTCGGTGTTGAACCGCCGTAGCGGCCACTTCGTCAAGCAGGTAATGGCCCCGGGGTTCAGGGAGGGACGTGGCCGCCATGACGGAGAATCTGACACCGCACTTCGAAGACGTCCAGGCGCATTACGACTTGTCGGACGACTTCTTCCGGCTGTTCCTCGATCCCACGATGACTTACAGCTGCGCCTACTTCGATCGCCTGCAGCCCATCACCCTGGAAGAGGCCCAGATCCGCAAGATGGACCTGTCGCTGGGCAAGCTGGGGCTGCGGCCCGGGATGACGCTCTTGGACATCGGCTGCGGCTGGGGAGCCACGTCGCGCCGCGCGATCGAGAAGTACGACGTGAACGTCGTCGGCCTGACATTGTCGGAACACCAGGCCGCCCATGTCCAGAAATCGTTCGACGCGATGAACACCCCGCGCAGCAGGCGGGTGCTGTTGCAGGGCTGGGAACAATTCGACGGGTCCGCCGACCGGATTGTCTCCATCGGTGCGTTCGAGCACTTCGGTTACGACCGCTACGACGATTTCTTCGCGATGGCCTATCGCACCCTGCCCGGCGACGGGGTGATGCTGCTGCACACGATCACCATGCTGACCGCACAGCAGATCGTGGAGCGCGGCCTGCCGATGTCCGAGGAGCAGACCAGCTTCAACGACTTCATCGCCCGGGAAATCTTCCCCGGGGGCCAGTTGCCCGCGATCGAGATGGTGGAGTTCCACGCCTCGAAGATGGGTTTCAACCTGGCCCGCCGCCAGTCGCTGCGACTGCACTACGCCCGGACGCTGGACCATTGGGCCGTCGCATTGGCCGGGCGCCATGACGACGCGGTCAGCATCCAATCCGAAGAGGTTTATCAGCGCTATATGCGTTACCTGACGGGATGTGCCGATGCGTTCCGGGACGGCTACATCGACGTCAACCAATTCACGTTGCGTAAGTGAATCGGGTTGCGACACATGTGAGTTCGTGGCACGTGCCCGGTGCCGACGGGTAGGCAACCGTCTACTGCGCGAACTTTGCTGAACGTGAGCATGAACGGCGGGCTGATACGCCCCGATCTGCCCTACCCTGACCGCATGAAGCCCGAGAATTTCATTGCTCTGCATCGCGACTACCTTGAACGACCCGACGCCGTCAAAGTCATCGCCGATGCGGACGGCGGATGGAGCGTCTTCATCGAGATCGGCGGCCCGTATAAAACCCTGGAGAGGGCCGACGAGGTCGCCAAACTGATCACCGCCGACCTGTTCGACTTGTACCGCGCCAAGGCGTGACATCAATTGTGGGCCAGCATCGTTCGGCATCGACCGTCGATGAGGTCCACCGGCTGCGCGGGCGGGACGAGGGCCCGCGCCGCATTGCTGCTTGCCTGACAGTCGATGCGATCGGCGATCGGGCGGCACCGATCGGTTAACTTGTCGCAATGGCCTCGATACAGCTGTCGATGGGAATACCCTCCTTCTCCGCCGAGGAGCCGGTGAACTGGGAGCACCTCACTGACTGGGCGCGCGTGCTGGAGAGCGCCGGATTCGATCGAGTGCTGGTCTCCGAGCACATCGCGTTCGGCATGAACATGGACGCCTACGCGGATCCCGGCGTCGGGGGAACGGCCGGCGGTCGCCAACCCACCGGGCCGGACGGACCCTGGCTGGAGCCGCTCACCGTGCTGACCTACCTCGCGGCCCGCACCGAACGCATCCGGTTGGGCACCAACATCTTGCTGGCTGCGCTGCGTCCCGCCGCCGTTCTCGCGAAAACCGTTGCGACACTGGATGTTCTTTCGGGCGGGCGCGTGGATCTCGGGGTGGGCGTCGGCTGGCAGCGCGAGGAATACGACGTGGCCGGAGTGGATTTCGACAGGCGCGGGGCGATCCTGGACCAGACGCTCGAGGTGTGTACGCGGTTGTGGCGGGAGAACGAGGTCAGCTACGCCTCACCCGAGTTGACCTTCGATCGGATCCACCAGATGCCCAAGCCGCTACAGCCGGGCGGCGTGCCGATCTGGGTGAGTGGGACGGTCAATCGTGCCGTCGCCCGCCGCCTCGCGCGGTTCGGAAAGTATTGGATTCCCTGGGGTCAGGATGCCCGTGACCTCGCCGACGGGATCGGACGGATGCGGGCGGCGGTCGAAGGTGCCGGCGGTGATCCGCACGGGTTCGGCGTCACCGGCTCGCTTCGGGTCAGGGCCAGCGCCGACGGCGGGCCGGATCTCGCTGCCGTCGCCGCCGACGCGGCCGCACTCGCGAAAGCCGGCGTCACGGACTTGAGGCTCATCCAATGGCCGGCGCGGTTCGGGAACGGCGAAAGCGATCTGCGCGTGTTTGTCGAAGCGGTACGCGCCGCGGTCTGACCCGGCCGTGCCGACCCAGATCGTCGTTGCCGGAGCCGTCATCCGTGGCTCCGCGCTGCTGGTCGCCCAACGCGTGCGGCCACCGGAATTGGCCGGCCGCTGGGAGCTGCCTGGCGGCAAGGTCGCGCCCGGCGAGACCGAGCCGCAAGCGTTGGCCCGCGAACTGGCCGAGGAACTCGGCCTCGAGGTTGCCGACGTGATGGTGGGGGATCGCCTTGGTGCCGACATTGCGCTGAACGACACGACGACGTTGCGGGCCTACTTGGTGCGCCTGATTGACGGCGAACCGCACCCGCATGACCACCGGGCGCTGCGCTGGGTGACGGCAGCCGAGTTGCCCGAAGTCGACTGGGTGCCCGCCGATCGCGGATGGCTGGCGGACCTGGCCAGCGTCCTCTGAGCGGCTCGGGCGCACACCGGATGAGCTGCTCGGTTCGCCATTGATGGGCCACCGCTGCCAGAATCACCGACGTGCCATTCCGCAATGTCGCCATCGTCGCCCACGTCGACCACGGCAAGACCACTCTCGTTGACGCGATGCTGCGCCAGTCCGGCGCGCTGACACATCGTGGCGATGACGCGGTCGAGCGCCTCATGGACTCCGGGGACCTGGAGAAGGAAAAGGGCATCACGATCCTGGCCAAGAACACCGCCGTGCACCGCAAGCATCCGGACGGATCGACGACCGTCATCAACGTCATCGACACCCCGGGCCACGCCGACTTCGGCGGCGAGGTCGAACGCGGGCTCTCGATGGTGGACGGTGTGCTGTTGCTGGTCGACGCTTCCGAGGGCCCACTGCCGCAGACCAGGTTCGTACTGCGCAAGGCACTGGCCGCCCACCTGCCGGTGATCCTGGTCGTCAACAAGACCGACCGGCCGGACGCCCGGATCTCCGAGGTTGTCTCGGAGAGCCACGACCTGCTGCTCGACGTCGCATCGGACCTCGACGAGGAAGCGCAGAAGGCCGCCGAGGAGGCCCTCGGCCTGCCGACGCTGTACGCCTCGGGCCGAGCCGGCATCGCCAGCACGACGGAGCCGTCCAACGGACAGAACCCCGAGGGCGACAACCTCGATCCGCTGTTCGACGTGCTGCTCGAGCACATCCCGCCGCCGCAGGGTGATCCCGAGGCGCCGCTGCAGGCGCTGGTGACCAACCTCGACGCGTCGGCGTTCCTCGGCCGGCTCGCCCTGATCCGCATCTACAAGGGCCGCATCCGCAAGGGCCAGCAGGTCGCCTGGATGCGCGAGGTGGACGGCCATCCGGTGATCACGACCGCGAAGATCACCGAGCTGCTGGTGACCGAGGGTGTGGAACGCACGCCCACCGACGAGGCGATCGCCGGCGACATCGTCGCTGTCGCGGGCATTCCGGAGATCATGATCGGTGACACCCTCGCCGACCCCGAGCACGCGCACGCACTGCCGCGCATCACCGTCGACGAGCCGGCCATCTCGGTGACCGTCGGCACCAACACCTCACCGCTGGCGGGCAAGGTGAAGGGTCACAAGCTGACCGCCCGGATGGTGAAGTCGCGCCTGGACGCCGAACTCGTCGGCAACGTCTCCATCAAGGTCGTCGAGATCGACCGGCCCGATGCGTGGGAGGTGCAGGGCCGCGGCGAGCTCGCGCTGGCGGTGCTCGTCGAGCAGATGCGCCGCGAGGGTTTCGAGCTGACCGTCGGCAAGCCGCAGGTGGTCACGCAGACGATCGACGGCAAGCTGCACGAGCCGTTCGAGGCGATGACGATCGACTGCCCGGAGGAATTCGTCGGCGCCATCACCCAATTGATGGCCGGCCGCAAGGGCCGCATGGAGGAGATGACCAACCACGCGGCGGGCTGGGTCCGGATGGACTTCATCGTGCCCAGCCGCGGCCTGATCGGCTTCCGCACCGAATTCCTCACCATCACCCGCGGCACCGGCATCGCCAACGCGGTGTTCGACGGCTATCGGCCGTGGGCGGGAGAGATCCGGGCCCGCCACACCGGCTCGCTGGTCTCGGACCGCTCCGGTGTCATCACGCCGTTCGCGATGATCCAGCTCGCCGACCGCGGCCAATTCTTTGTCGAGCCCGGGCAGGACACCTACGAGGGCATGGTCGTCGGAATCAACCCGCGCGCGGAGGATCTCGACATCAACATCACGCGGGAGAAGAAGCTGACCAACATGCGGTCGTCCACGGCCGACGTCATCGAGACGCTGGCCCGACCGCTGGAACTCGACCTGGAGCAGGCCATGGAGTTCTGCGCGGCCGACGAGTGCGTCGAGGTGACTCCGGAGATCGTGCGGGTGCGCAAGGTCGAGCTGGACGCCACCTCGCGGGCGCGCAGCAAGGCGCGGGCGAAGGCTCGGAGCTAGTTTGTTGTTGTCCTTCGCCCGAAGGAGTCGACAAGCCGCCGGGCAGGCGGTCGATACCCTGATGCTCGTGCTGCATCGGGCCCGCCACGTTTTGCTGACCGGCGCCGTGCTGTTCGCACTGATGGGACTGACCCTGGCGGCGTGCACCGTCAGCCCGCCGCCGGCCCCGCAAAGCACCGATACGCCGCACAACACACCGCCGCCGCCGCAGCGGGTCACCCAGATCATCATGGGCATCGACTCGATCGGCGCCGGGTTCAACCCGCATCTGCTCTCTGATCTGTCTCCGGTGAACGCCGCGATCAGTGCGCTGGTGTTACCGAGCGCGTTCCGGCCGGTGCCCGACCCCAACACGCCCACGGGTTCGCGGTGGGAGCTGGATCCGACCCTGCTGGTGTCCGCCGAGGTGACCGGCCAGAACCCGTTCACGGTCACCTACAAGATCCGGCCCGAGGCGCAGTGGACCGACAACGCCCCGATCGGCGCCGACGACTTCTGGTACCTGTGGCATCAAATGGTCACCCAACCCGGGGTGGTCGATCCGGGCGGCTATGACCTGATCACCGGTGTGCAGTCGCTCGAGGGCGGCAAGCAGGCCGTCGTCACCTTCGCCCAGCCGTATCCGGCCTGGAAGGAATTGTTCAACGACCTGCTGCCGGCACACATCGTCAAGGACGTGCCGGGCGGTTTCGCCGCCGGACTGGTCCGGTCGCTGACGGTCACCGGCGGACAGTTCCGGGTGGAGAACATCGACCCGCAGCGCGACGAGATCCTGATCGCCCGCAACGACCGCTATTGGGGGCCGCCCGCCAAGCCGGCGCTGATCCAGTTCCGGCGGGCCGGAGCGCCTGCGGCACTGGCGGATTCGGTGCGCAACGGTGACACTCAGGTGGCCCAGGTGCACGGCGGCTCGGCGTCCTTCGCCCAGCTGTCGGCCATCCCCGACGTGCGGACCGCCCGGATCATGACCCCGCGCGTCATGCAGCTCACGCTGCGTGCCAACCAGCCCAAGCTGGCCGATACCCAGGTCCGCAAAGGGATTCTGGGATTGCTCGACGTCGATCTGCTCGCCGCCGTGGGCGCCGGCAGCGACAACACCATCTCGCTGGACCAGGCTCAGATCCGGGCGCCCAGCGACCCCGGCTATGTCCCGACCGCGCCGCCCGCGATGACCAAACAGGCTGCGCTGGCCCTGTTTTCGGCGGCCGGGTACCAGGTGGAGAACAGCGCACCGGCGCCCGAGAGCACCCCGCCGCCGACCACCGGGCCGCCGGAGGTGATCCGCGGCCGGATCAGCAAGGACGGCAAGCAGTTGTCGCTGGTGATCGGGGTGGCCGCCAACGACCCGACCTCGGTGGCCGTGGCCAACACCGCCGCCGACCAATTGCGCAACGTCGGCATCGCCGCATCGGTGTCGGCGCTGGATCCGGTGACGCTGTATCGCGACGCGCTGACCAACAACCAGGTGGACGCGATCGTGGGGTGGCACCAGGCCGGTGGAAACCTGGCGACGCTGCTGGCGTCGCGCTACGGCTGCCCCGCCTTGGAGTCGACGCCGGTACCGACCGCGACCACCCCGCCGACGACCACTCCCGTCGCATCGACCTCACCGGCGTCGCCGGCCAGTACGGCGCCGACGGCGCCGGGTCGTCCGCCCGATCCCGGGGCGCTGGTGCAGGCGCCGTCGAACCTGACCGGGATCTGCGACCGCAGTATCCAGTCCAACATCGACGCCGCCCTCGAAGGCACCAAGAGCATCAACGACGTGATCACCGCGGTGGAGCCGCGGCTGTGGAACATGTCGACGGTGTTGCCGATCCTGCAGGACACCACGATCGTCGGGGCGGGCCCGAGCGTGCAGAACGTCAGCCTCTCCGGAGCCGTGCCGGTCGGCATCGTCGGAGACGCCGGGCAATGGGTGAAAACCGGGCCCTAGGGACTAGTCGGCGACGCCGACGCCCGGGGCGGGATGACGGTGTCGACGATCAGCGCCAGCTCGCGCCGGTTGGGGGGCACGCCGGTCAGCATGAAGTGATGGTTGATCAATGCCGGTCCGACGCGTGCGGTCAGCGACGTGACGTTGGCAGGATCGAGTTCGCCGGCGTCGATCGCGGTTTGCAGGATCGATTCGACAATCTGTAGCCGCGGGCACACCACGGCGTCGGCGAAGATGGCCCGCATCTCGGGTTCGTGCAGCAGCTGATGGATGGTGTCCAGGCCGGGAAACCCCGTCTTGCCGGCCAGCACATCACGGTGCGAGGTGAACAGCGTCAGCAGGGCGTCCCTGGGCGATCGGCCGGAGCGGGGTTCGGGCACCGGCGGCAGCGCGAACACCAGCGCGGCGTGCACCAGATCGTGCTTGCTGCACCAGCGCCGGTACAGCGCGGCCTTGCCGGTCTGAGCGCGCGCGGCGATTCCTTCCATCGTCAGCCCGCCGTAGCCGACCTCGGCCAACTCCGCCAGCGTGGCCTCGTAGAGCGCTCGCTCGAGCACCTCGCCGCGGCGGCGGCTGCGGACGCCCGTCCGCGCTGTCTCGGTGGCTTGCGGCATTTCTCGATAGTAGCCGTTGGCGTTCCTATTTGGTGTGTCCTGGTGCAACACGACGACCGAGACCGGCGGGTAGGGTGCGTCCATGCCTGAGACTCCGCGGCTGTTGTTCGTGCACGCCCATCCCGACGACGAGAGCCTGAGCAACGGCGCCACGATCGCGCACTACGCCGCGAGCGGCGCCGAGGTCAGCGTCGTGACCTGCACGCTGGGCGAGGAGGGCGAGGTCATCGGGGAACGCTGGGCCGAGCTCGCGTTCGACCGTGCCGACCAACTCGGCGGCTACCGAATCGGCGAACTCACCGCGGCATTGCAAGCACTTGGTGTGGCCGCACCGATCTATCTCGGCGGCGCGGGACGCTGGCGCGACTCCGGCATGGCGGGCACCGAGAAGCGGCGCCGCGAACGCTTCATCGACGCCGACGAACGCGAAGCCGTCGGGGCGCTGGTCGAGATCATTCGCCGGCTGCGCCCGCACGTCGTCGTCACCTATGACCCCAACGGCGGATACGGGCATCCCGACCACATCCGGGCCCACACCGTGACCACGGCCGCGGTCGCGGCGGCCGCCGGCGACGATTACCCCGGCGAGCCCTGGGACGTGCCGAAGTTCTACTGGACGGTGCTGGCCGTCGATGCGTTCCTGGCCGGCTGGGACGACCTGGGCCCCGACGACTTTCTGCCCGGGTGGGCGAAACCGCCCCAAGAGGAATTCGACTTCGGATACTCCGGCGATGCGATCGACGCCGTCGTGGCGGCGCCGCCGGATGCGTTGGCCGCCAAGGTCGCCGCGCTCGCCGCGCACGCCACGCAGGTGGTCGTCGGGCCGTCCGGACGGGCCTGCGCGCTGTCGAACAACATGGCGCTGCCGATCCTCGCCGAAGAGCATTACGTCCTGGTCGCCGGGGCCGCGGGGGACCGCGACGAGCGTGGCTGGGAGACCGATCTGCTCGCCGGACTGGATCTCGACGGATCCGCGACGCGGTAGGCTGCCAAGCAGGCAGCCACGGAAGGAATTCGCATGGACCCCGACCTGGACCCTAACCTGCAGCACTGGCAGGACCGGCTCGACAGCTTGCAGTGGGTTATCGGCTCCGTTCTGTCCAACATCGACAGCGTCCCGACCTGACCGAAACCAAGTCGCGCGCCGCGACCGTCGAGGATGCCGGCGCGACGGACCCCGCTATTCGCGTCGTGGTGTTGGCGCTGCTGGCCGTGGATGGGGTCTTATCCGCACTAGCCGGGGCCCTGCTGCTGCCTTTCTACATCGGCGCGATTCCGTTTCCGATCAGCGGACTGATCAGTGGCCTGGTCAACGCCGCCCTGGTCTGGGCGGCCGGCCGCTGGACCCGTTCGGCGCGGGTGGCCGCGCTGCCGTTGTGGACATGGCTGCTGACGGTGGCGGTGATCAGCATGGGCGGTCCCGCCGACGACATCATTCTGGGAGGTAGCGGGCTGATGGCTTACGGCGCTCTGCTGCTGATCGTGCTGGGGGTGACACCGCCGGTACTGGTGTTGTGGAGGCGCAGCTACCACTACGGCTGACGGATACCGGCCTGGCGCTACTGTTGCGCTTATTGCACCGGCTATGGTTGCCGAAATTCAGATGTTGGGACACGCGGATGAAATTCGATCGTGGGGAAGTTACACCAAGGTGCCAGTGACACCGAGGCCTTCGGGCGAGGAGCCCACCGCTTTGCCTAATCCCGTCATTCCGGCTCGGGCCCCCTCCAAGGCCAGCGCGTCCGCGTTGCGGCGGGTGTTGCGCCGGGCGCGGGACGGTGTCGCGCTCAACGTCGATGAGGCCGCCGTGGCGATGACCGCCCGCGGTGCCGACCTCGCCGACCTGTGTGCCAGCGCGGCTCGGGTGCGCGATGCGGGTCTGGAGTCGGCGGGCCGGCGCGGCGCGGGAGGTCGGCTGCCGATCACGTATTCGCGCAAAGTGTTCATCCCCGTCACTCATCTGTGCCGGGACACCTGCCACTACTGCACGTTCGTCACCGTGCCCGGCAAGCTTCGCGCTCAGGGCATCGGTATGTATCTGGAGCCCGACGAGATCCTCGACATCGCCCGGCGTGGCGCCGAACTCGGTTGTAAGGAAGCATTATTCACCCTTGGCGACCGGCCGGAGGACCGCTGGCCGCAGGCCCGTGAATGGCTCGACGAGCGCGGCTACAACTCGACCCTGTCGTATGTGCGCGCGATGGCAATCCGGGTGCTGGAGGAAACCGGGCTGCTGCCGCACCTGAATCCGGGCGTGATGAGCTGGTCGGAGATGTCGTTGCTGAAGCCGGTGGCGCCATCGATGGGCATGATGCTCGAGACGACGTCGCGGCGGCTCTTCGAAACGAAAGGGCTCGCGCACTACGGCAGCCCGGACAAAGACCCGGCGGTGCGGCTGCGGGCGCTGACCGATGCGGGTCGGCTCTCGATTCCGTTCACCACCGGTCTGCTGGTCGGTATCGGGGAGACGCTGGCCGAACGCGCCGATACGCTGCACGCGATTCGCAAGTCGCACAAGGAATTCGGTCACGTGCAGGAAGTGATCGTGCAGAACTTCCGGGCCAAGCAACACACCGCGATGGCCGATGTGCCCGATGCCGGAATCGACGACTACCTGGCGACGATCGCGGTCGCCCGCCTGGTGCTCGGGCCCGGCATGCGGATTCAGGCGCCACCGAATCTGGTGTCCCGCAAGGAGTGCCTGGCGCTGGTCGCCGCGGGAGTCGACGACTGGGGCGGGGTTTCGCCGCTGACGCCCGACCACGTCAACCCGGAACGGCCCTGGCCCGCCCTCGATGAGCTGGCCGCGGTGACCGCCGAAGCGGGATTCGACTTGGTGCAGCGGTTGACCGCGCAACCCAAATACGTCCAAGCCGGTGCCGCCTGGATCGACCCGCGAGTGCAGGGCCACGTTGCGGCACTGGCTGATCCGGCCACCGGCCTGGCTCGCGACGTCAACCCCACCGGCCTGCCCTGGCAGGAACCCGACGAGGCGCAGTCGAGCGGGCGGGTCGATCTGAACGCCGCGATCGACACCGAGGGCCGCAACACCGAGGCGCGCAGCGATCTCGACAGTGCCTTCGGCGACTGGGAATCGATTCGTGCGCACGTGCACGAGCTGGCCGCCCAAGGCGCCAGAGCGCCGGAACGCCTAGACACCGATGTGCTGGCCGCGCTGCGCTCCGCCGAGCGCAACCCCGCCGGGTGCTCCGACGACGAATACCTGTCGCTGGCCACCGCCGACGGCCCGGCATTGGAAGCCGTTGCCGCGCTGGCTGATTCGTTGCGACGCGACACCGTCGGTGACGACGTGACGTTCGTGGTGAACCGCAACATCAACTTCACCAATATCTGCTACACCGGTTGCCGGTTCTGTGCTTTCGCGCAGCGCAAGGGCGATGCCGACGCGTATTCGCTGTCGGCGGCCGAGGTGGCCGATCGCGCCTGGGAGGCGCATGTCGAAGGCGCGACCGAGGTGTGCATGCAGGGCGGGATCGATCCCGAGCTGCCGGTCACCGGCTACGCCGACCTGGTGCGCGCCGTCAAGGCCCGGGTCCCCTCGATGCATGTGCATGCGTTCTCTCCGATGGAGATCGCCAACGGGGTGACCAAGAGCGGGTTGAGCGTGCGCGAGTGGCTGATCAGCCTGCGCGAGGCCGGGCTTGGCACCATCCCGGGTACCGCCGCCGAGATCCTCGACGACGAGTTGCGCTGGGTGCTCACCAAGGGCAAGCTGCCCACGTCGATGTGGATCGACATCGTGTCCACCGCGCACGAGGTAGGCCTGCGGTCGTCGTCGACGATGATGTACGGGCACGTCGACAGTCCCCGGCACTGGGTCGGGCACCTCAACGTGCTGCGCGAAATCCAGGACCGCACCGGCGGTTTCACCGAATTCGTGCCGCTGCCGTTCGTGCACCAGAGCTCGCCGCTGTATCTGGCCGGCGCGGCCCGCCCGGGGCCGACCCACCGCGACAACCGCGCGGTACACGCGCTGGCCCGAATCATGTTGCACGGCCGCATTTCTCAGATTCAGACCAGCTGGGTCAAGCTCGGCACCGAGCGCACCCAGGTGATGCTCAACGGCGGCGCCAACGACCTGGGCGGCACGCTGATGGAGGAGACCATCTCGCGGATGGCCGGCTCCGAACACGGCTCGGCGAAGACGGTGGCCGAACTGGCCGCCATCGCCCACGGCATCGGCCGTCCGGCGCGCCAGCGCACCACCGATTACAGCCCGCTCGCCGCGTAGCCGCGCGTCGGCGATACCGACGACGTCCTGCTCGACGCCCGACTGCGGCTACTGCTCAGCGGCTACTGAGCCGACTGCGGCTCAGTAGTTGTTACAGACGACCGCGACCTGCTGGATCGTGTTGAAATACTTCGCGGCCGCCGGCATCGCCTGAATCTGCGCAGCCATCTGCTGGCGCTTCGGCGGCGGAGAGGCCAGGAACTGCCGGATGTAGTTCTGCGCGAACGGCGAAGCGTTCAATTCCTGGGCAGTGGCCGGATCGTTCGCGTTGAGCGCGGCCATCACCTGCCCGTAGTTGCAGGTCGTGTTGATGATCGGATCCATGGGGTCTGCCGAAGCAACCCCCGCCGCGGCGCTCAGCGCCACTGCCGCACCACCAACCGCGGCTGCCAGTTTGCTTAACGACAGCGTCATCATGCTTGGACACCTTCCCCGGATCTCTGAAAGCCAACGACGGCTGAGTGATCTGCCCTAGCGGCTGCCGTCTCGGACGAGGCTACCAGCCGTTGCGGACGTTCTTTCGTTTCACGGTTATTCGCCGGCCCCGCCCGGAATGTAACCATCGGCCGACCCGCGTCGGGGTGACGTTCGTCACACGGCCCAAATCGTAGGGCCAAACGTCGGCCGGCGATCGTGTCGACACGTTCGAATGGTCCGTGCGGCGACCTGCACGGCTGCGAGACTGGCCGTATGAAACTTGGCGGCCGCCGTGGCGTGCCACCTGGTTGACGTGTATGTGCAACGTCTAGTATCAGTAACCGAAAGCCTTGCTTACGCGGCCGGGAAGCGCCGCAGCGAGGCTAACAGCAGCCCACACTGAGCCGTACATCGAGAAAACGTTGAGGAGACGTCCGTGACGTACACGATCGCCCAACCCTGCGTCGACATCAAAGACAAGGCGTGCATCGAAGAATGCCCCGTCGACTGCATCTACGAGGGCGCGCGGATGCTCTTCATCCATCCCGACGAATGCGTGGACTGCGGGGCCTGCGAGCCGGTTTGTCCTGTTGAAGCCATCTATTACGAAGACGACGTGCCCGAGCAGTGGAGCCAGTACACCCAGATCAACGCCGACTTCTTCGTCGAGCTGGGGTCGCCCGGGGGCGCAGCCAAGGTCGGGATGACCGAGAATGACCCGCAAGCGGTCAAAGATCTGCCGCCGCAGGGCGAAGGAGACTAAGGGGGCGCAGTGGCGCAGGAGCCCAGGGGGGGCCGACCTGCCTTGTCGGCGTCCCTGCCGGAGTTTCCCTGGGACACCCTGGCAGAGGCGAAAGCGCTGGCCGGGGCTCACCCCGACGGCGTCGTCGACCTGTCCATCGGAACCCCGGTGGACCCGGTCGCGCCGGTAATCCAGGAAGCGCTGGCGGCCGCCAGCGCCTCGCCCGGATATCCCGCCACCGCCGGCACTGAGCAGCTGCGGGAATCCGCGGTCACGGCCCTGGGCCGCCGCTTCGGCGTCGCCGGGCTCGCCGAGAACGCGGTGCTGCCCGTGATCGGCACCAAGGAACTCATCGCCTGGCTGCCGACGCTGCTCGGGCTGGGCCCCGCCGATGTGGTCGTGGTTCCCGAGCTCGCCTACCCGACCTATGATGTCGGCGCCCGGCTGGCCGGAGCGCAGGTGCTGCGCGCGGATTCGTTGACCCAACTGGGCCCGTTGTCGCCGGCGCTGATCTACCTGAATTCGCCGAGCAACCCGACCGGACGGGTGCTGGGCCTCGATCATCTGCGCAAGGTCGTCGGGTGGGCGCGGGAACGCCGGGTCGTGGTGGCGTCCGACGAGTGCTACCTGGGCCTCGGCTGGGAAGCCGAGCCGCTGTCGGTGTTGCATCCCGCGGTGTGCGACGGCGACCACACCGGACTGCTGGCCGTGCATTCGCTGTCCAAGAGCTCGTCGCTGGCCGGGTACCGGGCCGGCTTTGTCGCGGGCGATCCCGGCCTGGTCGCCGAGCTGCTGGCGGTGCGCAAGCACGCCGGGATGATCGTGCCGACGCCGGTGCAGGCAGCGATGGTGGCCGCACTGGATGACGACGACCACGAGAAGGTGCAGCGCGAGTGCTACGCCCGCCGCCGCGCCGCTCTCGCACCGGCGCTGCGCGCGGCCGGGTTCGCGATCGACGATTCCGAAGCCGGGCTCTACCTGTGGGCAACCCGCGGTGAGTCCTCTCGCGACAGCGTGGGGTGGTTGGCCGGCCGCGGCATCCTGGTGGCGCCCGGCGAGTTCTACGGCCCGAGCGGCGGGCGGCATGTGCGCGTCGCGCTGACCGCCACCGACGAGCGCATCGACGCGGCGGTCCACCGGCTGACCGCATCGGCCGCGCGCTGATCGCCAGAATTCTCCGCGTCCGTCTGCCGCCGATCCGGTGAACCGGCAGAATGCATCGAGGGCATTGGCCAACCGCTGGATCTCGGGTAAGGACTGTTGTCGTGACAACTTCGGCTAGCAAACTGCGCCTCCCGCTGTCGGTCCAGGACGTCGCCAAGCGCCTCTTTCTCGGAAAGCCCCTGATCACCGAGGAGCTGGCGGGCGAAAAACTGTCGAATCCGGTTGCACTGGGCGCACTTTCACCCGACGCCATCTCGTCGACCGCTTATGGTCCCGAGCAGATCCTGATCGAACTGCTGCCTGCGGCCGGCCTCGCGGCGTTCGCCTTGTTGCTCCCCATCACCGGCGTCATCCTGTTGATCCTGGTGTTGGTGACCGCCTCCTATCGGCAGGTCGTGATGGCCTACACCCGCGCGGGCGGCTCCTACATCGTGGCCCGGGAGAACTTCGGGCCGCGGGTGGCTCAGGTCGCCGCCGCCGCGCTGCTGATCGACTACGTCGTGACGGTCGCGGTGCAGTCCGCCGCCGGAACGGTGGCGGTGGTGTCGGCCGTCCCGGCGCTGGGGCCGCACAGCCTGCAGATCACGGTGGGTGTGGTGCTGCTCATCTGCTTCCTGAACCTGCGCGGACTGAAGGAAGCGGGATGGCAGTTCGCGTTCGCCACCTACTTTTTCATCATCATGGTCGGTCTGACGATCGTGGTCGGCGTCACCCGGGTGCTGCTGGGTGATCTGCCGGTCTACGACCCCGCGCAGATGCCCGGAACGGTGCCGGTGCACAAGGCCGACGGCTTGGTGATGGGCGCGACGATCCTGACCCTGCTGCGCTCCTTCGCCAACGGCGGTTCGTCGCTGACCGGTGTCGAGGCCATCTCCAACACCGTTGACCTTTTTCGAAAGCCCCAGGGCCGCAACGCACGTCGGGTGCTCACCGCGATGGCGACCGTCTTGGGATTCTTGCTGGCCGGTGTCGCCTATCTGGCGTTCGCCACGCACGCGACGCCGTACGAGAGCGAGTACCCGTCGGTGCTGTCACAGATCGCCCGTGCCGTGTTCGGCGGCGGGGTTCTCGGCAACGTCTTTTACATCCTGGTTCAGACGGCGACGGCCGCGATTCTGTTCACCGGCGCGAACACCAGTTTCAACGGCTTTCCGGCGCTGGCCAGTTTCGTCGCCGAGGATCGCTTCCTGCCCCGGCAGCTGATGAAACGCGGTCACCGCCTGGTGTTTTCGAACGGCATCATCGCGCTGACCGCACTGTCGGTGGTGTTGCTGGTGGTGACCGGCGGTTCGGTCAATGCGTTGGTGCCGTTCTACGCGATCGGTGTGTTCACCGGATTTTCGATGGCCGGCTACGGCATGACCAAGCACCATCTGACCCACCGCGAGCCCGGTTGGCGAACCCGGTTGATTATCAACCTTTCCGCGGGAATCCTGTCGACGGTCGTGGTCGCAATCTTCGCGGTGGCGAAGTTCACCGAGGGCGCGTGGCTGGTCGTCATCGTGTTCCCCCTGCTGGTGTTCGTCCTGATGCGGCTGAATCAGGAATATCGTGCGGAGGCCGCGATTCTCGAGATGTTCCGTACCGACCGGCCCGATTTGGTCAAGTACGCGCGGCACAAGGTGTTCGTGTTCGTGAATTCGGTCGACCTCGCGGTGATCGAAGCGCTGCGGTACGGCAAGGGATTACGCGCCGACGAGATGATCGCGGTGCACATCGTGGTCGACGCCGCCTATGCCGCCCAGATACGGAAGCGTTGGGATCACTTCGAACTCGACACCCGGCTACGCGTCGTGGACTGCCCGGATCGGCGCGTCATTCGCGCCGCACAACTGTTCATCGCGAAGGCGCGTGACGAGCAACCGAATACCAACGTGACCGCGCTGCTGCCGCGACGCACATATAACCCGTTGGTGGGCCGGCTGCTGCACGATCGCACCGCGGACAAGATCGCCCGAGCGGTCAGCATGATTCCCGACGCCGCGGCGACCATCGTTCCTTACGATGTCCAGTCGCGAATCGAGGAGGCATACCCGGAACGATTCGAACAGCGAATCGCGCGCGAATTCGAAAAGTTCGGCGAGTGGGTGACCCGCGGCGAGGACGAGAACGTCGACGCCTACGAACATCCCGATCCGTCGCGTTCGGTGATCACCGTGGCGAGCCTGATCCCGGGTCGCCGCGCCACCTTCGAAGGACGGGTCAGCGAGGTCGAGGACACCAGCAAGGGCCGGCGCACCATCCGGTCGATCGTGGTCGGCGACCACAGCGGCGAGATCACCGTGGTCTTCCCGTCCGGACACGGGGGAGCCGACATCCAGCCCGGCCAGCTGTTGCGCATCACCGGCAAGCCCAGGCAGAGCGGCAATCGGGCGATGTCGATGGTCGATCCGATGTACCACATCGTCGAAGACCCGGCGCAGGCCGGCCGGCCCGGGGCCTCACAACCCGGCACAACCTGGAAAGGACAGCAGTGAAGCGACTGCGCGCCGTATTGGCGGCCCTGGTGAGCCTCGTATTCACCGCCAACGGTTATCGGCCGTTGAGCAAGGGGGGATACGGCTCGGTATTCGCATTCGCCTATGGCGTGTTCGCCTCCGAGTTGCCGCTGCAGATGCTCGCGGTCCAATTCACCGCGCTGGCAGCGCTGTCGCACCGGCTCCCGCCGCGGGCCCGGCGCATCAGCTGGCTGGTGTCGGGGGTGTCGGCAGTGGGCCTGCTGGTGTTGCGTCACTTCGGGCACAAAGCCGACGAACCGCTGGCGGCCGCGCTGGACGCCGGACTGGGAACCGAGCGCCGCACCGAGTCGGGCGATCTGTGGAAACGCCCGGCGCCCGGCGGTGCGACCGCGAAGCGGCCCGGCCCGGCACGCATGCTGCGGATCTACCGTGACTATGCGCACGACGGCGACATCAGCTACGGGGAGGCCGGCTCCCGCAACCATCTCGACATCTGGCGCCGGCCCGACCTCGACCGCAACGGGCGGGCTCCGGTGTTGCTGCAGATTCCCGGCGGTGCCTGGATGGTGGGAAACAAACGCGGACAAGCACATCCGCTGATGAGTCATCTGGCCGAATTGGGCTGGATCTGCGTGGCGATCAACTACCGGCTCAGCCCGCGCTCCACCTGGCCCGATCACATCGTCGACGTCAAGCGCGCGATCGCATGGACCAAGGAGCACATCGCCTCCTACGGCGGCGATCCGGACTGGATCGCGATCACCGGAGGTTCGGCGGGTGGGCACCTGACCTCGCTGGCCGCACTGACGCCCAACGATCCGCGGTTTCAGCCGGGCTTTGAAGACGCCGACACCCGGGTGGACGTGGCGGTGCCGTTTTACGGCGTCTACGACTTCAACGCGACCGGTACCGCGATACATCCGATGATGGCGGCGATGGTGGCCAAGAACGTTTTCAAGGTCAGCCGCGGCGACATCGACGAGCCTTTTCGCGCGGCGTCGCCGATCGCTCATGTTCGGCCAGACGCCCCACCGTTTTTCGTGCTGCACGGGACCAACGATTCGCTGGTTCCGGTCGAACAGGCGCGCAGTTTCGTCGCGCGTCTAGGCGAGGTCAGCACCCAGCCGGTGGTTTACGCCGAATTGCCTTGGGCGCAGCACGCGTTCGATATTTTCGGTTCGGCCCGCGCGGCGCACGCCGCGGTGGCGGTCGAACAGTTCCTCGCCGAGATGTATGTGCGCCGCGAAAGTGCAGCGGCTACCGGCACCAACAATTAGCTCAAAGGCTTCGCATGCCGATGAAGACCAGCACACATCCGGCTGCGGCCAGCAGGCTGGCAACCTCGACGCGCCGGCGCGAGCGGATCCAGATTTGCAGCGACACCATCCAGGCGCGCGTTTGATCCGGCGCCAGCAGGTAGGCCAGCAGCGGGATCTCCACGAGTGCGAACGCCACGACATGGAACATCAGCAGCGCGCTGAACTGCGTCATGGCCGCGGTGCCGGAGGCCACGATGGCGGCCAGCGCGGCGAGATAATCCACGGACGGCAACGCGATTCCCAGGCCGGCCACCCCGGCCACCCACAGCGAACGCCCGTGCAGTAGCCGCCGGGAAAACCGCCCCAAACCGTGATGCTCGTGCAGATCCGTCTCGGCCACGGCCGGGCGTTTGAAGCGGCCGACCTTCTCCCGCAGCAGGACCTGAGCACCCAGCACAACGGCAACAAGCAGTGCCGAACCGCCAATCAGAATCTGAAGTTTCGGCAAACTTACCTGCGGTGAACTCAGCAGTCTGCGCTGAAGTCCGAACACCACGGACAGGCCGACGGTCATGCCCATCGCGAAGCCGCCGCACAGAAAAGCGAAAAGCTGCAGCATCGGCCTGGGTCGATTCAGCATCAGCACCGTCATGCCGATCCGGAACGGCTCGACGCTCATCGCGAATGCCATGACCAGCAGGGTGATCCACATGTCAGGATTCGGCTGCCTGGGCGTCCAACGTGGTGTGAAGAGAACCCGGTAGACCAGCGCGTTCGCGTAGCAGAGCAACGACGGACGAGTGCTGCATGATCATTACGTTACCGTCTGGCCTGCAGACCGGTGTGTTGCGCCTCGCCAGACGGTCTCGTTACCTGCCGTCGCTAGGTGCTTACGCCCCAATGCAATACGCGCGACGTCAGCAGGACGATCCCCAGCGAGACCGTCGCGACGACTGTGAGTCCTATCACAGCGACCAGCAGCGGACGCCATCCGGTGCGCGCAATTTGACGGAAATCGGTGCTGAGCCCGACACCGGCGAAGGTCAGCAGAAACGCCCACTTCGACACGTTCGCCAGGTTGGCCGTTTGCCCTTTCGTCAGCCAGCCGGCCGTCGCGATCGCAGAGACCGCCAGGAAGCCCAGCACGAATTTCGGGAACTTCTGCCAGATGAATGAGGCCTTGGCGGTCGCGCCCGGGGCGATCTCGTCGGCCTGTCCGCGCGCGGCCCAGTACAGGGCGAAACCGAGGACGACAAACCCGATCAGCGCGTTGCGGGTCGACTTCACCAGCACCGCGATCTTTCCGGCGTGGTCGGAGAACAGGTAGCCGGTGGCGGTGGTTTCGGCGGTGTTGTCCACGGAAAGACCTGCCCACAGGCCGAATTCGTGGTCGGTAAGCCCGATCGCGTGTCCTAGCGGCGGCAACACGAACAGCGAGACCGCGCCCAGCGCCAGGATCGCCGCGATCGCGTAGCTGACGTCGGAGTTGCGCGCGCGGATCGCGCCCTTGGCCGCGATGATCGCCGACACCCCGCAGATCGATGTGCCGATCGCCAGCAGCGACCCCAGCTTGCCCGACAGTCCGAAGGCGCGTGCCACGACGATGATGACGGTTCCCGCGATCGTCATGTCCACCAGAATCTGGACCAGGCTGATCGCGCCGAGCTTGACGATGTCGCCGAGCACGAAGCGCGCCCCAAGCACCACGATCCCGACCTTGAGCCAGAACTCGTAGGTCTGCACGCCCGGACGAAATATCCGGTGCAGGCCGATGGTGTTGGTGATCAGCAGCCCAATCACGATGGCCCACAAGACGTATTCGATGTCCGGCACCCGCCAGTGCTCGTGTTTGGCCAGCGTGTTCCACCAGAGCTGTGCGTATTTGCCCAGCAAGCCAACGCCGATCAGCAGCACGACCCCCGGCACGTAGTCCAGCGGCTGCCTGCTGGTAAACGTTGGTTCGTCCAGCGTTTCATCCGCTTCGACCCGAGTGGTACTCACGCGATCACCACGGAATCTTCGGAAGCGCATTGGCCACCGCCAACGCCACGATCACACCGGCGATCAGCGTCGCCCACCAGTCCACCGATATCGAGCCGACCCGCTCGCGCCAATCACTCACGCACGCATATTGCCGGGCCCGGCGTCGCGGACCAAGTGATTAGCTCGCGCTGAATCTAGGTGACGGGCGGCTGCGGGCTGCGTTCGTCGAGCAACGCGATGACCCGGGCGGCGAGCTCGTCGATGTCGGCGCCGGACGTGTCGAGCACCAGGTCGGGATTCTCCGGCGCTTCATAGGGCGCGTCGACACCGGTCAACCCTTTGAGCTCGCCCTTGCGGGCCCGCGCGTAAAGACCTTTGGGGTCGCGTCTTTCGCATTCGGCCAGTGAGGTGGCGACGTGCACCTCGATGAACGGCAGCTTGGCGGCGTCGTTGAGAGCGCGTGCGGTCTCCCGGTCCGATTTCAGCGGTGACACCAGCGAGGCCAGTGCGACCACGCCCGCGTCGGCCAGTAACCGAGTCAAATGCCCAACCCGCCTGATGTTTTCGGTGCGATCGCCGGGGGAGAAGCCGAGATCGTCCGAGAGGCCGTGCCGCAGGTTGTCACCGTCGAGCAGATAGGCCACCCGGCCGGATTCGACGAGCGCGCGCTCGACGGCGACCGCGACGGTCGACTTGCCGGAGGCGGGCAGACCGGTGAACCAGATCGTTGCCCCGGCCTGGCCGGTGGCGTGCCACCGGTGGCGACGGTCCAGCGCCGAGGGATGCCAGCGAATGTCGGTGCGTGGATGGGTGCCCGGCTTGACTTCCCGCGCCTCGATGATGGTGCCCGCGCCGACGGTGTCATTCGTGGTCTCGTCGATCAGGATGAACGCGCCGCTGTCGCGATTGTCGGTGTAACTGTCGGCGATCACGACCGAGCTGGTCCGCAGGGTCACGGTGCCGATGTCGTTGAGCGCCAGCTCAACTGGCTGGTCGAGCTCGTCGAGTGTCTCGGGATCCAGCCGCGAGTGCAGTTCCTGCACGGTGGCCCGCACGGTCTTGGCGGTCTGCTTCAGGGCCAGCCGGTCGCCGGCTCGCAGCGGGGTGTCGACGAACCAGCACACGGTCGCGTCCAATTCCCGGGCCTGCACCGGTAGCGCCGCGTC
This sequence comes from Mycobacterium sp. NGS40, assembly GCF_059812735.1. Taxonomy (NCBI): domain Bacteria; kingdom Bacillati; phylum Actinomycetota; class Actinomycetes; order Mycobacteriales; family Mycobacteriaceae; genus Mycobacterium; species Mycobacterium sp. NGS40. Next base: position 96,792 of record NZ_JCALDG010000012.1, read on the forward strand.
TTCGGCCCCGCTGACCAGGACGTCGCCGCGGCCCACGTCGATGTTGTCGGCCAGTTCGATCGAAACCGACAGCGGCGCAACGCCTGTGGTGCGCTCGTCGTCGAGGGTGTCCAGCGCGGTCACAGTCGAGCGGGTACCGGCGGGTAGCGAGATCACCGGGTCGCCGACGGACAGTGTTCCCGCCGCCAGCCGTCCCGTGTAGCGGCGCCGCACGTCCGCGGTGGGTCGCGAAACCCATTGCACGGGCAGGCGCAGCCGCGACGGCTCGGCGTTCGGTGCGGCCAGTTCGATTCCCTCCAGGTACTCCAGCAGGGTGGGGCCGCTGTACCACGGTGTGTTCTCGGAACGGTGGACGACGTTGTCGCCGTGCTTGGCGGCGATCGGAATGACCGTGATGTCCACCTCGCCCAGGCGTGCCGCCAACTGCCGCAGCTCGTCTTCCACCCTGGCGAACCCGGCTTCGTCGAAATCGATCAGGTCGATCTTGTTGACGGCCGCGACAAAGTGCTTGATGCCCAACAGCTTTGCGATCCGAGCGTGCCTGCGGGTCTGGCGCAGCACCCCGGCGCGGGCGTCGACCAGCAGGATGGCCACGTGGGCGTTGGAGGCACCGGTGAACATGTTGCGGGTGTAGCGCTCGTGGCCCGGAGTGTCGGCCAGGATGTAGCTGCGGCTGGCGGTGGAGAAGAACCGGTAGGCGACGTCGATCGTGATGCCCTGCTCGCGTTCGGCGCGCAGACCGTCGGACAGCGCGGCGAGGTCGGCGATGCCCTCCTCGTCCGTCACCGCCTCCAGGTGGTCCAGCGGCAGGCTGTCGGTGTCGTGCAGTAGCCGCCCGATCAGCGTGCTCTTGCCGTCGTCGACCGAACCCGCGGTGGCGATGCGCAGCAGCTGACGCGTGATGCCCTTGTGCGGCAGAGTCTTTGCGGCGTTCTCGGTAGCCGTCATCAGAAGTAACCCTCTCGCTTGCGGTCTTCGATCGCGGCGGCCGACGTGCGGTCGTCGGCTCGCGTCTCGCCGCGCTCGGACACTGTCGCGGCCGAGATCTCGGTGATCACCCGGGCGATGTCGGTCGCCCGCGAGCGCACCGCCCCGGTGATGGTCAGGTCCCCGACGGTGCGATAGCGCACCCATTCCGTCGCCGCGGTTTCGCCGTTTTGCGGACTGGTGTATTCCGAGACCGCCAGCAGGATGCCGTCACGCTCGAACACCTCGCGTTCGTGCGCGTAGTAAATCGACGGTATCTCAAGGTCTTCCAGCTCGATGTAGCGCCAGACGTCGATCTCGGTCCAGTTGCTCAGCGGGAACACCCGTACTTGCTCGCCCTTTTTGATCCGGCCGTTGTACAGCGACCAGGGCTCCGGTCGCTGAGCCCGGGGATCCCATTGGCCGAACTCGTCGCGGAAGCTCAGGATCCGTTCCTTGGCGCGGGCGCGTTCCTCGTCGCGGCGCGCACCGCCGAAGGCCGCGTCGAATTCACCGGCCTCCAGCGCGTCGAGCAGCGTGCGTGTCTGAGCCCGGTTGCGCGAGGCGCCGGGGCCGGGGTCGGGGACCCGGCCGTTGTCGATGGACTCCTGCACCGACGCGACGATCAGCTTGTGCCCTAGGCCGGTGACCCTGCGGTCCCGGAATTCGATGACCTCGGGAAAATTGTGTCCGGTGTCGACGTGCAGCACCGGAAACGGCAGCGGCAGCGGACGAAAAGCCTTCTCCGCCAGACGAAGCAGCACGATCGAGTCCTTGCCGGCCGAGAACAGCAGAACGGGCCGCTCCAGCTCGGCGACGACCTCACGGATGATGTGTACCGCTTCTGCTTCCAGCAGTCGCAATTCGTCGACGCGGGTGTCGGTTGTGGTGGTCATGTCGGTAGCCCCTCTCGTTCGGCGTCGACCCGGTAACGATCTACCCATTCGTCGGAGCGTTTGTCGGCTTGACGCTCCAGCACCGGATCGGGCGCCAGGTTGGGATCCAGGCCCAACTCTCCGAGAATGTTGCCTACGACTTGAGTCAGATTGCGCCACAACACCGGATACGGGATCTCCAAGGGCTTGACGTCTTCTTCGGCGAACCAGTTGCGCCAACCCTGCTCTTGGGCCCGCAGCATCGTGATGACGTGCGCGATGGCTCCGGCGTGATAGGTGGCGCGCGCATCGCGGACCGGGTCGGGCCGGCCGCGCCAGACCCGGGTCTGTACGGCACGCCAGAACGACACCGCCTGCGACACCACATCGGGCCGATAGACATAGACCAGCAGCGGGTCCTCGCCGACGACATCGCGGATCGCGGCGAGCAGTCCGTCGCCCGACCGATTGGGCAGGCCTTCGGCGCGCTCCAGCAGCAGCGGCGTCTGGTTCCACATCAGCTTGCCGCCCCACACGCCGTTGGGCGTCCTGCCGACGGTGCGGATGTAGTCGCGCCAGATTTCCGGGGGCGCGAGGTCCGGCTTCCCCTCGTCGAGCGGATCGAGCAGACGCAGGATCGACTCGTCGTCAACGCCGGCGAACCACTCCCGCGGTTGGGGCGCCTGGCTGGTTTTCGGCAGATATTGGAAGAACTCCTGGGGTTCGCCGGCCACGCCGGTCGCCCGCAGCGATTCGACGAGTAGCGTGCTGCCGCTGCGCTGGGAGGCCAGCACCAAATAGGACGACGGATTGTTTGCCACCAGCAAAGCCTAGCCCGATGCAAATCCCCTGCAACACGCAGAATTACGTTCACGCTGAGCATAATTCAGCAGCGAAATCGCTTGACCTTCGTCCAAGTTTGCTGGTCAGCACCCGAGGGTGGCCGGATCGGCCGGATCTAGATGTGTCCTGGAATTTCCGGGGGCGGGGCGATCGGTTCCATTCGCGGCGGCGGTGCGATCGGCGGGGGCGCGATCGGCTCGACCGGCGGCGCGACTACCGGCGGCGGCGGTGGTGGAGGCGGGGCCACCGGCGGGGACGGCGGCAGGAACGGGCTCCCCACACACGCCGCGTCGGCGGGATACAAGGTGCATTGGGGATCGAGCGGACCCGTGGGCGGTCCCGGTGGTGGGGACGCTGTCGGCGGCCCCACCCAGTACGGGCCGCCCTGACACGCGGCGAACCCGGGATACTGCAGGCATCGGGGATCGTCGGGACCAGTGGGCAGATCGGAGCGGAACTTGTCGGGCGAGACCGGCGCACCCGGCGTTGCGCTGGCCGGCACTCCCGCCGAAGCCGTGGCAATAACTGCCAGGGCCACAGACAATTTCGTTATCCGGCATCGAGCACTCGAACCGCGCATCTAACCTCCCGTGCTCGGCTATTCGCTATCGCTGGTTGGACCTTTGCATTTCGGAAAGCCCAGGTCAAGCCCCGTTGTCGGCGCGCACGCTGCGCCGCCGCGAAAGATGCGGGCGCACTTGGCATTTGACGCGTTATCCGAGCGCGACATTCAGCGAGCGTTCGGCCTTGATGCGATACGCGCGGTCTTGTTCTCGGGTTCGGTGACGCCTCGGCATGAGGACACCACGACCGCCCGGCGGATGGTCACTCCTTGGAGCAGTGGGCAATTCGCCGGTGGGCAGGCACAGTGCGGGAAACAGCAGGCTACTGCCCGGACGAGTGACGTACGTCTGCCCGTTCGGAGTCGTCCACACGACCGTGCCATCGGGCCGTTGCTCGTCATGCCAGCTGGTCCAGAAAGTCTTCAGCAGGTGGTGTTTTCGGCATAGGCACTTGAGGTTCGACGCATGCGTCGGCCCTAGCGGGTAGGGGACCGTATGGTCCAGATCGCAGTATTCCGCGGGACGATCGCAGCCGGGGAAGCGGCAGGTCAAATCCCGGCACCGGATGAAACGGTCCAAACCCGCCGATGGGTGGTAGCCCGCCTCGGGACAGGCCCCGGCGGGGTGGACCACGGGCCGCACCTTGGCGCCATTGCGGATGAGTTCCGCCATCAGCGGCGCCGGGACCATACCGCCGCCGCGGATATGGGCGGCGGGTGTCCACTCCGGCGCGGGCGGTTCGGGGTCCGGGCCAGCGCGACGTGTAGCGGTGTATCCGCAGTAAGCGGGCGGCTTGGGAGTTCGCCCGAGATGCACGGATCCGGCCGGGCGCCGAGGGCGGCTTCCTCGGCGATGACATGAATCATCACCGCGCGGGCGCGTGGGTCGGTGTCGAGGGCGGCTGGACATTCGGGTGCTCCGCACGCGCACGCCAGTAGATCGGAACCGGCGGCCAGCGCGCCCAGCGCATCAGCGCGACGTTGCGCGAGCGTGCGGGGGTCGCGGTCGCACACCTGGTGTGCCATCTGAGTCAACCTCCGGTCCAGCACGGCTGCGTCGGTCGCGAACAAGGAGCCCCATAGCGCCGCGGTGCCGGAGTTACCGTCCGCGGGGCTGATCACCACATCACGCCCGCGGGCGGCGGCCCGGGTGCGGCGCACCGCCGCGGGATCGTGGCGGTCGACGATCGTGTCGATAGCCTGGCTGCTCTTGGCGGCCGAGAGTGGCCCGAACCGCGCGGCCGCACCGGCGAGTGCCGCGTCGACAATCTGCAGAGTTCGCGGGTCGGTGATCAAGTCGGTACGCCAAACCAACGCCGTGGCCAACCGTGCGCTGAGGACGCCTTCGGCGAACAGGGCCGCCACCCGGGGCAGTCGGTCTCGCAACGCCACTGCGAGATACATCTGCCCGGATGCCGTTCCATGGCTAATTCCCTGCGCAGCAGCAACTTCCGCGGCGATCGCATCCCAGTTGTCACACGACCAGCTGCCCCGATCCACGGGACCATCGGCACGCAGGCGCACCAATTCGGCGACAGCCTGCAGTTTGCGCGCCGCGGCCGCCGCTTCGGCGCGGGCGCATTCGGTGATGCTGGCCACCACCGCGCGATCACTATCGAACATAGTTTCGAATATAGCGAACTCCACTGACTCAAACTTTTTGGCAGGGTCACCCCCTGTGGATAGACGGCGGACTGTGGATAACGCCGCCAGCCGCTAGGCACGCTCCGCTAGGCGCTCGCGCGCTCCAGCACCCGCAGCCCCAGCGAAAAGACCAGCCGCACTTCGGGATCACCCAGCGACGTCGCCAGCAGCTTTTCGATCCGGCGTACCCGATAGCGCACCGTGTTCGGATGCACCTGCAACCAATATGCGGCCGTGGCGATGTCGCCGAAGCTGTCCAGGTAGGCCCGCAGCGTCTCGGCCAGCACAGGATCGCGCGCCCGCAGATCGCGTATCCGCGGATCGACCAACCGCTCGTCGGTTCCGATCGTCGTGATGATCTCGTCGAGCAGGACGGTGGTGCGCGCCTCGGCCAGCGTCGTCACCGGCCCAATCGAAACCGGGTGTCGCTCGGCGCTATCGAGTACTCGATCGACCTCGCTGCGGGCGGCGGCGACCCCGGCCAGGCCGGCGACCGGCGCGGCGATGGCGGCCCGCAGCTCGACACCGAGTTCGGCACGCAAGGCGCTGATCGTGCCGCGCACCCACGACGTCACCGACCGGGCTGTCGACGTCCCGGGCAGCAGTACATACATTCGCGATCCTCGCGAGGCGATTTGAGCGTCACGCCGAAAAGCGCTGGCGCTCAACGCTAAAACGTCAGCCAGTCGTGCGTGGCGGGATCCGGTGTCGGTTGCGTCCCAACCGATCAGCGCCGCGGTATCGTCGGCGGCCAGGCCCAGCTCACCGGCGATCGCCGCCACGTCGGCCGGATCGGCGTCGGTCAGGCCGAGCAACTGCTGGACCCGTCGCGCATGCGTTGACGGCCGGGCCGCGAGCCGAAACATGATGCGAGCGGCCAACACTGCCGCGCCACGCAGGATCTCCTCGGCGTCGTCGGCCAGTGGCGCTGACCCCTGTTGCACCCAGATGGTGCCGGCGAACACCGGCGGACGCCGCGGCCCGGCCGGCGGCTGGTAGATCCCGATCGCCAACCGTGGACGCAGACCCAACTCCGGGCGCTCGTCGACGCGGACCACCTCGGCGTTGGCCCGCAGCGCATCGAAGATTCCCCACTGGCCGATCCACTTCAGGTGCTCGGGCGGTCCGGCCCGGCCCAGGATGGACAGCCGGCGCAGTTCGTCGGCCTCGTCATTGGAGGCCGAGTAGGCGAGCACGTGCGACTGCGCGTCTTCGATGCTGACCATGCCGTGGATGCGATCGGCGAGCGACTGCGCCAAGCCGAACAGATCGGTGCCGGAGTCTTCCGTCGGATCGGTGCGATCGCCGTGGTGGTCCAGCACGTAGTTGACCAATTGGTACAGCCGCTCCCAGCGGGCCTGCGGCTCGACGGCCACGACCGCCGACCCGACCGCTACCGCCCTGGTCACCAGTGCGGCCGACGGCTCTTTGGCGAAAATCGCCACCGGGACGCGCTCGCGTGCCTGCTTGTCGATCCAGCGCAGCGCCTCGTCCTCTTCCTTCAGGGCGACACCCAGCAGGAAGAACACATCGGCGGAGCTCGCTGCCGCCGCCAGGCCCAGCCGGACGTCGTCGGAGTCGATCAGCGCCGCCGATCGCACCGGCAGGTCCAGGCCACGCGGCGCCTCGGCCAGGCTGACCAGCGTCGCATCCAGCGCCAGCAGCAGCTGACCCAGTCCGACCCCCGGCATCCGCATATTGTCGGATTTTACTACGAGTGATCGGATATCTTGTCTGATCAGCTAACGGGATGACGGCTTGCGCCGAGGATCCTGGGCACCATGGATGCGATCACGCAGGTGCCGACGCCGGTCAACGAGCCGGTCCACGACTACGCCCCCCACTCGCCCGAACGCGCCCGCCTGCATGCCGAACTGGCCGCGCTGGCCGATCAGCCGATCGAGCTCCCGCACGTCATCGGCGGCTTACGCAAAATGGGCGACGGTGCCCGCATCGACGTCGTCGCGCCGCACCGGCACGACGCCACGCTGGGCACCCTGACCAACGCCGGGCATGCCGACGCGACGGCGGCCATCGAGGCCGCGATGGCCGCCAAGCATGACTGGGCGGCCCTGCCGTTCGATGAGCGCGCCGCGGTGTTCCTGCGTGCCGCCGACCTGCTCGCGGGCCCGTGGCGGGAGAAGATCGCCGCCGCGACGATGCTCGGCCAGTCCAAGTCCGCGTATCAGGCCGAGATCGATTCGCCGTGCGAGCAGATCGACTTCTGGCGGTTCAACGTGGCTTTCGCCCGTCAGATCCTGGCGCAACAGCCGGTCAGCGGGCCGGGGGAATGGAACCGCAGCGAGTACCGGCCGCTGGACGGCTTCGTCTACGCGATCACGCCGTTCAACTTCACCTCGATCGCGGGCAACCTGCCGACCGCGCCCGCACTGATGGGCAACACCGTGGTGTGGAAGCCGTCGATCACCCAGACGCTGTCGGCGTATCTGACCATGCAGCTGCTCGAGGCCGCCGGCTTACCGCCCGGCGTGATCAACCTGGTCACCGGCGACGGCTTCGCGGTTTCCGATGTGGCACTGGCCGATCCGCGGCTGGCCGGAATCCACTTCACCGGGTCGACCGCCACGTTTCAGCAGCTGTGGCAGCAGGTTGGCACCAATATCGGCCGCTACCAAAGCTATCCGAGACTGGTCGGCGAGACCGGCGGTAAGGACTTCGTGGTCGCGCATACCTCGGCGCGCCCAGAAGTGTTGTGCACGGCGCTGATTCGAGGGGCGTTCGACTACCAGGGCCAGAAGTGCTCGGCGGCGTCGCGGGCATTCATCCCGCACTCGGTATGGCAACGTATGGGCGACGACTTCCTGGGCGCGACGGCCGGCCTGAGTTACGGCGACATCACCGACTTGACCAACTACGGTGGCGCCCTGATCGACCGGCGAGCCTTTGCCAAGAACGTCAACGCCATCGAGCGGGCCAAGGGCGCGGCCGGTGTCACGATCGCGGTCGGTGGTGAATACGACGACAGCGTCGGCTATTTCGTGCGCCCGACCGTGCTGTTGTCCGACGACCCGACCGACGAGGCGTTTTCGACGGAGTACTTCGGCCCGCTGCTTTCCGTTCACGTCTACCCCGACGATTCCTACGAACGCATCCTCGACGTGATCGACACGGGGTCGCGCTACGCGCTGACCGGTGCGGTGATCGCCGACGACCGTCGGGCCGTGCTCGCCGCGCAGGAGCGGCTGCGTTTCGCGGCCGGCAACTTCTACGTCAACGACAAGCCGACCGGGGCCGTCGTCGGACGCCAGCCGTTCGGCGGGTCGCGTGGCTCGGGGACCAACGACAAGGCCGGCTCGGTGCTGAACCTGCTGCGCTGGACGTCGGCGCGCACCATCAAGGAGACATTCGTCCCGGCCACGCAATACACGTACCCGCACATGGGGTCCGACTGATGGCCGGCGTGTTCGCCAGCACGCTACGGCCGGCCATCATGGCCGCCAGCCGGCGTCCGGGTCTGCGCCGCGCCGCGGAAGGGCTGCCGGTCACCCGTAAGGTGGTGCACCGCTTCGTACCCGGCGAGACGATCGATTCCGCAGTGAATAGCGTTGTTGCGCTGCGCTCTTCGAGCCGCCTGGTCAGCGTCGACTATCTGGGCGAGGACGTCGTGAACGCCGACGGCGCCGATGCGGCCGTCCGGGTCTACCTCGACCTGATCGAACGGTTGGGCCGCCTGGATTCTTCGGGTGCGCGAATCCGGCCGCAGGAGGTCTCGGTCAAGCTATCGGCGCTGGGGCAGTCGCTGCAGCGTGACGGAGAAAGGATCGCCCGGGACAACGCCTGGTCGATCTGCGACGCCGCGCGGCGGGCCGGGGTATGGGTGACGGTGGACGCCGAGAACCACACCACGACCGATTCGACGCTGTCCATCGTGCGGGAGCTGCGAAACGAATTTCCTTGGCTGGGCACGGTTTTGCAGACGTATCTGAAGCGTACGCTGAGCGACTGCCGGGAGTTCGCCGCTTCCGGGGCCCGGATCCGGCTGTGCAAGGGCGCCTACGACGAGCCGGCGGCGGTGGCCTACCGGGGCCGCGACGAGGTCACCGACTCCTATCTGGCCTGCTTGCGGGTGCTGATGGCCGGCTCGGGATATCCGATGGTGGCCTCCCACGACCCCGCCATCATCGCGGCGGTGCCGGCGCTGCTGCGCGAATCGGGCCGTGGCACCGACGAATTCGAATACCAGATGCTGTACGGAATCCGCGACGACGAACAGCGCCGACTGGCCGACGCCGGTCATCACGTTCGCGTCTACGTGCCCTTCGGCACCCAGTGGTACGGCTACTTCATGCGCCGGCTCGCCGAACGGCCCGCCAACCTGACGTTCTTCCTGCGGGCGCTGGCGCAGCGCGGGCACTGAGCTCACGCAGTCGCGCAGGCGTAGCGTCACGGCCATGAGCCCGGTCGTCGACGAGCGGCCCGACCCCGCCCGCACCCATCTGCGCCATGCCGATCCCGTGCTGGCGAACATCATCGACAAGCACCCCGACTTCGACCCCCGCGCGTGGCTGGCGGACCTCCCGCCTCTGGACGCGTTCGCGACGTTGATCTTCCAGATCATCGGCCAACAACTATCCGTCGCAGCCACCCGCCGTATCCTCGACCGCCTCCAGGACCGGTTCAACGGACACCTCCCCACCCCCGCCGAGCTGCTGGCCATCGATCCCGACCAGCTCCGCCGGACCGGGCTGTCGCGCCGCAAGATCGGCACGCTGCGAACCGTCGCCGCCCAGTTCGCCGACGGCACTCTCAGCGCCAGCGAGCTGCGCCGACTGTCCGATGACGAGATCGAGACGCGCCTGACCGCCATCCCCGGTATCGGGCCCTGGACTGTGCACGGCTTTCTGATCATCGCGTTCGCGCGCCCCGACGTGGTGCTGCCCGGAGACCTGGCCCTGCGCAAGGCCATTCAGCGGTCCTATGGGCTCGACCACCTACCCAGCCAGGACGAAGTGGTCCGCCTCGCAGAGCCGTGGCGGCCGTATCGCAGCCTTGCCAGCGCCTACCTATTCCAAGACGCCTTCGGCCCTGCCGCACCGTCGACCGGTACCACCGCCGATACCGAGATTTGACTCCGCACGCGCCTCATTGCCATTTGAGTTCGTCGTCGAGTCGTCCGGCCTGCTCGTCCTGCGCAGCGGCGGGGCGGGTATCGATCGTGACCTCTTGCCAGTAGGCTGGACCGTAAAGGTGAATATCGTTGCCGCTGTTAACCTTTAACACGCCGCCGGTGAGTACTTCGTAGGTGGCGTCGTCCGGGTACTCGTCGTCTTCGTCGTGGCCCTCGAGTTGGACCCACATTTTCATGGTGCAAGCAGTCCTTCGCAACCTGGCGAGTTCGCTAATCCTCGTCTTCGATGCCATCGATCTCGTCGTCGATGATGTGAACCGCGGCTTCTTCGGCAGAGGCGGCGCCGCCACAGATACCGACGTCCTCGGCGACCAACTCTGCCTCGGCGTCTTCGCCAAATCCCTGGTCCGGTGCCAAAAGCCGGCCCGCTCGGACTCGACCGACCTCGCGCCGCCGGGCAAATTCGGCTTCGCGCTCCGATTCGTCGGAGCGTTGTCGCTCGGCCTCATCGAGCACCACGTTGAGTCGCGACGCCGGATCCGGTTCTTCCTCGCCGAGCATCTGGTCCAGGGTTTCAGACGGGCCAAATGCACCGGGCCCGTAGGGCTGCTCGGGCGGCGAATAGCCCTCGTCGAGAACGTCGTCCACACCGCGGTCGATCAGACTGTCTTCTGGTTGAAGTTGGTCGTTGTCTTCGGCGCTGTATTCGCCTGCGGCAGGGCGTGCCTCGTAGTGAGTGCTCATGATCGTGTGCTCCTGAATCGTGGTAACAGTGCCCGTGGCAGGCTTACGCCATCCAGGGGTCAGCCCGTGGTCATGAAGTGCAGTGTGTACGACGAGGGCCGCTGTCGCGAGGGCCGAAAGTCATGTGTTGAGCCTGTTCTGCATCAACGACGAGGGCGGGTTCCTAAGGGTTGGGACAGCCGTCGCGGTTGGGTCCGTCGAATGACGTTGGTGCATTCTGCAGGGCGGTGTGCAACACCTCGAAGACCTGCGGGTCCCAGGTGAGCGCCGTATTCCAGTCCAGGCCCGCGGCATTGGACACGTAAATGCTGTGCGTGTCGTCGAAGGTATAGCAGCGCCGGTGTGGCAGCACCTGGTCCCCGACATCGCCTGCCAGCGCGCTGCGCAGCGCGACGATGCCGTCATTCGGCCACACCATCGCGTTCACCGGACCCGGCCTGGCGAACCTCGTGCCGCCGATCAGCACCACCGGGACTTTGTCCAACACCCCGGACTGGAATTGATTCCATCCGTCCTTGCCCATCAGGTAGGGCTGGTTGACCTCGCGCCCGGAGCCCGACATCAGGCGCAGCACTTCATCCTTGAAGCCCTTCATCGCGTTCTCGCAGAACTGATCGCCGGCACAGTCGGTGAGCGGGACGAAGTCATTTGCGTAATCCGAAAGGTAGGAGCCTTGCCAGGGCGTCCCGATCGTGGTCAGCGAACGCACGCGCACCGGGGAGTTCGTGGTGGCCAGCACGCGGATTGCCGCGCGCGAGTACAAGCCGCCCATCGAATGGCCGACCAGATCGACGACGTTGATGCCCCTGTCGCTGTGCAGATAATTCAGGAAGCGGGCCAGATGCTCACCTGCCGTGTCGATGCTGCCGGTGGAGTTGACGGTCATGTTCTCCGGCAAGGTGATCGGGCACTGCCCGAAAGCGCCGAAGCCGCTCTGATCCACTACTTGCCCGCGGCCGGCCATCGCTGGTGAGGTGAAAGCCCGGTAATGCTGGGTGAGCAGATATTCCCGGATCGCGGTGTCGGTGTTGCCCGCCGCAAGCCCCGTCGCGCAGGCTTGGTCCGGCGTGGTGAATGGGCTCGTCGCGTCGCCACCCGATACGACCACCACCGCGTGTGGATCCTGGGGGCTGTTGCAACCCGACAATAGGGGCGAAATCGCAAGCAGGACTGCGATGATTGCTCTGATTTTTCGCAGGGCAGACGATGTGTTCATGTCAGTCACCGCCTCCGCGGGCGCTCGCTGGCGAACCCGCGCACCACATGCGCGCAGACGAATTCGGTGACGACGTCGGGGTCGTCCATATCCCGGATCGGCGACGGTGTGCTGAACAACGAGAACAGGATTCGCGCGAACCATTCGCCCGCTGCTTCGATGTCGAGGTCCTTACGGACCTCGCCGGTCAGCTTGGCCGCGGACAGATAGGGCGAGAGGAAGTCCACGCACTCGCGCAGCAGCACGGCCGCGTCCTTGGTCAGCAGCAGGCTGATCGCGTCCTCGTCGAAGTACTCCTCGGAGGCCATGACCCGTCGCGCCTGCGTCACGAACACCGCTGCCGCACATAGCTTGTCCTCGAGCGAGCTGCCGCGTTCCATCGCCTTGCTCATCTCGCGGTAGAACTGCTGCGACGCGTGCTCGGCGCACGCCTCCACGATGGACGCCTTGTCGGAAAAGTATTCGTAGATGGTGCTGCGCGATATCCCGGCCTGCTTGGCGATATCGACGATCGTGGCCTTCTGCAGACCCTGCCTACCGAAGCAGGCGAACGCGGATTCGACGATGACCTCGCGCGTATCGGTCGCCTGGCGGTCTGCAGAAATCTGAGTCACGAGTCCCCTCAGCCCGCCGGCGCGAGAATCAAGCCACTGGTCGGCACACCGGTACCCGAGGTGACCAACACGTGTTCGACGTCGTCGACCTGGTTGTACGACGTTCCGCGGACCTGCCGCACACCCTCGGTGATGCCGTTCATCCCGTGGATGTAGGCCTCGCCGAGCAAACCGCCGTTGGTATTGATCGGGAATTCTCCGCCCAGCGACAGCCGCTCCACGGTGGCGAAGTCTTTGGCTTCGCCGCGCCCGCAGAAGCCGAGTTCCTCGAGCTGGGTGAACACGAACGGTGTGAAATGGTCGTAGATGAAGGCGGTTTGGATGTCCTGGGGCTTGAGGCCCGAGTCACGCCACAGCCGGTCTGCGACCACGCCCATCTCCGGGAGACCGGTGATGTCGTCGCGGTAGTAACTGGTCATCATCTCGCCGTTGGCGGCCGCGCCCTGCGCGGCGGCCGTGATGATCGCCGGCGGTTGCTTCAGGTCGCGGGCACGCTGCGCGCTGGTCACCACCAGCGCGACACCGCCGTCGCTTTCCTGACAGCAATCTAGCAGCCGCAGCACGGGTTCGACGATCCAGCGCGACTTCTGGTGGTCTTCCAACGTGATCGGGCGCTGGTAGAACCACGCGTCGGGGTTGGTGGCGGCGTGTTTGCGGTCGACGACCGCGATGCGGCCGAAGTCTTCGTTGGTGACGCCGTAGGTCGACATGTAGCGCTGGGCGTGCATCGCGACCCACGCTGCGGGAGTGAGCAATCCGAACGGCGCGTAGTGCGCCATGAACAGTGGGGTCTCGGTCATGTTGCGCCCGCTGCCGCCGAACCGGAACCCGGAACGTTCGTTGAAGGCGCGCCAGCACACCACCACGTCAGCGACCCCGGTCGCGACGGCCATCGCCGCATGCACGACGGTGCCGGCCGCGGCACCGCCGCCGTGGTGCACGCGGGAGAAGAAGCTGAGATCGCCGATGCCCACGTTGCGGGCGATGTCGATCTCGTCGCTGGAGTCCATCGTGAAGGTGACCATGCCGTCGACGTCACTGGGCGCCAGGCCCGCATCGTCGAGCGCGGCGCTGACCGCCTCACACGCCAATTGCAGTTCACTGCGCCCGGATTCCTTAGAGAATTCGGTCTGGCCGATTCCGGCGATCGCAGCAGCGCCGGGCAATAAAGGACTGGCGCTCATGCGTCGGCTCCGTCCAGCAGGCTGAGGATCGCCGTCCCCGAGACATGGTCGCCAAGGCTGTTGGCGCCGGCGAAGGTGACCTCGACGAAGTTCTCACCGCCCGTCCCTTCGGTCTTGGCGGTCACGCTGCCGGTGAAGCGCAGCGGATCGTCGGGAAAACACGGCACGCCCAAGCGAATCGACAGATTCTTGACCATCGCTTCGGGGCCGGCCCAATCCGTCAGGAAGCGCACGCAATATCCGTTGGTGGTGAGGATGTTCATGAACAGGTTGGGCGAGCCCTGCTTCTTCGCGTATTCCACGTCGTGGTGCACCGGCATGAAGTCACGCGAGGCGATCGCGCCGGCCACGATCATCGTTGTGGTGATCGGGATTTCGAGTGGGCTGACCTCGTCCCCGACATTGATGTCGGCCCACTTCAAGGTGGTGGTGCGGTGTGCGGTCGTCGTCATCGTTTCCTTCTCAGTAGGTGCTGCCGATACCGGCCAGCTGCGCGGTGGCGCAGCCTTGGGTCAGCTCGTTGTGCTTGGCCCAGAGGAAATAGCGGTGCAGGGGATAGGTGATGTCGATTCCGATGCCGCCGTGCACGTGCTGGGCGGTGGCGACAACCCGTGCACCGGCGTCGGCGGCCCAGAACTTCGCGATGCGTGCCGCCCGATCCGCCGGGCGTCCGTTCGCGATCAGCCAGGCGGCATGCCAGGTGGTCCAGCGGATCGCTTCGACGTCGATGAAAGCGTCGGCCAGCCGCTGTTGCACGGCCTGGAAGCTGCCGATCGGCCGGCCGAATTGTTCACGCCCGCTGGTGTATTCCGCGGCGATCCGCAGCGCCCGTTCGGTGACGCCGAGCTGGATCGCACACAGCCCGATCAGCGCTCGGGTGTGCAGCGATTCGATCGGGCTGTCCAGCCGGTCGGCTTCGGAAACAGTTGCACCACAGAGGAATACGTCTGCATGCGGTTCGCGGCTGGTGGTCGCTACCGGTCGGATCTCGACACCTGGGGCGTCGCTGGGCAGCAGGAACAGGCTCACCTGCCCGTCGCCGATGGTGGCGGGCACCAGCACGGTGTCGGCAAGCTGGGCGGCCGGCACCAGTTCCTTGGCGCCGTCCAGGCGCCAGTTCTGGCCGTCGCGAACGGCTTTGGTGACCGGCCTGAGCGGGTCGGAACGACCGGGTTCGGCCAGCCCGGCGGTCAGGATGCGAGTTCCGGAGATGACGCCGGGCAGAAACCGCTGCTGCTGCTCGCGACTGCCGTGGCGGGCGATCGGGTCCGCGCCCAGCACCAGGGTCGCGTAGGCCGGCACCGGGGCCACGCTCCAGCCGACCTCCGCCAGCAGCACGCCGAGTTCCAGGAAGCCGCCGCCGGAGCCGCCCAACGACTCCGGCAACGCGGTGCCCAGCAGGTCGACGGCCGCGAGCTCCTTCCAGAGCGAGGCGTCGAAGCGGGTCTCGCCGGCTTCCAGCTGGGTCAGTCGCTCCGGGGTGGCACGGCGCCCGAACAGGTCGCGGGCCACCTTGCTGACGGTCTCTTGCTCCTCGGTGAAGGCGAAGTCCATCAGGCGTTACCTACCTGCTCGGCCGGAACTGATGCAGCACCAGATCGTTGTCGAAGGACTGGAAGAAGACCTCGACCGGCATTCCGACGGTGACGTCCGCCGGATCGATGTCACAGAGATTCGACACCAGCCGCACGCCTTCGGCGAGCTCCACCAGCACCACGATGTAGGGGTACTCGAAGAACGGAAACTTGGGTTCGTGCGGCATCACGTAGCTGTAGACGGTGCCGCGGCCCGACGATTCGATGGCCTCCCACTCCAGCGAGCGGCAGTGGGGGCACATGGGGCGTGCCGGATTGCGCAGCGTTGCACATCTCTTGCAGCGCTGGATCAGCAGCTTGCGATCACGCAGCCCGTTCCAGAAGAACTCGGTGTCCGGACTGATCGCGGGTGCCAGCCGGGTGCTCATGAGTTCTCCGGCTTGAAACGCAGGACCCGGAACCGTTGCCGGCCCAGGACTTCGCCGTTCTGATCGGAGTAGGTGATTACCCAGGTCAGGAAGAAGCCGGATCCCTTCGCGGTCTTCTTCTCGTCGGATACTTCCTCGAACACCGACGTCGCGCTGATCACGTCGCCCAGCCGGGGATAGCGTTCGATCTCGAATTCCGAGTTGGTCGCGACCGTGCTGCTGTATCCGGCCTCGTCGAGGAAAGCGGTGGGGTTGTCCTTGATCTCCATCGGTGCCCCGCCGCGCTCGCCGATGCCCTCCAGCTTGGGCGACGGCATCGTCCAGGTCTGCAACATGACCGGTGGCGACACGATGCCGCCGAACCGCGATGCCGCCGCGAACTCCGGATCGAGGTACACCGGGTTCATGTCGTCCAGTGCGTACGCCCAATGCCGGATCATCGGTTGATTCACCGGATCCGGTGCAAGGGTGGGCGTTCCGCTGCCTCCGGTGGGCTTGTTGACGAGCCCCCGCAACTTGGCGAGGAACTCGGGATCTTGGTTGGTCACGTGCTGGATCCTCCTGACTGTTCCTGACTGTTTTGGGGGCCCCGTAGGTCACGCGGTGCTCGTGGCATGCCCAACCCCGCCATGGCGATGATGTCACGTTGAATTTCGTTGGCGCCGCCGCCGAACGTGTTGATCACCGCGAACCGGTACGCCGACTCCAGCGCCCCGCGCAGTGGCGCGTCGTTGCCCTTGCGTAATCCGTTGCGGTCGAGCACCTCCAGCAGTTGGCGGGCGACCTGCTGGGTGAGTTCGGTGCCGAACACCTTGGCGGCCGACGCCTCGCCCATGTTCAGCACGCCCTTCGTCATGGCCGCGTTGACCCGCATGTTCACCAGTTTGTACGCGGCAACCTGCGCTTCGACCCGGGCCAGTGTCAGCCGGACCCACGGTTGGTCGATCACGTACCCGTCGTCGATCGCGGTGGTGCGGGCCCAGTCCAGCGTCTTATCGAACAACGGCTCCAGCGCGCCGAGGTTACCCAGGGCCGCGCGTTCAAAGTTCAGCTGCGTGGTGATCAGTTGCCAGCCCTGGTTCTCGCAGCCGACCAGAGCGCTGGCAGGGACCCGCACGTTGTCGTAGAACGTGTAGAAGGTGGAGACGCCCGGCATGGTATGCAGCGGCTGCCAGGAGAAGCCGGGCGATGACGTGGGCACGATCAGGATCGAAATCCCTTTGTGTTTCTTGGCATTCGGGTCAGTGCGGGCGGCCAGCCAGATGTAGTCGGCGTAGGCGGCGCCGCTGGTGAACATCTTCTGTCCGTTGATCACGTACTCTGCGTCTGGCCCTGAGCCGTCCCTGACCGCGGTGGTGCGGACCGACGCCAGGTCGCTGCCGGCTCCCGGCTCGGAATAGCCGATCGCGAACTCGACGCTGCCGTCCAGGATCGAGGGCAGGAACTTCTGCTTTTGTTCCTCGGTGCCGCACTGCATCAGGGTCGGCCCGACCGTGTTGAGCGTAACCAGCGGGATCGGAGCATCGACCCGCCGCGCCTCCTCGGCGAAGATGAATTGCTCGATCGCCGAGAAGCCGCGTCCGCCATACTCTTTGGGCCACCCCACGCCGAGCAGGTTCGCCTCGGCCAGGGCGCGCACGCACTCGCGTACCTCGGGGCCGCCCTCGACGCGGTCCTTGATCGCGTCGGCGCGCTCTGGTGTCATCACCTGTTGCAGCGTACTGCGGATCTCGGCGCGCAACTGCTCCTGCTCGGCGGTGTACTCGAGTTGCATCGTTCAGTCACCGGCCCCGAGTCGCACCGGCATACGTTTCACCCCGGGCACCATCGTGGCGCGCATCCGGTCCACGTCGCCCACCAGCTCGATCGCGGGGAAGCGCCGCAACAGTTCTTCGAACATCACCGTGGCCTCCAGGCGCGCCAATTGCGCACCGATACAGGAATGTTCACCGCAACCGAACGCGATGTGCGGGTTCGGATGCCGGGTTACTTTGAATTCCTCTGAGTCCGAACCGAATACGTCCTCGTCCCGGTTTGCCGAACCATACAGCATCACCACCACCTGGCCGGCGCGGATCTGCTGACCGCGAATCTCCACATCGGCCGTCGCGGTGCGGGCCATGTGGACCACCGGGCTGTTCCACCGCAGCATCTCCTCGACGGCACCTGGGATCAGCGTCGGATCCTCGACCAGCAGCCGGCGCTGGTCGGGATGCGCGATCAGCGCCAGGGTGCCGAGCGCGATGAGATTGCGGGTGGTTTCGTTGCCGGCGACCAGCAGCAGGAACGCGAAGTTGAGCAGGTCTTCGTCGGTGAGCCGTTCCCCGTCGATCTCGGCGTCGGCCAGCACCGACAGCAAGTCGTCGCGCGGTTGGCCGCGGCGGGCGGCGATCAACCGCTGAAAGTACTCGTAGAGTTGCCCGGCCGCCACCAACGGGTCGAGCTCGATCTCCGGATCGGCCGTGCCGGTCGCCGCGTCCGACCACGCCCGAAATTGCTCCCAGTCGTCGGGAGGTGCGCCGATGAGTTCGGCGATCATCCGGGTGGGCAGCGGAGCGGCGATCTGTTCGGCGAATTCGTGGACGGAGCCCGGCTCGATGCCGTCGAGGATGCCCGTCACGATCTCGCGGATCTTTCCCTCGAGCACCGAAACCCGGCGCCGGGTGAACCCGGCGTTGATCAGCTTGCGCATCTGCCGGTGGCGCGGCGGGTCGGTGAAGATCAGGCTGCCCTGCTGCACCGGGTTGGGCAGGTGCGGATCGGGAATCGTGATGCCGTGGGTGGAGGTGAACAGCGCCGGATTGCTCGACACGAAGCGGATGTCCTCGTACTTCAGCAGCGCCCAGAAGTTGGTGACGTCGTTCCAGCACACCGGCGCGGCGGCCCGCAGCTCCCGGTACGCCGGGTAGGGATCGCCTGCGTAGAAGTCGGGGGAGTGCAGTGGAAAGGTGGTCTGCATGGCCTGGCCTCCCTGGCGCTCCGGCGGGACGGGCCATCCGACAGATTGCCGCAATGTGTCCTGCGACGTTGTGTCTACTCCGGCCCGCATGGCGCTGTCAATACATGCGCAACGCGCTGTAATGCCTCGGAATTCACGAGATTGGTGATTGACGTCACAGGTGCATAGGTGTACACCAGGTGTTTAGATGACCGACCGTCGGGTGAGGATGCAGATGACCGAGCTTCAAACTCCGAAAACGCTTGTCGACACCTACGGGCTGTATATCGACGGCAACTGGGTCGAGCCCGCCGACGGTCGCTACGACGACATATCCCCGGCCAGTGAGCAGGTGATCGCAACCGCACCCGACCCGAGCGTCGCACAGGTGGGCGACGCGATCGCGGCGGCGCGGCGTGCCTTCGACAGCGGCCCGTGGGGCACGATGAGCGCCGAGCAGCGCGCCGGGTGTCTGCGTCAGCTCGGTGATGCGCTGATGAAGCACGCCGACGACTTCTTCGGTCTGTCGCAGGTGGAGTGGGGCTGCACCGCCAACGAGCGCGTGATGCAGATCGACGGTGCCGGGTTCATGTCCATATACGCCGCCCAGCTCGCCACTGAGCTGACCGACCTGCAGGTCAGCGGGATGGGCGCGGGCACCACGGTGCTGCGCCACCAGCCGCTGGGCGTGGTGTCGGTGCTGACGCCGTGGAACTTCCCGCACTGCCTCAACGTGATGAAGCTGAACCATGCCCTCGCCGCCGGAAACACGGTCGTGCTCAAGCCGTCGCCGCTGACGCCGTTGGCCGGCCTTGCGCTCGCGCGGATCATCGACGAGTACACCGACATACCACCGGGTGTCGTCAACGTGGTCACACCGTCGGGCGTCGAGGCGGCCAGGCTGCTGACCACCGATCCGCGGATCGACATGGTCAGCTTCACCGGCAGCTCGGTCATCGGCCGCCAGGTCATGTCCGCCGCCGGGGACACGATGAAGAGACTCCTGCTCGAGCTCGGCGGCAAATCGGCGAGCATCGTCCTCGAGGACACCGAGATCACCGACGAGATGCTGCGGCAGATGCTGTTCGACGGCTGCGCGCTGCACGCCGGGCAGGCCTGCATCCTGCACAGCCGGGTGCTGCTTCCCGATTCGCTGCACGACGAGGTGGTCGATCGGCTGGCCGCCTTGGCCGGCGCGGTCAAGGTCGGCGACCCCACCGATCCGGACGTGCACATGGGTCCGCTGATCAGCGCCGCGCAACGGGAGCGGGTCGAGGCGCACGTGGCCGGCGCGCTGGCCGAGGGCGCCACGCTGGTCACCGGCGGGCGCCGTCCGCCCGGCCTGAACTCCGGCTTCTACTTCGAGCCGACGATCCTGACCGGTGTCGAGCCGAATTCGACTATCGCGCAAGAGGAAGTGTTCGGTCCGGTGATGACCGTGCTGCGCTACCGCGACGAACAGGACGCGATCGCGATCGCGAACAACTCGCAGTACGGACTTTCCGGCGCGGTGTGGGGTGCCGACGTGGATCGCGCTACCCGCGTAGCGCGTCGCATCCGGACCGGGCAGGTCGCCGTCAACGGTTGCAGCCCGGGTGGTGCGCCGTTCGGCGGCTTCAAACTCAGCGGACTGGGCCGCGAGGGCGGTGGCCTCATCGGCGTCCATCAATACATGGAACAGATGGCCATCGGGATTCCCGCGTGACGGGACCCCTCACCGGGCTCCACGTCGTCGAAATCGCCAACCAGATCGCAGGTCCTTACGCCGCAAAGCTTTTCGTAGACCTCGGCGCCGAGGTCACCAAGATCGAGCCGCCCGCCGGGGATCCACTGCGCCGCTGGGGCCCGTTCGCGTCCGGGAACGCCGAACCGGCATGGGGCGGCTTGTTTGGATACCTCAACGCGGGCAAGAGCGGTGCCACTCTTGACTTCGACGAGCCGGATGGCGTTGCGGCCGCGAGCGAATTGATCGCCGGTGCGCATCTGCTGGTGGAGAACTTGGCGCCGGCAACGCTGGACGGCTGGGGGCTCGGCATCGACACCCTGCAACGGCTCAACCCAAACTTGGTGGTGCTGCGTATTTCTCACTGCGGCCAGTCAGGACCCATGCGGGACCGTCCGATGACACCGCTGACCATGCAGGCGGCCTCGGGCTGGATCAGTAGCCGCGATCCCGACCGCCCACCGGTGCAGGTCGGCGGCCGGATCTCCGAATATGTCGCGGGGACGTACGGGGCACTGGGCGCGCTGACCGCGCTGCGTATGCGGTCTGCCGGCCGAGTCCGCGAGGTGGACGTGTCGGAGGTCGAGGCGTTGCTGTCGACGCTGCCCTATCCGATGTTGATGGCGCAGCGGATGAAACGACTTGGGCTGCCGGCGAATATGCGCTCGGCGCCGATGCTGGGCGTGGTGCGGGCCGTCGACGGCTGGGTGGGCATCAACTGCCTGACGGGACAGCACTGGCTCGACGTGTGCGCGATGCTGGGCCTGCCCGAGTACGGCGAGCAGCAGATCGCGATCATGCTGGGTGGCCCCGAGCGTGACGAATTCTTCGCCAAGGCCGAGCCGATGCTCGCCGGCCAGACGGTCGCCGAGATCGTCGAACTTGGCCAGGCGCTGCGGATTCCGGCCGCCCCGGTCAACGACGGCGCCAGCGTGCTGGACTGCCCGCAGTACGCCGCGCGCGGATTCTTCGCCGAATACGACGGCCACCAGCGCCCCGGGCCGCCATTCCGGTTCTCGAAAACTCCTGTGCCGCAACCGGGTCCGCCGCCACGGCCGGGAACAACAGCCGCCCCGTGGGCTACCGCGGGCCAATCGCTGACGCCGGCGGCGGGCGAGGTGGCGTTCGCCGGATTGCGGGTGCTGGACCTGACCACATTTTGGGCCGGGGCGTATCTGACCTGCTACCTCGGCGCGTTCGGCGCCGACATCGTCAAGGTCGAATCGATCCAGCGCCCCGACGGCCACCGCTACTCGGGGGCGTTCGCTTACGAGGGCGACGACTGGTATGAGCGCAGCCCGATCTGGCAGGGGACCAACCTCAACAAGCGCGACCTGACGCTCGACCTGACCTCGCAGCGTGGCCTCGACATCGCCCGCCGGCTCGCCGCCACGGCCGATGTCGTGGTGGAGAATTTCTCGCCGCGCGTGGTGGAGAACTTCGGTCTGGACTACGGCGCGCTGACGGCGCTGAACCCCGACGTGATCGTGATTCGAATGCCCGGTTATGGATTGGCCGGGCCGTGGCGCGACTACGTCGGCTGGGCGCTGAACTTCGAGCAGACCGCCGGCATGTCGGCGATCACCGGGTATCCCGACGGGCCGCCGTGCAATCCGCAGGGCCCGGCCGACCCGATCGTCGGGGTGCACGCGGGAGTCGCGCTGCTCGCCGCGCTCGAACACCGAAGCCGCACCGGAGTCGGGCAGCTGATCGAAATCGCCCAGATCGAGGTCGCCGCGTGCGTGACCGCCGAGCCGGTGATCGAGTACTCGATGAACGGCGTCGTCTCATCCCGGCAAGGCAACCGTCAACGCGGCTACCTGCAGGGCGTCTATCCGACCGCCGTCGACGGTGTCTGGGTCGCGATGTCGCTATCCGACGACGAGACGATCGACCACGACGTCTTCGACGAGCTGGTCACCGCCTGGACCCACACGCAGCAACCCGCCGACATCATCGAAAGTCTGGGAAGGCAGGGCATTCCGGCCGAGCAGGTGATCACAGGCGAGCAGATGTATGACCCCGAGTTCATCGGCGCCCAGCTCGACGCGCGTGGCTTCTACGAAGAGTTCGAACATCCGATCACCGGCCCGCACCGCTATCCCGGCTGGCCGTTTCGCATCAGACCCGGGCCGGATCACCACCACCGCAGCGCGCCGCCGACACTCGGGCAGCACAACGACGAAATCCTGCGTGGTCTCGGGCTGTCCGACGACGAGGTGGCCACGCTGCGCGATCAGCGGGTGATCGGCGAGCGGGTGCAAGGCGCCTAGCCTAACCGCCGAACCGCACCGGCATCCGGGTTACCAACGGCAACATCGTGGCCGGCATCCGGTCCACCTCGCCGGCCAGCTCCATATCGGGAAAGCGACCCAGCAGCTCGCCGAAAAACACCGTCGCCGTGAGGCGGGCCAGTTGCGCACCGACACAAGCATGTTCACCGGAGCCGAACGCGATGTGCGGGTTCGGATTCCGGGTCACCCTGAATTCTTCGGCGGTGGAACCGAATACGTCCTCGTCTCGGTTGGCCGAGCCATACAGCATCACCACCAACTCGCCCTCGGCGATCCGCTGACCGCGAATCTCGACCTCCGTCGTCGCCGTGCGGGCCATGTGCGTCACGGGGCTGGTCCAGCGCAACATCTCCTCGACACCGCCCGCGATCTTCGCCGGATCCTCGACGAGTAGCCGGCGCTGGTCGGGGTGTGCGACCAGCGCCAGCGTGCCGAGCGCGAGCAGACTGCGGGTGGTCTCTATTCCGGAGGCCAGCAGCAGGAACGAAAAGTCAAGCAGTTCATCGTCGCTGAGCCCGACCCCGTCGGCCCGCGCACCGGCCAGCACCGACAACACGTCGTCGCCACCGGCGGTGCGGCTGGCCGCGACCAGCTGGCGGATGCAGTGATAGAGCCGGCCGGCGGTCTCGAGGCCGTCGAGCTCGGGGCTGGTGCCGGCGGTTGCGATCACCGCGTCCGTCCAGGCCTGGAATTGCTCGCGGTCGTCGCGCGGCACACCGAGTAGTTCGGCGATCACGCGCGCCGGCAGCGCAGCGGCAATCGTCTCGATGAAGTCGTGGACCGAGTCCGGCTCGATGCCGTCCAGCATCCCGCCGACGATCTCGCGGATCGCCGGTTCCAGCAGGGCGCCCTGGCGGCGGGTGAATCCGGCGTTGATCAGCTTGCGCAGCTGCCGGTGGCGCGGCGGGTCGGTGAAGATGAGGCTGCTTTCCTGCACGGGATTGGGCAGGCCCGGCGTGGGGATGTTGATGCCGCGGGTGGAGGTGAACAGCGCCGGGTTCGTCGAGACGAAGCGGACGTCGTCGTAGCGCAGCAGCGCCCAGAACCCGGCGACCTCGTTCCAGCACACCGGCGCCGTCGCGCGTAGCTCTCGGTAGCCGGGGTAGGGGTCGCCCGCGTAGAAGTCGGGGGAGTGCAACGGAAACGAACTCTGCATGGCAAAGCCTTCCTGGCCCGGTCGAGCAGCACCCTACCGAAGGCGATGCGGCCTCGGCGTGAGCCTTTCGTAAACGGCTTGTCACATGCCAAGCTGCTGACATGGTCATCGAGATCGCCCGTCCAAAGCTCGAAGGAAACGTCGCCGTCGGCGACGACCGCCAAATCGGGTTCGCCGAATTCGGTGACCCGCACGGCCGGGCGGTGTTCTGGCTGCACGGCACCCCGGGTGCCCGCCGGCAAATTCCGACCGAGGCCCGCGTCTACGCCGAAGATCACGGCATCCGGTTGATCGGCCTGGATCGTCCGGGGATCGGCTCGTCGACGCCGCACCGCTACGAGAACATCCGGGCGTTCGCCGATGACCTGCGCACGATCGCCGACACCCTCGGTATCGACAAGATGGCCGTCATCGGCCTGTCCGGCGGGGGCCCGTACGCACTCGCCTGTGCCGCGGTGCTGCCTGATCGCGTCGTTGCGACCGGTGTGCTGGGGGGCGTCGCGCCGTTCGTCGGTGACGAGGGGATCAGCAGCGGGCTGATGGAACTGGGCAAGCGGGTGGCGCCGCTGTTGCGGCTGGGCGGTGACCCGCTGCGGATCGGCGCCAGCCTGATGGTCCGGACCGTCCGTCCGCTCGCGAACACCGCGCTGTATCTGTATGCCGCGATATCGCCGGAAGCCGACCGGCGCCTGCTCACCCGGCCGGAGTTCGGCGCCATGTTCCTCGACGATTTGCTCAACGGCAGCCGCAAACAACTCGCGGCCCCGTTCAACGACGTGATCCTGTTCGTCCGGGACTGGGGGTTCCGGCTGGACGAGGTCAAGGTTCCGGTCCGCTGGTGGCACGGCGACAGCGACCACATCGTGCCCTTTGCCCACGGCGAGCACGTGGTGTCCTTGCTGCCCGACTGCGAATTGTTCGTACTGCCGGGCGAAAGTCACCTGGCCGGGCTGGGCCGCGGCGAAGAGATCCTGTCCACACTGATGAAAATATGGGACGAGCAGGCCTGACAGGGCCTAGTCGACAGGTGTCGGTAGCCTGCTGAGGTGCTGCTCGCATCGCTGAATCCCGCCGCCGTTACAGCTACTGACATCCCCGACGCGGTCAAGATCGACGGCGCCGTACTGAGTCGCAGCGACCTGATCGGCGGCGCGACGTCGGTGGCCGAACGCGTCGCCGGCGCAGACCGCGTCGCGGTGCTGGCCACCCCGAGCGTGTCGACCGTGCTGGCGGTCACCGGCTGCCTGATCGCCGGCGTCCCCTTCGTCCCGGTGCCCTCGGACGTCGGCGCGGCCGAACGCAAGCACATGCTGACCGACTCCGGCGCGCAGGCGTGGCTCGGGACAGAGCCCGACGAGCCGGGGGGCCTGCCGCACATCCCGGTGCGGCTGCACGCCCGGTCCTGGCATCGCTATCCCGAGCCGGCGCCCGAGGCCACCGCGATGGTCATCTACACCTCGGGCACCACGGGAGCGCCCAAGGGCGTCGTGGTGAGTCGCCGGGCGATCGCCGCCGACCTGGACGCGCTGGCGCAGGCCTGGCAGTGGACTCCCGTCGACGTGCTGGTGCACGGGTTGCCGCTGTTTCACATCCACGGCTTGGTGCTGGGTCTGCTCGGGTCGCTGCGGATCGGAAACCGCTTCGTGCACACCGGGAAACCGACACCGGCCGGTTATGCGAAGGCCCACACGGAATCCGGTGGCACCCTGTACTTCGCGGTGCCGACGGTGTGGTCGCGGGTGGTGGCCGATCAGGCGGCCGCCGAGACATTGCGCTCGGCACGGCTGCTGGTATCCGGTAGCGCGGCGCTGCCGGTTCCGGTGTTCGACCGGCTGGAACAGCTGACCGGGCACCGGCCCATCGAACGCTACGGCGCGTCGGAGTCGTTGATCACGGTGTCGACGCGGGCCGACGGCGAACGCCGCCCGGGCTGGGTCGGGCTGCCGCTCAGTGGCGTCGAGACCCGGCTGCTCGACGACGCCGGCGATCCCGTCCCCCATGACGGGGAAACCGTTGGCAAGCTTGCGGTTCGGGGCCCGACGCTGTTCGACGGATACCTGAACCGGCCGGAGGCCACCGCCGAGGTGTTCGATGCCGACGGCTGGTACCAGACCGGCGATGTCGCGGTCATCGACGGCGAGGGCATGCACCGCATCGTCGGCCGCGAATCGGTTGACCTGATCAAATCGGGCGGATATCGCATTGGCGCAGGCGAAATCGAGACATCGCTGTTGGGCCATCCTGGCGTGCAGGAAGCGGCCGTTGTCGGAATGCCCGACGACGACCTTGGCCAGCGCATCGTCGCATTCGTGGTCGGCGTTTCCGGCCTCAACACCAACGAGCTGATTGACTTTGTCGCCCAAGAGCTTTCGATACACAAGCGACCGCGCGAGGTCCGGGTGGTGGACGCGTTGCCGCGTAACGCGATGGGCAAGGTCGTCAAGAAGCAGTTGCTGTCCGAGGGATGAGACGTAGCGCCGTTTCTGGTATGCAGGTTGAGGGTCGTTTTAGGGGCCTGGAACTTTTAGCGACACGCAGGATTTTGCCAGGCTTTCGGACAAGCGAGAGTCCACTGCTTCGCATAATTTCGTTTGTGGACATGCAGGCAAACACACCACGGGGACAGGTAAGGATGTGCCATGGGTGAGTCGATCCGCCCGGCGGGTGCTGCGACGACGATCGCGGACCAACCGCGCGCCGCACCGATGGCGCGGGTCGCGACCTCGTGTCTGGTCGGTTCGGCGATCGAGTTCTACGACTTCCTGATCTACGGCACCGCGGCGGCACTGGTGTTTCCCGCCGTGTTCTTTCCGAACCTCACGCCCGGCGTGGCGATGATCGCCTCGATGGGGACGTTCGCCACGGCGTTTTTGTCGCGGCCCATCGGTGCGGCCGTCTTCGGGTACTTCGGGGACCGGCTGGGCCGCAAGAAGACGCTGATCTCCACGTTGCTGATCATGGCCGTGGCGACCGTGAGCGTCGGCCTGGTTCCCAGCACCGCCTCCATCGGGGTGGCGGCGCCGTTGATCCTGATGGGGCTGCGGCTGCTGCAGGGGTTTGCGGTGGGCGGCGAATGGGCCGGGTCGGCGTTGTTGAGCGCCGAATACGCCCCGGGCGCCCGTCGCGGCTTGTACGGGATGTTCACCTTGCTGGGCGGCGGTGTCGCCGGAGTGCTGAGCAGCCTGACCTTCCTCGGCGTGAACGTCACGATCGGCGAATACAGCCCCGAGTTCCTGCAGTGGGGCTGGCGGATCCCGTTCCTGATCAGCTCGGTGCTGATCGCGCTGGCGTTGTACGTGCGGCTCAACATCGACGAGACTCCGGTGTTCGCCGAGGAGAAGTCACGCGACCTGGTGCCCAAAGCGCCGCTGGCCGAGGTGTTTCGCCTGCAGGGCCGGGAGATCCTGCTGGCCGCCGGCAGCGTGCTGTGCACGATGGCGTTCTGCTACATGGGCAACACGTATTTCACGATGTACGCGCACACCCACCTGGGCTATACGCGCGGCTTCATCTGGTCGGTCGGTGTGCTGAGCGGTCTGGTGAGCATCGCGGCGGTGATCGCCTCGGCCATTCTGAGCGATCGATTCGGCCGGCGCCGGATCATGTTGGTGGGCTGGGCGACGTGTGTGCCGTGGGCGTTTGTGGTGATCCCCCTGATCGACACCGGCCACAAAGCGTTGTATACGGTTGCGATTGTCGGCACCTTCGCGATCTCCGGGATCGGCAGCGGACCCATCGGAGCCTTCATCCCCGAACTCTTCGCCACCCGCTACCGCTATAGCGGCTCGGCACTGGCGATCAATCTGGCCGGCGTCTTCGGCGGGGCGCTGCCGCCGCTGATCGCCGGGACGCTGCTGGCGACCTACGGCAGCTGGTCGATCGGGGTCATGCTGGCGGCTCTCGCGCTGATCAGCCTGGTCTGCACTTATCTGCTGCCCGAAACCTGCGGGACGTCGCTGTAGCTCAGTTGGCGTGCAGGTCCTCGTTCAGCGCAATGCCCTGACCGCCGCGGGCCACCACTTCCACGGCACCGCTGACCGAATTGCGGCGGAACAACAGGTTGTTGCCGCCCGACAGCTCCAGTGCCTTCATCGTTTTGCCTTCGGGCGTAATGACTTTGGTGCCGGCCGTGACATACAGGCCGGCTTCGACGACGCAATCGTCGCCCAGCGAGATGCCCAGGCCCGCGTTGGCACCGAGCAGACACCGCTTACCGATCGAAATGACTTCGGTACCACCGCCGGACAGTGTGCCCATGATCGACGCGCCGCCGCCGATGTCGGAGCCGTCGCCCACCACGACGCCGGCCGAGATGCGGCCCTCCACCATCGACGTGCCCAGCGTGCCGGCGTTGTAGTTGACGAAACCTTCGTGCATCACGGTGGTCCCGGACGCGAGGTGCGCGCCCAGGCGCACCCGGTCGGCGTCGGCGATGCGGACCCCGGTGGGCATCACGTAGTCGACCATCCGCGGGAACTTGTCGACGCCGTAGACGGTCACCTGTCCCTTGCGGCGCAGCCGCGCGCGGACCGACTCGAAACCCTCGATCGCGCAGGGTCCGTGATTAGTCCACACCACATTGGTCAATACGCCGAACAAGCCGCCGGCGTTCAGCCCGTGCGGCGCGACCAGGCGGTGAGACAGCAAGTGCAGCCGCAGGTAGGCGTCGTAGGCGTCGGCGGCCACCTCGTCGAGTGAGCCGATGACCGTGCGTACGGCCACGGTCTCGGTGTTGCGGTCGTCGTCGCGCCCGACCAGTGCGGCCAGCTCCGGCGGAATATCGGACAGCGCAAGGCGCGACGTGCCGCTGGTGTCCGACTCCGTCAGTTCCGGTGCGGGAAACCATGTGTCGAGGATCGATCCGTCGAAGGCCAGTGTCGCCAACCCGATACCTGCAGCTCCAGTCACGGCGGTCAGGTTACTTCGTGCGTTGCGCGCGGGTCCGCGCGCCCTTCCGACCATTACGCTGGTTGGGTGCTGGACTTGCATGGGGATCCGATCGCGTTGACCGCGGCGCTGGTCGACATCCCCAGCGAGTCGCGAGACGAAGCGCGCATTGCCGCCGAGGTCGAGGCGGCGCTGCGCGCGCAGACCACCGGCTTCGAGATCGTCCGCAACGGCAACGCGGTGCTGGCGCGCACCCGGCGAAACCTGCCGTCGCGGGTGCTGCTGGCCGGTCATCTCGACACGGTCCCAGCCGCCGACAACCTGCCCAGCCATCGCTCGGCGGACGCCGAAGGCGACATGCTGTATGGCTGCGGCACCTCCGACATGAAATCCGGTGACGCCGTGTTTCTGCATCTGGCCGCCACGGTGGCCGAACCGGCACACGATCTGACGCTGGTGCTCTACGACTGCGAGGAAATCGACGCGGCCGCAAACGGTTTGGGCCGCATCGAGCGTGAGCTGCCGGACTGGTTGGCCGCCGACGTCGCGATCCTGGGTGAGCCCACCGGCGGCTATATCGAGGCGGGGTGTCAGGGCACGCTGCGAGTTGTGGTCAGCGCCAACGGAACCCGGGCGCATTCGGCGCGGTCCTGGTTGGGCGACAACGCAATTCACAAACTGGGTACGGTGCTGGAGCGGTTGGCCGCCTACCAGGCTCGAACCGTCGACATCGACGGCTGCCAATACCGGGAAGGCTTGTCGGCGGTGCGGGTCGACGGCGGCGTCGCCGGCAACGTCATTCCCGACGCCGCCTCGGTCACCGTCAACTACCGCTTCGCCCCCGACCGGTCGCTCGCCGAGGCGCTGCAACACGTGCATGACGTGCTGGACGGCATCGACGTGCGGATCGAGCAGACCGACGGCGCCGCCGGAGCGCTACCCGGGCTGTCCCAGCCGGCCGCCAAGGCGCTGGTCGAGGCGGCCGGCGGGCAGGTGCGCGCCAAGTACGGCTGGACGGACGTGTCCCGATTCGCCGCCCTGGGCATCCCGGCGGTCAACTTCGGGCCCGGCGACCCCAACCTGGCGCACACCCGCGACGAACGGGTGCCCGTCGCCGCGATCACCGCCGCCGCGGACATGCTGCGGGGATACCTAGCGGTTTTAGCAGGCGGCTAAGCGCACTGCTGGGCCTGCGCGGCCGCAGTGGCGGCCGCAGCGTGCAGACCGACCGCCGTCAGCTCCGCGGCCACCGCACGCAGCGCGTCCCCGTCGTTCGTCGCCAGCGCTTTGGCATGAGCCAGCGCGAGCTGTCCCGCCACGCAGTCGACCTCGTCGCACAGCCGGGCCAGCGGATCGACCGCGCGGATGTCGCCGAGGCGCACGGCCTCGTGCCAGACGCGAAGCGCCACCGCAGACTGCCCGCGTCGTTCGGCCATCCGGGCCGCGTCCCGGACCGCGGCGATCGCCCCGTGCGAGTCGCGCCCGGCGGCCAACCGCCAGGCCCGGGCCACGCCCAGCTCGGGGCTGAACAGAGCCGACTTGGTGCCATGCCGAGATTCGGCTCTGCTCAAGGCTTTTGCCGCGGCGGCGATGTCGCCCTGCTGGGCCAGCGCGGTGGCCAGCAGCATCAGCGACAGCGGCCCCCACGAGTAGCCGGTGCGTTCCAGGGCCGCGGCCGCCGGACCCAACAGCGCGGCGGCTTCGCCGAATCGGCCGGCGGCGATCATCATGTGCGCCAGCAGCACCTCGCCGATCGCGCGACCCGGCTGCTGCAATTCGGCGAAATCGGTGAACTGCTGCGCCAGTTCGGTCGCCGTCTCGACCCGGCCGGCCATCAGCAGGGTCGTCGTCTCGCCCAGGCCGACCGTGAACCGCAGCAGCCCGGGGTGCTCGGCGCCCAGCGCGCGTTGCGCCAGCGGCTCTACGTCGGCGAACCGGCCCTGGCGCGCCGAACACAGCGTCGCCGCGCTCGCCGCCCAGGCCACCGCCTGGTCGTCGGCGGCCGGTGAGTCCAGCACCCGATGCGCGATCTCGACGGCGCCCCCGATGTTGCCGGCGTTCATCGCGAAGGTTGCGCTCAGCGCGTCGAGCGTGACCCGCGGGCCGACATCGGGAACGCGATTACGGATCGTCAGCAGAAACGCGGTGGCCCGCTCCGGCTCGCTGAGCATGAAGAACTGATTGGCCGCCCGCAGCAGGGTCCATGCCATCAGGTCTTCTTCGGACAACGCGGCGGAATCCACGGCGGCCAGCAACTCCTCGGCCTCGCGGCCCCGGCCCTGAAACGCCAGCGAATTCGCCAGCGGCAGCCGCGCGGCCAGTGCCTGGCCGTCCTCGCCGCGCGCCAGCGCGGAGCGGGCGAACCGTTCGGCGAGCGTGAGATCGCCGAGCCGCAGCGCCTGTTGCGCGGCGTCGACGACCGCGGCCACCGGCTGCGGAGCGTCGCTGTCCAGCGCCAGGGAGGCCAGCCGCAGCCGGTCGCTGAGGTGTTCGGACGGATGCCGGGACTGCAGCTCGACCACCTCGGTGCGCCGCTGCCGGGCACCGTCGGCGCCCAGCGCGGCCCGCGCCCGTTCGGAGAACAGCGGGTGGGCGGTGTAGACGACCGGATCTTCGGCGCGCTCGTCGCGCACCCGGGTTTCGGCCGCGCCCCACTGCTGCGCCTCGCCGACCGCGCCGTCGCCGGCCAGCGCGGTGAGATCGGCCGCCGACAGCGGCTCCTCGACGGCGAGATAGTCGAGCACCGCCCGCGCGGCGGCGGGCAACTCGGCGATGAAGGTGTCGACCTCGGCCGTGCTGGTGGGCTGGCCGGGCGCGTCGACATCGATGCGCTCCAGCAGGCCGTCGGTCCACAGCGCCGCGATGGCCTCGGGTGCGGTGTCAGCGCGGGCGGTGACGATCATCCGGGCGGTCCCGGCCAGCGCCAGCTGGTAGACCAGGGTGGCCGACAGGATGTCCAAGTCGTGGGCATCGTCGACGATCAGCAGCAGATCTCCCTGCCGGTCGCCGCTCAGCGATGCCCGGGCCGCCCGCAGCAGCGCGGCCGGCTTCCCGATGTCGTCCCCGAAGTTGGAGAAGTCCACGATGTGGCTGAAGGCGCCGAACGGGACCACGCGCTCGGTCGGGGTGCCGGTGACCCAGCGGATGAAAGTGCTCGGGTTGCCACGAGAGAAGTTCTCGGCGGCCAACCGCGCCAGGGTCGACTTGCCGACGCCGTCGGGACCGAGCACGACCGCACCGCGCCGCGGTCCGTCACCCAGCGCGGAATCCAGTCGTTCCAGGGTGGACGCGTGCTGCGGGACGTTCCATCGAATCGGCATCGCCGAATTTTATGGCGGCGCGGTGGCCAGCCGATGACTAGCTAGCGCGAAAGCCCCATACGCGCACGGTTCGAACGGCGTTGGTCTACCTTGGCGGTTATGCGCCCCGACGGCGAATCCTCGAGCGAATGGGCGGTCTGCGTCTACTGCGCGTCCGGCCCGACACATCCCGAATTGCTTGATCTGGCTAGCGAACTCGGCGAAGCGATCGCCGACCGCGGCTGGACCCTGGTGTGGGGCGGCGGCGACATATCGGCGATGGGCGCGGTGGCCAGTGCGGCGCGCGCCCGTGGCGGCAAGACGGTCGGCATCATCCCGCGCCAGTTGGTGCGCCGCGAACTCGCCGACGAGAACGCCTCCGAGCTGATCGTCACCGACAACATGCGCGACCGGAAGCGGATCATGGAAGACCGCTCCAACGCGTTCATCGCGCTTCCCGGTGGGATCGGCACGCTCGACGAGCTGTTCGAGGCATGGACGACGGGCTCTTTGGGTATGCACGACAAACCCGTGGTGCTGCTGGATACCTGGGGACACTACGAGGGCTTGTGGGTCTGGCTGAACGACTTGGTGGACCGCGGGTACATCTCACAGGTAGCGATGGACACGCTGATGCTGGTCGATAAGGTGAATGACGCAATCGAGGCGTGCGCCCCTAACTGAGGTCGGCTGCGTCAAGGGGAATCGAGGGAGCACGTGTCCGATCACGCCGGGGGAGCACGCAGACGGATCGGCCTGACCGACATCGCGTCGGGACTGCCGGCCGTACTGGCCGACATGCGGGTGATCCTTCGCGGCGCGGCGACCGGGCTGTTGGCCCAGCCGGGCTCGCACCGGTCGATCGGCAGCGTGTTCCAGGACCGCGCCGCCCGCTACGGCGACAAGGTCTTCCTGCGCTTCGGTGACCAGCAGCTGACCTACCGCGAGGCCAACGCGGCCGCCAACCGCTATGCCGCGGTGTTGGCCGCGCGCGGAGTCGGCCACGGCGACGTCGTCGGGATCATGCTGCGCAATTCGCCCAACACGGTGCTGGCGATGCTGGCCACCGTCAAGTGCGGGGCCGTCGCCGGAATGCTCAACTATCACCAGCGTGGTGAAGTGCTCGCGCACAGCCTTGGATTGCTCGACGCCAAGGTGCTGATCGCGGAGACCGACCTGGTCAGCGCGGTCGCCGAGACCGGCTCCGCGGGCACCGCCAACACGCTGACGATCGAAGATCTGGAGCGCTTCGCGGTAGGCGCGGTGGCCACCAACCCGGATTCGGTGGGGGCTGTGCAGGCCCGCGACACCGCCTTCTACATCTTCACGTCGGGCACCACCGGGTTCCCCAAGGCCAGCGTGATGACGCATCTGCGCTGGCTCAAGGCCCTGGCGGCGTTCGGCGGGCTGGGGTTGCGGCTGAAGGGCTCCGACACCTTGTACAGCTGCCTGCCGCTGTATCACAACAACGCGCTGACCGTGGCGCTGTCGTCGGCGATCAACTCCGGGGCAACGCTGGCGTTGGGTAAGTCGTTCTCGGCCTCCCGGTTCTGGGACGAGGCCATCGAGAGTCAGGCCACCGCGTTCATCTACATCGGCGAGATCTGCCGGTATCTGCTCAACCAGCCGCCGAAGGACACCGACCGCAAACACAAGGTGCGCCTGATCGCCGGCAACGGATTGCGCCCGGAGATCTGGAAGGACTTCACCAAGCGGTTCGGCATCTCGCGGGTGTGTGAGTTCTACGCGTCCAGTGAGGGCAACACGGCCTTCATCAACGTCTTCAATGTGCCCGGGTCGACGGGCCTCGCGCCGATGCCGCTGGTGTACGTGGAGTACGACCCCGACACCGGGGACCCGTTCCGCGACGCCAACGGCCGGGTGTGCAAGGTGCCGGCCGGTCAGCCCGGACTGCTGCTCAGCCCGGTCAACCGGCTGCAGCCGTTCGACGGCTACACCGACAAGGCGTCGAGCGAAAAGAAGTTGGTGCGCAACGCTTTCCGCGATGGTGACTGCTACTTCAACTCCGGCGACGTGATGAGCCCGCAGGGCATGCGGCACGCCGCGTTCGTCGACCGGCTCGGCGACACCTTCCGGTGGAAGGGCGAGAACGTCGCCACCACGCAGGTCGAGGCGGCGGTGGCGTCGGACAAGGCCGTCGAGGAGTGCACCGTGTTCGGTGTCGAAGTGCCCAACACCGGGGGACGTGCCGGGATGGCCGCGGTCCAGTTGCGCGAGGGCGCGGAGTTCGACGGCAAGGCACTGGCCAGTGCGGTCTACGGACAACTGCCGGCCTACGCGCTGCCGCTGTTCGTCCGCGTGGTCAAGACGCTCGAGCACACCACGACGTTCAAGAGCCGCAAGGTGGAGTTGCGCGAGCAGGCCTACGGGCCCGACGTGGCGGATCCGCTGTACGTGCTCGCCGGCCGCGACGAGGGCTATGTGCCGTACTACGACGAATACCCCGGCGAGGTCGCGGCCGGTAAGCGACCGCAAGGCTGAAGCCTTGGGGGAGGCGCACCGGCCAATCGGCTCGAGCCGGTAAGCGACCGCAAGGCTGAAGCCTTGGGGGAGGCGCACCGGCCCCCGACGGAGCAGGCACTATGGACGTGTGCAGTCAACTCTGTGCGGCCGACCCGTTGCCGGGGATCGCGCGCTGGTCATGGCGATCATCAACCGCACACCCGACTCGTTCTACGACAAGGGTGCGACCTTCAGCGACGAAGCGGCCCGGTCAGCCGTGCACCGGGCCGTCGCCGAGGGTGCCGATCTCATCGACGTCGGCGGGGTCAAGGCGGGACCCGGCGAGAACGTGGACGCGGCCATGGAGATCGCCCGGCTGGTGCCGTTCATCGAATGGTTGCGGGGCGCCTACCCCGACCAGCTGATCAGTGTCGACACCTGGCGCTCCGAGGTGGCCCGACTGGCCTGCGCCGCCGGCGCCGACCTGATCAACGACACCTGGGCGGGCGTCGACCCGGCCCTGCCGGAGGTCGCCGCCGAACTCGGCGTGGGCCTGGTGTGTTCGCACACCGGTGGCGCGCAGCCGCGCACCCGCCCGTTCCGGGTGCGCTTCGGCACCACCACCCGCGGCGTGGTCGACGACGTGATCCGTCAGGTCACCGGCGCCGCCGAGCGCGCGGTCGCCGCCGGAGTGGCCCCCGACCGGGTATTGATCGACCCGACGCACGACATGGGCAAGAACACCTTCCACGGGTTGGTCCTGTTGCGCCACGTGAGCGAACTTGTTAATACCGGATGGCCCGTGCTCATGGCTTTGAGCAACAAGGACTTCGTCGGGGAGACTCTGGGTGTGGAACTGACCGAACGGCTTGAGGGGACACTGGCAGCCACCGCGTTGGCAGCGGCCGCCGGCGTGCGGGTATTTCGGGTGCATCAGGTTGCCGCGACGCGACGGGTGCTGGAAATGGTCGCCTCGATCCAGGGCATCCGGCCGCCGGCGCGCACCGTGAGAGGACTGGCATGACGGCATCCGACCTGGTCGCCGGGGAGCTGACCAGCAGTGAGGCCGCCGCGGCGCGGCAGTGGCTGCAGCGTCGCAGCTGGAGCCGTCCCACCTGGACGATCAAGCAGCTGGAAGAGGCCAAGGGCGGGCGAACCGTCTCGGTCGTGCTGCCGGCCCTCGACGAGCAACAAACCATCGCCTCGGTGGTCGGCAGCATCTCGCCGCTGGTCCGCGATTCCGGGGGGCTGGTCGACGAGCTGATCGTGCTGGACTCCGGCTCCACCGACGAGACCGAGATCCGCGCGATCGCGGCCGGCGCCCGCGTCGTCAGCCGTGAACAGGCGTTGCCCGAGGTCGCGACCCGGCCGGGCAAGGGTGAGGCGTTGTGGCGTTCGCTGGCCGCGACCAGCGGCGACATCGTGGTGTTCGTCGACTCCGACCTGATCAACCCGCACCCGATGTTCGTGCCGTGGCTGCTGGGTCCGCTGCTGATCGGCGACGGCATTCACCTGGTCAAAAGCTTCTACCGCCGACCGCTGAACGTCAGCGAGGCGGGTGACCCGTCCATCCGCGGCGGAGACGCCGCGAACGGCGGCGGGCGGGTCACCGAGCTGGTGGCCCGGCCTTTGCTGGCGGCGCTGCGGCCGGAGCTGGGCTGCGTGCTACAGCCCCTTGGTGGCGAATACGCGGCCACCCGCGAATTGCTGACCTCCCTGCCGTTCGCCCCGGGCTACGGCGTCGAGATCGGCCTGCTGGTCGACACCTTCGACCGGCTGGGCCTGGACGCGATCGCGCAGGTCAACCTCGGTGTGCGGGCGCACCGCAACCGGCCGCTGGCCGAGCTGGGCGCGATGAGCCGTCAGGTCATCGCGACCCTGCTGTCGCGTTGCGGCATCCCCGACTCCGGGGTCGGGCTGACGCAGTTCTTCGCCGACGGCGAGGGGTACACCCAGCACACCCGGCCGGTGTCGCTGGCCGACCGGCCGCCGATGAACGGGGTGAGGCCCCAATAGGGCCCACGCTCGCCGTCCTGTCGGCGGCATAGGGCACTATCGATTCCGTGGCGTTGGTCTTGCTCTACATCGTGGTGTTGGTGCTGGTGGCGATCGTGCTGTTCGGCGCGGCGAGCCTGCTGTTCGGGCGTGGTGAGCAGCTGCCGCCCCTGCCGCGGGGGACCACGGCGACGGTGCTGCCCGCCTACGGTGTCACCGGCTCCGACGTCGACGCGGTCAAGTTCACCCAGGTGCTGCGGGGTTACAAGACCAGCGAGGTCGACTGGGTGCTGGACCGGTTGGCCCGCGAGCTCGAGGCGCTGCGGGGTCAGCTGGCGGCGGTCAGTGCGGCCGCAACAGCAGCGCATCGCGAGGCCGTCGACGCGGCCGACGGCGAGGACACCCCGGGCGGGGATCCGGCGTGACCGACGACGGGCGGACTCGCTGCAGCTGGGCGGTGGGCCGGCCCGGGCCCGACTTCGACATGTACCGCAACTATCACGACCAGGAGTGGGGCCGGCCGCTGCGTGGCGGGGTGGCACTGTTCGAGCGGATGAGCCTGGAGGCCTTTCAGAGCGGCCTGTCCTGGTTGACGATCCTGCGCAAGCGGGACAATTTCCGCCGTGCCTTCGCCGGGTTCGACGCCGAAAAGGTGGCGCGCTTTACCGAGGCCGATGTGCAGCGGCTGATGGCCGACTCCGGCATCGTCCGCAACCGGGCCAAGATCGACGCGACGATTGCCAACGCGCGGGCGGTGGCCGAATTGGGATCGGCGGAAGACCTGTCCGACCTGCTGTGGTCGTTCGCGCCGCCGTCGCGGCCGCGTCCCGCCTCCGAATCCGAAATCCCTTCCGCTACCGATGAATCCAAGGCCATGGCGAAGGAACTCAAACGCCGCGGTTTCCGGTTCGTGGGCCCCACCACCGCGTACGCGCTGATGCAGGCGACCGGGATGGTCGACGACCACGTCCGTGATTGCTGGGTTCCCTCGCCACGATGAGGGGTCGGGCGACAAGCCCGGCAAACCACGCGCGAACCCCCGCGGAGGGCGCTACGGACGGGTCTTGTGCATTTAGTGAGCCGAATAGGGAACAATGGGGGGGTGATTTGGCAGTTCAAAGTCGGGTATGGCTGGAAATCCGCTGGCGGGACTAGCTCGCTGCCGACCAGGCTCGCGAGGACGGGCCAACTCGAATCTGGAGGGAGCACTCGATGGCGGCGATGAAGCCCCGGACCGGAGACGGTCCTCTCGAAGCGACTAAGGAGGGGCGCGGCATCGTAATGCGGGTACCACTTGAAGGTGGTGGCCGTCTCGTCGTCGAGTTGACGCCCGACGAGGCCGCTGCCCTGGGTGACGAACTCAAGGGCGTCACCAGCTAAGTCCCCCGGGTGTCGGGGGCAGCTAAGAACACACCTTTCGGTAGATCTCCAGGGTCTGCTCAGCGACATGCGCCCAGGAGAATTCCTCGATGCAACGACGCCGTCCGGCGCGTCCGTAGCGCTGCGCCTTCGCCGGGTCCGCGACGAGTTCATTGACCGCTTTTGCCA
The DNA here is from genome assembly GCF_059812735.1 of Mycobacterium sp. NGS40. Classification (NCBI taxonomy): domain Bacteria; kingdom Bacillati; phylum Actinomycetota; class Actinomycetes; order Mycobacteriales; family Mycobacteriaceae; genus Mycobacterium; species Mycobacterium sp. NGS40. The sequence goes on from NZ_JCALDG010000012.1 coordinate 134,795, forward strand.
ATCCCGCCCGGTAAGCCCCGGCGTCGTCGGGGTCGTAATGCACCAGCGATCCGGTGACTCCGTCGACGACCACCTCCGGAATTCCGCCGACGTCGGAGGCCACCACCGCGGTCGCGCAGGCCATCGCCTCCAGGTTGACGATGCCCAACGGCTCGTACACCGATGAGCACACGAAAACCGTCGCCGCCGAGAGTATTTCGCGCAATTCCGCGACGGGAAGCATTTCCTGGATCCAGAACACGCCCGAGCGGACGCGGGCGAGCCCGTCCACGGCGGTGCGTACCTCGTCGGCGATCTCCGGGGTATCGGGAGCGCCGGCGCACAGCACCAGTTGCACGTCGGGGCTGAATTGGTGCGCGGCAGCGACCAAATGGCCGACGCCCTTCTGCCGGGTGATCCGACCGACGAAGGCCACCATCGGCCGGTTCGGATCGACGCCGAGCTCGGCCAGCACCGAGCCGGTGTCCGCCGGTCCGGCGGGATGCCACACGTCGCTGTCGACGCCATTGCGGACGACGTGCACCTGACTGGGATCCAGCGTCGGGTAGACCCGCAGCACGTCCTCGCGCATGCCCGAACTCACCGCGATCACCGCATCGGCCGCCAGCACCGCGGTGCGCTCGACCCACGACGAGATCCGGTAGCCCCCGCCGAGTTGTTCGGCCTTCCACGGCCGCAGCGGTTCCAGCGAATGCGCCGTCAGGATGTGGGGGATGTCGTAGAGCATCGCGGTGAGGTGCCCGGCCATGCCGGTGTACCAGGTATGCGAATGCACCACCGTGGCCTCGGCCGCGGCGTTAGCCATCACCAGATCCGTGGACAGCGTGGACAGCGCCGCGTTCGCGTCGCGCAGGCGCCGGTCGGGCTCGTGCGCGACGGCGCCGGGACGCGGGGCGCCCATGCAGTGCACGTCGACCGTGCACAGTCGGCGCAGTTGGGCGACGAGCTCGGTGACGTGTACGCCGGCTCCCCCGTAGACGTCTGGTGGGTACTCCCGAGTCATCATTGCCACCCGCATACACCGCACCGTAGTTCGCTTGCGACGCCCCTCGCGAATCGGACGGAAAAGCGGCTGGTGAATTCCCGCGGCGACGCCACCGCGCGCCGGGCGGCACAATCGATTACGGTGAGCGGCGGCCACGTTTGCCAAACACCTTGACGGACAGCCCGTCGCAACGCCGCCCCGGGGGATTGCCCCTGGCAGCGGTTCGTGACGGCCGATAGGTTTGGAGTCATGAGGGAAGCACCCCACGTGCTGGGCATCGTCCTGGCCGGCGGTGAGGGCAAGCGGTTGTATCCGCTGACCGCGGACCGGGCCAAGCCCGCGGTTCCCTTCGGCGGCGCCTATCGCCTGATCGACTTCGTGCTGTCCAACCTCGTCAATGCCCGATACTTGCGGATCTGCGTTCTCACGCAATACAAGTCGCATTCACTTGACCGTCACATTTCGCAGAACTGGCGGCTGTCCGGTCTGGCCGGTGAGTACATCACCCCGGTGCCGGCCCAGCAGCGCCTCGGCCCGCGCTGGTACACCGGCTCCGCCGACGCGATCTACCAGTCGCTGAATCTGATCTACGACGAAGACCCGGACTACATAGTGGTTTTCGGCGCCGACCACGTGTACCGGATGGACCCCGAGCAGATGGTCCGTTTTCACATCGACAGCGGGGCCGGCGCGACGGTGGCCGGCATCCGGGTGCCGCGCGGCGAAGCCTCGGCATTCGGCTGCATCGACGCCGACGAATCCGGCCGGATCCGCAGCTTCGTCGAGAAGCCGCTGGAGCCGCCGGGCACGCCCGACGATCCGGAGACGACGTTCGCCTCGATGGGCAACTACATCTTCACCACCAAGGTGCTCGTCGACGCGATTCGCGCCGACGCCGACGACGACCACTCCGATCACGACATGGGTGGCAACATCATTCCGCGCTTGGTGGACGACGGGATGGCCGCGGTCTACGACTTCAACGACAACGAGGTGCCCGGCGCCACCGATCGCGACCGGGCCTACTGGCGCGACGTCGGGACGCTGGATGCGTTTTACGACGCGCACATGGATCTGGTGTCGGTGCACCCCGTGTTCAACCTGTACAACCGGCGCTGGCCGATTCAGGGCGCGACGGAGAACCTGGCGCCGGCGAAGTTCGTCAACGGCGGCTCCGCCCAGGAGTCTGTCGTCGGCGCGGGCAGCATCATCTCGGCGGCCTCGGTGCGCAACTCGGTGCTGTCGTCGAACGTGGTCGTCGACGACGGCGCGATCGTGGAGGGCAGCGTGATCATGCCGGGCGCCCGGGTGGGCCGTGGCGCGGTGGTGCGCCACGCGATCCTGGACAAGAACGTGGTGATCGGGCCCGGCGAAATGGTCGGGGTGGATCTGGAGAAGGACCGGGAGCGCTTCGCGATCAGCGCCGGCGGCGTGGTCGCGGTGGGCAAGGGCGTCTGGGTCTGAACTCTCGCCGCTACCAGACGTAGGGCAGCAGCCGATAGCGCACGTGCTGGGTGTACTCGCGGTATCCGGGCAACTGCTCGGTCAACAGCTTCTCTTCGTCGAGGATGCGAAAAACGATCACCGCTTGGCCCGGGATCACGAACAAAAGTCCCCAGTAGGAGCCGAGCGAAAGCGGGATACCGATCATCATGATGAAGTTGCCGACGTACATCGGGTGCCGCACATACTTGTACACGCCGCTGGATACCAGCGTCTGGCCCGATTCCACCGTGACTGTGGCTGCGGCGTAGGCATTCTGGACGATCACCAGCATGGCGATGCCGAGTCCTATCGCGACCAGCGCATCACCGAACACCGATACCCAGCCGGGCACCGATGACCAGTTCATCCGATGGTCGTAAGCACTGAACACCAGCATCGCGATCAACGCGGTAAACGCGCTGACCATCACGACCTTCTGTACGACTCTGGTCTCTGCCTTCGGTCCGGCGTGCATCCGGCGCTCGAGCGCGGCGGGGTTCGTCCGGCCGATGTAGACGGTGGGCAGGATCGTCGCCACCAGGGTGGTCGCGATGAAGGCCCAGGCTTGCCAATAGTTGAGCGTGCCCGCTGGTAGGAACAGCAGCAGGCCCAAGACGGCCAGTCCGAACACCGACGATGCCGTCGCGCGTACACCGGTGTTCATGAGCGCAGATCCCGTCGGCGAAAGGCCATGGCCCCCAAAGCAATCAGGGCCGCGTCGATGACCAGCAGCCACACCAGCGGCAGCGCGATGAAGTCGCTGCCGACCCGCGGCACGTGTGCGAAGGGCTCGAGATCCAGGACCCACTGCGGGAAGCCGGCCAGGGATCCGATCAGGTACAGGGCAATGAACGCGATCAACACGCCCCAGGCCACCGGCGTGAATCGTGGTGCCACACCGAAGATTACGACCGTCACGGCTGAGGCCAGCCAGACGGCCGGCAACTGCACGGCCGCGGTTCCGGTCACGACGGCCATCTTGGCGCCGACGTCGCCGGCCGCGATCCCGTAGAGCAGCCCGCCGGCCGCGCCGGCGACCACCATCGCCGCTGCGGACCCCAGCAGGGCTGCCGCTAAATGGCTTGCCAGCCAACGAGTTCGGGACACCGCGCCGGCCAGCGTCGTCTCGGCGCGCAGGCCGGCCTCTTCCTGGTGTGGTCGCAAGGTGAGCGAGACGGCGAAGGCCGACGCCACCATGCCCATCATGTTGAACGCCACCGCGAGGAAGGCCTCTTCCAACGCGGAGGTGCCGCCCATCCTCGCGACGATGTCGCGCGCCATGCCGCCGCCGATCTCATCGCCGATGCCGTGCGCGACGCTGCCCATCACCAGTCCGTACAGGCACAGGCCCACCGTCCACAGCAACAGGGCGCCGCGGTCCAGCCGCCAGGTCAGTCCGAACACGTTGCTCAACCACGGTGCGGCGGTGGCCGGGCCGGCGCGCTCGGCGATGAGTCCCGCTCCGACGTCGCGCCCGGCCAGCAGCCGATACGCCACCGCGGTGAGCACGATCGCGGTGACCAGATGCAGCAGCAGCACCCACCCGTGATCGCCCGCATAGGGCCGGACCTGTAGAGACCAGCCCAGCGGGGAAAACCAGGACAGCGTGCCGGAACCGGCGTCGCCGATGGCGCGCAGCGTGAACGCGGCTCCCAGCACCGCGAAGGCGGCACCGCGGGCGAATCGCGCGCTCGACGACAGCTGCGCGGTCACGGCGGCCACCGCCGTGAACACCACTCCGGAGCCGGCCAGCGCGGCGCCGAAGGCCAGCGATCCGCTGGCCGGGACGTTGGTGGACAGCAGTCCCGCCGCGCCGATCGCGCCAGTGGCGATCGAGGCCCCGAAGCTCAGGATCAGCGCCGCGGTCAGGCTGGCGTAACGTCCGACCCCGGTCGAGTCCACCAGCTCGGTGCGACCACTTTCCTCGTCGGCGCGGGTGTGCCGGATCACCGTCAGAATCACGGCCACCGCGATCAGCACATGGAACATCCCGGCTTTCCAAATGCCCACGGCGCCAAGGCTGTCGTTGTAGACCTGCCCGTAGAGGGCACGCTGCGCCGGGCTGGCCATGATGGTCGCCGCGAACCCGGCCCGGGCGGCTTGGCTGGGATAGACCTTCTCGATGCTGCCGATGTAGACCGTCGCCAACGGAAGCGACAGCAGCAGAATCCACAGTGGCAGCGAGATCCGGTCGCGGCGCAGATACAGCCGCAGCATGCCCAGTGTTCCGGTGAAGTTCGAACTGCGTTGCAGAGCAGGACGTTCCAGCGTTGCGATGCTCATGATGCCGAGACCTTCTTTTCGCTGCGGCCGGTGTTGTAGTGGCGCAGGAAGAGCTCCTCGAGCGTCGGTGGCTGGCTGACCAGGCTGCGCACGCCGGCGTCGCCCAGCACCCGGATGAGTTCCCCGAGGCTTTCGCTGTCGACCTGTGCGCGCAACGTGTTGCCCTCGACGCTGACATCCTCAACACCCTTGATCCGACTGAGATCACCAGGGCCACGGATCATTTCGGCTTTGATGGAGGTGCGGCTGAGATGCCGCATCGAGTCCAGTGAACCGCTTTCGATGGTCCGGCCGGCCCGGATGATCGTCACCGTCTGGCACAGCGCTTCGGTTTCGGCCAGGATGTGGCTGGACAACAGGACCGTCACGCCACGGTCGCGGGCCTCGGCGACACACTGCTGAAAGATGTTCTCCATCAACGGGTCCAGGCCACTGCTGGGTTCGTCCAACAGCAGCAGGCTGGCCCGCGACGAGAAGGCCGAAATCAGGGAGACCTTCTGTCGGTTGCCCTTGGAGTAGGTGCGCGACTTCTTGGTGGGGTCGAGGTCGAAGCGCTCGATCAGCTCCCGGCGCCGGGCGTCGTCGATGCCGCCGCGCATGCGGGCCAGCAGATCGATGGTCTCACCACCGGTCAGCGACGGCCACAGCGTGACGTCGCCTGGCACATAAGCGATTTGACGGTGCAGTTCGACGGCATCGGACCACGGGTCGCCGCCTAACAGTCGCACGCTGCCGCTGTCGGCCTTCACCAGGCCCAACAGGATGCGGATGGTGGTGGACTTGCCGGCGCCGTTGGGACCGAGAAAGCCGTGCACTTCACCTCGACGCACCGTCAGGTCGAGGCCGTCCAGCGCCCGCGCCGCACCGAAGTTCTTGGTGAGGTCCCGGATTTCGATGGGCGCGACGCTATCAACTGCCATGGGATTCTCCTTGATCATCGGCGGCCAGGAATGCGTCATACATGGTGCGGTCCACCATCAGGCCCTCGGTGTAGAGCTCGAGGGCCGGCAGCACCATATCGCGGGCATAGTCGCGCAGGACTGCCCGCAAATCCGTTGGGTTGTCGTGCATTTGGATGTAGAGCAAGAATGCTCCACCGTTGTTCATGCCCAGGTATCTGGCTCGGGCCTTCGGGTCGCGGCTGGGCTTGATCAGGCCGTTGCGCACCCCTTCGTCGAGGTATTGCTCGGTGTTGTCGATCATCTGTTGCCACAACTTCTTTGCCAGCTCGCCACCGGACTGCATGCTGCGCACCAGGTAGGCCATCATCGGCGCATAGGACTCGATCTCGGCCAGCTGCCCCAGCCAGGTGGCCGGATCGTTGGTCTGCATTGCTTCGGATTTGCTTACGCGGACCTCTTCGGCGACGAAGTCGTCGCACGCCTTGCGCAGGCCGTCCTTGGATCCGAAGTGATGAATGACCAGTGCGGCGCTCACCCCCGCGGCCTCGGCGATGCTGCGCAGTCCCACGCCGAAGCCGTGCTGGCCGAATTGCTCGATCGCGGCATCGCGGATCCGGGCGGCCGCGGTCAGGTCGGCTGAACGCATGTTCAGTAGATTAAACGCGCGTTCAGTCGACGGTCAAGGGGGCGCCGCGTCAGGGATGCGTAAAAGAAACAGTGCGATGCCGGGCCTGGAGGTGCGACGCAGTGCCCGGGCAGCCGGGCACGCAGCGCCGAGCGCCCGGCCGGCCGGGCAGTCGCGCCTAGAAGGGCGGGCTAGTCGCGGACCGCGGCCAGCATGCCGTCACCCAGCGGCACCAGCGCGGGCGTCAGCCGCTCGTCCTCGGCGATCAGACGGGCCGCCTCCCGGACCGCGACCACTTCGGCGTCGCGGGCCGCGGGATCGCCGGCCCGCCCGCCCAGCGCCGAGCCGTGCACGACGATGATCCCGCCGGATCGCAGCAGCCGCACGCCTTCGACGACGTAATCGGGCTGGTCGATCGGGTCGGCGTCGACGAACACCAGGTCATAGGACTCGTCGGCGAGCCGGGTGAGCACCTCTTGGGCGCGGCCGCTGATCAGCCGGGTGCGTGACGGTCCGATGCCGGCTTCGGAGAACGCCTGCTTGGCCAGCCGCAAATACTCGGGCTCGATATCGATCGTGGTCAGTACGCCGTCGTCGCTCATCCCCGACAGCAACCAGAGTCCGCTGACCCCGGCGCCGGTGCCCACCTCGGCCACGGCCTTGCCGCCGCTGAGCTTGGTCAGCAGGCTCAACAGCGCCCCCACCGCGGGCGTGACCGCGCCGGCGCCGATGTCGACGGAGCGTTCCCGGGCGGCGGCCAGAATCGCGTCCTCGGAGATCGACCCTTCCGCGTGCGCGGAGAGCGATTCGGCCCGACTGGGGGCCGCCTGGCCGGGGGTTTCTTCCTCGGTGCCGTCCATGCCCGCAGCGTATTGCATCCGCACGCGCAGTCCGTCAGGCGCGCGGCGAATCGAAGCGTTTCCGACACGCCCGGCGACACCGCGACGGCGTAAGTCACTCCACTGCGGGTATGCCCTGCGTGTGGCAGGTAACGATAAGGTTTCTCAGCCAAACCTCAGATTGCTCCTATGCCGCGCATACGCCGGTAGGCGACGGTGACGGTATGGAACGTGGAGGACGTTGGGCGGGGAATACAGATTGGCAACTGCGTGTTGCCGATGACGAACTGCCCCTTTCGGGCAGGACACATTATTCGGAGGATTCGATCAACACCACTCTCTTGAGCCCGAACACGATGTCGCACGCCCAGGAACTCCCGGACGACGAATGGGTCGAACCGGCCGACGGCCTGCAGGGCACCGCAGTGTTCGACGCGACCGGGGACAAGACGACCATGCCGTCGTGGGACGAGTTGGTGCGTCAGCACGCCGACCGGGTGTACCGCCTGGCTTACCGGCTCTCGGGTAATCAGCAAGACGCCGAGGACTTGACCCAGGAGACATTCATCCGGGTCTTCCGGTCGGTGCAGAACTATCAGCCCGGAACCTTCGAGGGCTGGCTGCACCGCATCACCACGAATTTGTTCCTTGACATGGTGCGCCGGCGTGCCCGCATCCGGATGGAAGCGTTGCCGGAGGACTACGACCGGGTCCCGGCCGACGAGCCGAACCCGGAGCAGATCTACCACGACGCGCGCCTGGGACCTGACCTGCAGGCCGCGCTGGACTCGCTGCCCCCGGAGTTTCGCGCCGCCGTGGTGCTGTGCGACATCGAGGGCCTGTCCTATGAGGAGATCGGCGCCACTCTGGGCGTCAAGCTGGGTACTGTCCGCAGCCGGATCCACCGCGGACGTCAGGCGTTGCGCGACTATCTGGCCGCGCATTCCGAGCCGGAAACCCACGCCCAATCGGCTTAGAAAATGGCTGGGCCGGTTCACCGCACGACCCGCGGGCCGAGAATCGTGCGATTTCGCACGATGCATATCGGTGCGGGGCACCTTGTCGCGCTACATTCGAGGGGTACGTGGCAGCGAAAGGGGCTGGTGATGGCCGACCGGGGACATGTGTTCCGCCGCGCGTTCTCCTGGCTTCCCGCGCAGTTCGCCTCTCAGAGCGACGCGCCGGTCGGCGCGCCACGGCAATTCGGCTCCACCGAGCACCTGTCCGTCGAAGCGATCGCCGCGTTTGTCGACGGTGAGCTGCGGATGAATGCTCACCTGCGAGCGGCCCATCATCTGTCGCTGTGCCCGCAATGCGCGTCCGAGGTCGACGACCAGAGCCGGGCGCGCGCCGCTTTGCGCGATTCCCACCCGATCCGCATCCCCAGCACCCTGCTCGGGATGCTCTCGGAGATTCCGCATTACCCGCCCGACGACACGCCATCGCAGGCGACCGACCGTTTCGCTGATCGCAATGTGCGCGACCAGCGTAAGCGCCGGTAGCACTCGGGTTGCCCCAGCTCGTGGGTTCATGCCGACCGCTCAGCAACCGTGGATACTAGGGTGGACACGGACAATTCTGTGCCTGGTGCTCGCCCTGGACAGGGGCCGGCGTGCGAGGCCGGTTTCGAGCATCAAGTAGAGGATTCATGACCTCCGACCAAGGCTTCTACCAGGGGCAAGACGGCGGCGACAACGGAGCCAACCGCCTGGCGCCGCGCCCCATTTCCCGGCCACCGGTCGACCCCGCGGCGCGTCAGGCCTTCGGTCGCCCGGATGGTCTACAGGGATCCTTCGTCGCGGAGCGGGTACGCCCCTCTAAGTACCGGGACCAAGTCGAGTTCAGCCCGCACGACCAGCGTCGCGACCCGGTGCTGGAGGAGGCGTTCAGCAAGCCGGTCGGCGGCAGCACCGAGACATTGCAGCGCCACCCGATCGACGCCAGCGCGCTGGCCGCCGAGCAGAACGGCTTCGACGAGGACGAGGCGGACGATCCGTGGCGGGACCCGGGCGCCGCGGCGGCGTTGGGGACCCCGGCCGTCACCCAGACCACGGCGCCCACGCCGTCGGGATACACCGGCAAGCTCGGCGTTCGCGACGTGTTGTTCGGCAAGAAGGTGTCCTACCTGGCGCTGGCCGTCCTGTTCGTCATCGCGCTGGTGATCGGCGCCATCGGCGGGCTGATCGGCAACAAGACGGCCGAGGTCGTCGAGGCCTTCACCACCTCCAAGGTGACGCTGGCGACCAACAACAACACCGAAGAACCGGCGGGCCGCTTCGCCAAAGTGGCGGCCGCGACCGCCAACTCGGTGGTGACCATCGAGTCGAAGAGCGAACAAGAAGGCATGCAGGGCTCCGGTGTGGTCATCGACGGCCGCGGCTACATCGTCACGAACAACCACGTGATCTCCGAGGCAGCCAACAACCCCAGCCAGTTCAAGACGACCGTGGTGTTCAACGACGGTAAGGAAGTGCCCGCCAACCTGGTCGGTCGCGACCCCAAGACCGACCTGGCTGTGCTCAAGGTCGACAACGTCGACAACCTGAGCGTGGCGCGGCTCGGCGACTCCGACAAGGTGCGCGTCGGCGACGAGGTGATCGCCGCGGGTGCGCCGCTGGGCCTGCGCAGCACCGTGACGCACGGCATCATCAGCGCCCTGCACCGTCCGGTCCCGTTGTCGGGGGAGGGGTCTGACACCGACACCGTCATCGACGCCCTGCAGACGGACGCGTCGATCAACCACGGCAACTCCGGTGGTCCGCTGATCGACATGGACTCTCAGGTGATCGGTATCGACACCGCCGGAAAGTCGTTGTCCGACAGCGCAAGTGGCCTTGGCTTCGCGATCCCGGTGAACGAGGTCAAGTCGGTGGCGCAGACGCTGATCAAAGACGGCAAGATCGTGCACCCGACGCTGGGCGTCAGCACCCGGTCGGTGAGCAACTCGATCGCCGCCGGTGCCCAGGTCGCCAACGTCAAGGCGGGCAGCCCCGCGCAAAAGGGCGGCATCCTGGAAAACGACGTCATCGTCAAGGTCGGTAGCCGCAAGGTCGCCGACGCCGACGAGTTCGTGGTCGCCGTGCGCCAGCTGACCATCGGGCAAGACGCCCCGGTCGAGGTGGTCCGCGATGGCCGCAACGTCACCCTGACCGTCAAACCCGATGCCGACAGCGGCTGATGTTCGCCAACGTCGGCTGGGGGGAGATGCTTGTCCTCGTCGTGGTCGGGCTGGTAATCCTTGGCCCGGAACGGCTTCCGGGCGCGATCCGCTGGACGTCGAACGCCCTGCGTCAGGCCCGCGACTACCTCAGCGGTGTCACCAGCCAGCTGCGTGAGGACATCGGCCCCGAATTCGACGACCTGCGCGGCCCGCTGAGCGAGCTGCAGAAGCTGCGCGGCATGACGCCGCGCGCGGCGCTGACCAAGCACCTGCTGGACGGCGACGATTCGTTCCTCACCGGCAATTTCGAGCGGCCCGTCAACGGAACTCCGCCGCCGGCCCCGCCCCCGGCGCCGAATGGCAACCCGACATTCGGCGTTGGGCAACACGGTCCGGCGCCGTTCGACAGCGACGCCACCTAACGGCCCCGCGAGCGTAAGCACACTGCGAATTCCGCGACCATAAATCGCAGCCCGCTTACGCTCGCGGCGATCAGGCCTACTTCCGCATCGGGTCCAGCCCCAGCGACACGCCTGCCAAGCCGCGCTTGCGCGCCGACAGCTTCTCGGCGACGCTGCGCAGCTCCTTGCCCACCGGCGAATCGGGCGCGCTCAGCACGATCGGCACACCGGAATCGCCGGCAGCGACCAGCGCCGGGTCCAGCGGGATCTGACCCAGCAGCGGTACGTCGGCGCCCACCGCGCGGGACAGCCGCTCGGCCACCTGCGCGCCGCCGCCCTCGCCGAACACCTGCATGGTGGAGCCGTCCGGCAGCACCAGCCCCGACATGTTCTCCACCACGCCGACGATGCGCTGGCGGGTCTGCAGCGCGATGCTGCCGGCCCGCTCGGCGACCTCGGCCGCGGCCAGCTGCGGCGTGGTGACAACCAGGATTTCCGCGTTGGGGATCAGCTGGGCCACCGAGATGGCGATGTCGCCGGTGCCGGGCGGCAGGTCGAGCAGCAATACGTCCAGGTCGCCCCAGTAGACGTCGGCCAGGAACTGCTGCAGCGCGCGGTGCAGCATCGGACCGCGCCACACCACCGGGGCGTTGCCCTCGGTGAACTGGGCGATCGAGATCACCTTCACCTCGTGGGCGATCGGCGGCAGAATCATCGACTCGACCTGGGTGGGCCGGTCGGTCGTGCCCATCATCCGGGGGACGGAATGGCCGTGGATATCGGCGTCCAGCACCCCGACCGACAGGCCGCGCGCGGCCATCGCGGCGGCCAGGTTGACCGTCACGCTCGACTTCCCCACGCCGCCCTTGCCGGACGCGACCGCGTAGACCCGGGTCAGCGAGCTGGGCTGGGCGAACGGAATGACGGGCTCGCCGGCCCCAGAATTCGGGCCGCGCAGCTGCTTGCGCAGCTCGGTGCGCTGCTCGTCGTTCATCACGTCCAGGCTGACTTTCACCGCCCCGGTGCCCGGGACGTCGGCGACGGCCTGGCCGACCCGATCGCTGATCTCGGTCTTCTTCGGGCAGGCGGCGGTGGTCAGGTAGATCTCGACGTGCACGCCGCCGTCGGAGGCGACGTCGATGCTCTTGACCATCCCGAGTTCGGTGATGGGACGCCGCAATTCGGGGTCGATCACCTTGCCCAGTGCGGTGCGGATAGCTGCGTTCAGATCGGCTTGCGAACCAGGGGGGTCGTGACGAGACATCACCGCCGAGTGTAGGCGGCTCGCATTTCGCGCTGCTGGCAGGCGGGTCAGTGCGTCGGCGCGGGTGCCTGCGCCGGGGTGGCCGGCTTCGGCGCGGGTGCCGGACTGGGCGTTGCGGCTGCCGGGTTCGGCGCGGCGGCCGGGGGCGGAGCACTCGGCGGCACGGCCTGCGGGTCCGGAGGTGGTGGCGCGGCCGGCGGTTGCGCCCACGGGGGCGTCCAGGGCGGCGGCGCGTTCGGCGGTGGCGGCGGGGCCGGCGGCGCAAACGGCTGCGGTCCGCCCGGCGGCGGGGTTTGCGAGCTGATGCAGATCACCGTGCATCCGGGCATCTGGCCCATCGTCGGCTGCGGCGGCGTGTTGGGCTGCGGCATCCAGGGGAACATCGGCTGCGTCGGGCTGGCCGGCAGCTGCTGCTGGCCGGTCAGGTCGATCAGCGGCATCCGCGCCATCGGGTCGTCCTGCGGCAGGCCGATCATGTTGATCGGCAGGCCGGGCCCGAGGCCCTCGGGGTGCTCGTCGTGAGCGTTGCCCAGCGGCGGCGGCGGCCCGGTGATCGGCGGCAGGTCGACCGGGACCACGCCAGTCGCATACGCCGCGGCCCAGCCCAGCACGTTCTGGGCGTAGGCCGTCGAGTTGTTGTAGCGCAGGATCGCGGCCATCACCTGGGCCGGGTCGCGCAGATTCAGCCCGCCGCTGCACAGGTAGCGGGCGGCGGTCAGCGTGGAGTCGAACAGGTTCTGCGGGTCGGCGATGCCGTCGCCGTCGCCGTCGGCGGCATACCGTGCCCAGGTGCCGGGCAGGAATTGCATGGGTCCCATCGCGCGGGCGTAGGTGACGCGGTTGCCGACGTTGCTGGAGACGATCACCTCGTTGCCCGGCAGCGTGCCGTCCAGCGAAGGCCCGTAGATCGGGGTGACCGCGGTGCCGCGGGCGTCGACGGCGCCGCCGCCGGCATGTCCGGATTCGATGCGCCCGATGCCGGCCAGCAGGTTCCAGCTGACCCCACAGGCCGGGTCCGACACCGACATCTTCTGTTCGGCGTTGCGGTATGCGGTCAGCGCCATCATCGGAATGCCCAGCGCGCCGGGCGCACTCACCACTCTGGGCGGCGGCGGTGCCGAGGAGGCGCCCGCCGCGACGTGGAAGGCCGTCGGCGCCCGGTCGATGGCGATGACAACCGGTCCGGACAGATCGGGGACGGTCGGGGAAACCGCGGCGACCGGGGTGATGACGGCATGCACCGACGGAATCGGGCTCTTCGCGTGTCCGTGTAGTGGCTCAGGCGTGGCGCCGACGGCACCCGCGAACACCAACGGACTGATCACCGCCACGCTGAAGGCCTGAGCCCGGGTAACCGGAAGCCTCGGCTTCCGCACCGCCGCGACGGCCGGGTGGGCACCCAAGCGACCCCCTATGCGCACTCCACCGTCCTAAGTATGTGGGTCGCCGCAGACCGTGTGAGCTGCCGGAAACCTGTTCTTAGCCTCGTGAACTAGATCACCATACATAACTCTTGTGACGGGAGTGGCGCAATGGCGGAATCGGTATTCACGGGGATCTCTTAGTGGTCCGCGCCTGGCCCTTACCTGGTCCGGACCGGGTGATCACCGGCGCGTTGGCGGCTCGTCGGCCGGGATCTGCGGGTCCGGTCCAGTCAGCAGGGCGCGCAGCTCATCCAGTTCATCGCGCAGGTATTCGCGGGTCACCACCTCGCCGATCGCCAGCCGCAGGGCGGCCAGCTCGCGCGACAGATATTCGGTGTCGGCCTTGGTCTGGGCGGCGCGGCGACGGTCCTCGTCGAGGGCAACCCGGTCCCGGTTCTCCTGCCGGTTCTGGGCCAGCAGGATCAGCGGTGCGGCGTAGGCGGCCTGGGTGGAGAAGGCCAGGTTCAGCAGGATGAACGGGTACGGGTCGAAGCGCAAACTCGCCGCGGCCAGGTTGATCGCGATCCACACCACCACAATGACGGTCTGGATCAGCAGGTAGCGGCCGGTGCCGAAGAAGCGCGCGATGGCCTCGGTGCTCTGCCCCACCGCCTCGGGGTCCAGCCGCAGTGAGAGCCCGCGCGATGTCCGCGGGGTGTAGAGCCGCCGTACCGGCGCCGACTTGCTCACGAGGCCCCCTCGGTTGCTTCGGAGCCGGGGACGGCCGCGGTCAGCTCTTGGGCGTGGGCGCGCCAGTCGTGCGGCAGCAGGTGGTCGAGCAGGTCGTCGACGGTGACCGCGCCCAGCAGGTGGCGTTGGTCGTCGACCACGGGCCCGCACACCAGGTTGTAGGCGGCGAAGTAGCGCGTCACGGAGGCCAGTGAGGTCTCCGGGGTCAGGGTGAGCAGATCACTGTCGACGATTCCGCCGACCAGCTCGCTCGGCGGTTCGCGGAGCAGTTTCTGCAGCGGGACGCAGCCCAGATACTTCCCGGTGGGTGTGGCGGTCGGTGGGCGCGTCACGAACACCATTGACGACAGCGCGGGGGTGAGGTCGGGATCGCGGACCAGGGCCAGCGCCTCGGCCACCGTGGTGTCGGCGGTCAGCACCACCGGATCCGACGTCATCAATCCACCCGCGGTGTCGGGCGAGTGTTTCAAAAGCCTGCGCACCGGGGCGGAGTCGTCGGGGTCCATCCGGGCCAGCAGCAGCTCGGCATCCGTCGGATTCAGCTCGCCGAGCAGGTCGGCGGCGTCGTCGGGGTCCATCTCCTCGAGCACATCGGCCGCGCGTTCGGTCCCCAGGTGCGACAGCGCGTCGGCCTGCTCCGACTCCGGCAACTCCTGCAGGATGTCGGCCAACCGCTCGTCGGTCAGCGCCTTGAACACCTCGGTGCGCCGTTTGACCGGGAGCCCGCGAATCGCGTCGGCCACGTCGACCGCGCGGCGTCCCTCGAACTGGTTGAGCAGTTGCGCCACCGCCTGGCCCGGCATCGCCAACGCCGACGGTGTCAATCCGTGCACGCTTTGCCAGTCGACGACGTGTGCCGGTCCACGCCGGCCGAGCCGACGCTGGCTTCGCACCGCGATCCTGGTCACCAGCCAGTCGCGGGTCCGGGACTGCTCGATGCCCAAATCGGTGATCACGACGTCGCGCCCGACCAATTCCGGCAGCTCGGGGTCGTTGACCGTGACGGGAGTGTCGAGGATCTGACCGATCGCCAGCACCTCGCCCGGACGCTGCTCGAAGTGGCGCAGGGACACGCTGCCGGTGTTCAGGGTGACGGCGTTGGGCTCGATCGCGGCGACGCGCAGAATCGGGATGAAGATGCTGCGGCGGGTGGCCAGATCCACCACCAGACCCAGCACCCGCGGTTGCTGGCGGACGATGCTGATGCTGATCACGACGTCGCGGATGCGGCCGAAGTTCTCGCCCATCGGTCCCAACACCAACATCCGCGCCAGCCGCGCCACGTACACCCTGTTGACCGATGCCATGGGAGAGAGCCTAGGCAGCCGGTCGCGCGATGGCAGCGAACCGGCTCTGGCGAGCCCTGCTAATGGGAGTGCACCGCGAAGATCATCACGATCAGAGCCACCACCAGGGTTGCGATGCCGATCACGATGCCCGCGACGGCCATGCCGTAACCGTCTTGGCGGGTCCGCTTGATCTGGTCGAGTGCGATCGTGCCCAGCACGATCGCCGCGATCCCGCCGACGCAGCAGAGCAAGCCGGTGAACGACGTGATCAGCGCCGCGATCGCCATCCCGTTGGTACCGGACCGGACGCCCTCGTGCGACCAGTAGTCGCCCGGATAATCCGGTGCCGGGTAATAGCCGCCGGGATACGGCGTGGGACCGTAGCTGGGTGGTGGTCCACCGAATTGCGGAGGTCCCGGCGGGTAGGGCGGGGCGCCGGGCGGCTGCTGGTAGCCGAACGGCGGGGTGAACCGCGGGTAATCGAGCGGGTAGCCGGGCGGCGGGTAGGGCGGGCTCGGATAGTCCGCTGGTGGCGGCGCGCCCGGGGGATTCCAGGGGGCTGCCCATCCCGGCTGGGCAGGCGGCTGCCCGCCGGCCGCGTGCGGATCGGCGGCGTCTTCTCCACTGGCACCGCCGGGAGCTGTCATGGTGTTCAACCTAGCTTGCAGGCTGCCTCGATAGGGTGGGAGGGCCGAGGTGAAACTACGGCCACGGCGTAGGAGAATGAGCTGCGATGACTAGTCCTTTCCAGCCTGGCCAAGTCCCTGGTTCGACGCCCACCGGCGCGGCCGCGGGCCGGCGCGGTGTGCCGCAGTTGCCGACTCCGCCAAAGGGCTGGCCGGTGGGCTCCTATCCCACCTATGCCGAGGCGCAGCGCGCCGTCGACTACCTGTCCGAGCAGCAGTTCCCGGTGCAGCAGGTGACGATCGTCGGCGTCGATCTGATGCAGGTCGAGCGGGTCACCGGCCGGCTTTCGTGGCCCAAGGTGCTCGGCGGCGGTGTGCTCAGCGGGGCCTGGCTCGGGCTGTTCATCGGGTTGGTGCTCGGGTTCTTCAGCCCCAACCCGTGGGGCGCGCTGGCGACCGGCTTGGTCGCCGGGGTGTTCTTCGGTTTGATCACGTCCGCTGTTCCGTACTCAATGGCCCGCGGCACAAGGGATTTCAGTTCGACGATGCAACTGGTTGCCGGCCGCTACGATGTACTCTGCGATCCGCAGAATGCCGAGCGCGCCCGGGATTTGCTTGCGCGACTGGCGATTTAATTTGCGGGTGAGTCGCCACGGGCGAGTGCGTCGGCTAAGCGCAGTTCTGCTGGCGATGCTGACCGTGTCAACGCTGCCCGCCTGCGGGTCCGGCCACGGCGGCCTGGTGGTCACCTTCTACACCCCGGCCGCCGACGGCGCGACGTTCGACGAGGTCGCGCGGCGCTGCAGCCAGGAGGCCGGCGGCCGGTACACCGTTTCACACATCAGCCTCCCCAGAGCCCCTGGCGCGCAACGGTTGCAGTACGCCCGGCGGCTGGCCGGTCACGACCGCACGATGGACGTGATGTCGCTGGACGTGATCTGGACCGCCGAGTTCGCCGAAGCGGGCTGGGCGCTGCCGCTGTCCGACGACCCGGCCGGTCGGGCCGAGGCCGACGCCACCGTCGACACGCTGCCCGGCCCGCTCGCAACGGCCCGCTGGAAACACCAGCTGTACGCCGCGCCCATCGCAACGAACACTCAATTGCTTTGGTATAGGCCAGATTTGGTGCAACAGCCACCGCTGGACTGGAACGGCATGGTCGCCGCGGCCACCCGACTGCACGCCGCCGGGTTACCCAGCTGGATCGCCGTGCAGGCCCACCAGGACGAGGGCCTGGTGGTGTGGTTCAACACGCTGCTGGTCAGCGCCGGCGGTCAGGTGCTTTCCGACGACGGCCGGCAGGTCACCCTGACCGACACTGCGGCACACCGGGCCGCCACCGTCAGTGCCCTGCGCATCCTCAAGACGGTGGCCACCGCGCCGGGAGCCGATCCGTCGATCAACCGCACCGACGCGAGCACGGCGAGGCTGGCGCTCGAACAGGGCGACGCCGCGCTGGAAGTCAACTGGCCCTACGTCATGGCGTCGATGCTGGAGAACGCGGTCAAGGGTGGCGTGAACTTCCTTCCGCTCAACCGGATTCCAGCGCTGACCGGCAGCATCAACCAGTTCGGCACTTTCGTGCCCACCGACGAGCAATTCCAGATCGCCTATCAGGCCAGCCAGAAGGTGTTCGGGTTCGCGCCCTACCCCGGTGTGGTGCCGGGCCGGCCGGCCAAGGTGACGATCGGCGGGCTGAACCTGGCGGTGGCCAGCACCACCCGGCACAAGGCCGAAGCCTTCGAGACGATCCGGTGCCTGCGCAATCTGGCGAACCAGAAGTACATCTCGATCCGTGGCGGACTGCCCGCGGTGCGGACATCGGTGTACTCCGACCCGCAATTCCAGACCAAATACCCGATGTACACGATCATTCGCCAGCAGCTGACCGACGCCGCGGTGCGCCCCGCGACGCCGGCCTACCAAGCGGTGTCCATTCGGCTGGCGGCGGCCCTGAGCCCGATCACCGACATCGACCCGGAGCGCACCGCCGATGAACTCGCGATCCAGGTGCGCAAGGCGATCGACGGCAAGGGGCTGTTGCCGTGAGTCGCCTGACCCGACTCTGGAACCGCCCACCCGAGCAGCGACTGGCCTTCATCCTCGTTGCGCCCGCGGCGACGCTGATGCTGGCGGTGACGGCCTACCCGATCGGTTACGCGATCTGGCTGAGCCTGCAGCACAACAATCTGGCCACCCCGAACGACACCCGATTCATCGGCTTGAGCAATTACCAGACGATCCTGACCGACCGGTATTGGTGGACGGCGCTGGCGGTGACGCTGGCCATCACGGTGGTGTCGGTGTCGCTCGAGTTCGTACTCGGCCTGGCGCTTGCGCTGGTGATGCATCACACCCTGATCGGCAGGGGCGTGGTTCGCACCGCGGTGCTGGTGCCCTACGGCATTGTGACGGTGGTCGCCGCCTACAGCTGGTACTACGCTTGGACGCCGGGCACCGGTTATCTGGCCGGCCTGCTTCCGCATGGCAGCGCGCCGCTCACCCAGCAGATCCCATCGCTGGGCATCGTCGTGATCGCCGAGGTCTGGAAGACGACGCCGTTCATGTCGCTGCTGCTGCTGGCCGGGCTGGCGCTGGTGCCAGAGGATTTGCTGAAGGCCGGTCAGGTCGACGGCGCCGGCGCCTGGCGGCGGCTGACCAGGATCATGCTGCCGATCATCAAGCCCGCGGTCGTGGTCGCCCTGTTGTTCCGGACCCTGGACGCCTTTCGTATCTTCGACAACATCTACGTACTGACCGAGGGCAACAACAACACCGGTTCGGTGTCGATCCTGGGCTACGACAACCTCTTTGAAGGCTTCGACGTCGGCCTGGGCTCGGCGATCAGCGTGCTGATCTTCGTCTGTGTGGGCATCATCGCGCTGATTTTCATCAAGCTGTTCGGCGCCGCTGCTCCGGGTGGTGACGTCGATGGGCGCTGAGTCGGCGGGCGCGCGGCGCACCGCGATGTGGGTCGTGATCAACACGGTGGTCGTGGTGTACGCGCTGGTGCCGGTGCTCTGGATTCTCAGCCTGTCCCTGAAGCCGACGTCGACTGTCCGGGACGGCAAGCTAATTCCGTCGTCGGTGACGCTGGAAAACTATCGCGGGATCTTCCGCGGCGACGTCTTCACCTCGGCGCTGATCAACTCGATCGGAATCGCGCTGATCGCCACCGCGATCGCGGTGGTGCTGGGCGCCATGGCGGCCTACGCGATCGCCCGGCTGAACTTTCCCGGCAAGCGGCTGCTGATCGGCTCGACCTTGCTGATCACCATGTTCCCGGCCATCTCGTTGGTCACGCCGCTGTTCGAAATCGAACGCTGGGTAGGGCTTTTCGACACCTGGCCCGGGCTGATTCTGCCCTACATCACCTTCGCGCTGCCGCTTTCCATCTACACCTTGTCGGCCTTCTTCCGCGAGATCCCCTGGGATCTGGAGAAAGCGGCCAAGATGGACGGGGCCACGCCGGGGCAGGCCTTCCGCAGGATCATCGTCCCGCTGACCGCGCCCGGGCTGGTGACCGCGGCGATCCTGGTGTTCATCTTCGCCTGGAACGACCTGCTGCTGGCACTGTCGCTGACCGCGACCAAGGCGGCGATCACCGCGCCGGTGGCGATCGCGAATTTTCCCGGCAGTTCCCAATTCGAGGAACCCACCGGATCGATCGCGGCCGGTGCGATCGTGATCACGGTGCCGATCATCGTGTTTGTTCTAATCTTCCAACGACGGATTGTCGCCGGGTTGACCTCAGGCGCCGTGAAGGGATAACGCGATGGCCGAGATCGTGCTGGAGCACGTCAACAAGAGTTACCCCGATGGGCACACCGCGGTGGCCGACCTGAACCTCACCATCGCCGACGGCGAATTCCTGATCCTGGTCGGCCCGTCCGGCTGTGGCAAGACCACCACGCTGAATATGATTGCCGGCCTTGAGGATATCTCGTCGGGTGAGCTGCGCATCGGAGGCGAACGCGTCAACGAGAAGGCGCCGAAGGACCGCGACATCGCGATGGTGTTCCAGTCCTACGCGCTGTATCCGCACATGACGGTTCGCCAAAACATCGCCTTCCCGCTGACCCTGGCGAAGATGAAGAAGGCCGACATCGCGCAGAAGGTCGAGGAAACAGCGAAAATCCTTGACCTGAGCGAACTTCTGGATCGTAAGCCCTCCCAACTGTCGGGTGGGCAACGGCAGCGCGTAGCGATGGGCCGGGCCATCGTGCGCCAGCCGAAGGCCTTCTTGATGGACGAGCCGCTGTCCAACCTCGACGCCAAGCTGCGAGTGCAGATGCGCGGCGAGATCGCCCGGCTGCAGCGCCGGCTGGGCACCACCACCGTGTACGTCACCCACGACCAGACCGAGGCGATGACGCTGGGGGATCGCGTGGTGGTGATGCACGGCGGTGTCGCCCAGCAGGTCGGCACCCCCGCGGAGCTCTACGAGCGCCCCGCGAATCTGTTCGTCGCGGGCTTCATCGGCTCACCGCCGATGAACTTCTTCCCCGCCACGCTGACATCGTCGGGGTTGACGCTGCCCTTCGGCGACGTGATGCTGGCTCCGGAAGTTCAGGACGTGATCGCCGGGCACCCGAAAGCAGACAACGTCATCGTCGGGGTGCGGCCCGAGCACCTGCTGGACGCCACGTTGATCGACGGCTACCAGCGCATCACGGCGACGACCTTCGAGGTGAAGGTCGACCTGGTCGAATCGCTGGGGGCCGACAAGTATGTGTACTTCACCACCACCGGATGCGACGTGCATTCGGCGCAGCTCGACGACTTGGCCGCCGAGTCGAAGGTCGTCGAAAACCAGTTCGTGGCACGGGTTCCCGCCGAGTCCAAGGCCGTCATCGGCCAGACGGTCGAATTGGCCTTCGACACCGCGAAACTCGTCGTGTTCGACGCCGATTCCGGTGCGAACCTGACCGTGCCGAGCACGTGACGCAGATTCTGGACCAGGTCCGGGCCCACCTGCGCGACCACTACGCGAAGACGGGTCAGTGGGGTGAGCCCGACTCGGCGAACGTGACCTTTCTGGGTGCCGAGCCCACCGAAGTGCTGCGGTTCCGCAAGCGGGCTGACGGGCCAGAAGAAATAGTGCAGTACGTGTCGCTGGGATGCTCGCGCCACCCGATGGGCGATCCAGGCGAAATCGTCGTCGACCCGCAGTGCGGCCCGCGCGCCGAGATCGTGCTCTGTCTGCGAGATCCGGGGCCGGCCACCGGAATTGCCCGCAGCCTGGCGATACTGGCGGCCGCACCGGCCGTCGACGGTGTGGTACTCGTCGCTGATGCGCTGATCGATCTTGGTTCGCCGCTGTGGGCATGGCCGTCGCGGCGGGTCCCCTTCACCGCTGTGCTGTTGGGCCGCAGCGACATTGCGGATCTGCCGCTGGACCCCCCGCGCGACCCGGTGACGTTTCTGGCGGCGACGCCGATCACCGCGACCGAGGCGGCGTGGGTGCGGCTCAAAGGTGCCGAGGCCATGCGGCAGGCATGGCAGAGCGACGGTGTCGACGTGCTGGATCCGAATCGCCGTGCGGCACAACCACACTGAGTCAGCACCCGATGGCGGACGGCCTGGCTACAGCCAGTTGTTGCGCCGGAATTGGAAGTACAGGACCAGGCAGGCCAACGTCATCAACCCCATGATCCCCGGGTAGCCGTACGTCCAGTCCAGCTCCGGCATGAAATGGAAGTTCATGCCGTAGATGGCGGCGACCATGGTGGGCACCGCCAAGATACCGGCCCAGGCCGCCATCTTGCGCATGTCGTTGTTCTGCTGCATGCCGACCCGGGCCAGCGCGGCCTGCACCAGCGAGTTGAGCATGTCGTCGTAGCTGGCGATCTGGTCGGCGGCCTCGGAGTGGTGATCGCCGACGTCGCGCAGATAGCGACGGACCTCTTTGGAGATCAGGTCCTTGTTCTCCACCTGGATTCGGTGGAAGGCCGCGGACAGCGGGTTGACGCAACGGCGAAGCTCAACGACTTCGCGCTTGAGCATGTAGATCGGTTCGATGTCGAGCTTGCGGCCCGGGGCGAAGGCCACCTCCTCGATGCTGTCGATGTCGCTCTCCATCAATTGGGTCACCTCGAGGTAGTGATCCACGACGTGGTCGGCGATCGCGTGCATCACCGCGAACGGGCCCAGCCGCAGCTGTTCGCCGTCGGCTTCCATGGCCTTGCGCACGTCGGCCAGTCCGCTGTGTTCGCCGTGGCGGACCGTGACCACGAAATCCTTGCCGACGAAGACCATCACCTCGCCGCTCTGCACGATCTCGCGCGCCAGCGCCACCGACTCGTGCGGGACATACTGGACCGTCTTGAGCACCAGCACCAGCGTGTCGTCGTAGCGCTCCAGCTTGGGCCGTTGGTGGGCGCAGACCGCGTCTTCGACGGCCAGGGCGTGCAACCCGAAAACGTAAGCCACTTCCTTCATCTGGGTCTGGTCGGGCTCGTACAAGCCGACCCAGACGAAGGCCTCATGCCCCAGCATCTCGATCTGGTGCACCTTGCTGCAGGCGGCCGTGTAGCTGAACTTGCCGGGCAGCCGTTGGCCCGCGACGTAGACGGCGCAGTCGACCAGGGCATCGCGCGGGGTGGGTGGCGCCTCGGGCTCCGGACGCGGCTCGTGCGCGATCGTGCGAAGCGCTTCGGGCAATGCGTCGAAACCCTCGAACACCGTAACCTCCTCACGCAGCGCAGGTCTGGCAGAGCGGTGCTCCATGCTACGCGTACTGGTAAAACACCGAATGAAAAGGCACGCCGGGAGATCGGTTGCCCGATGCGCCGCGGTGAATTCTGCGCGGCGTCGGACCGGAGATTTCCGGCAACCGGGGGTGCGCTAGTTTCGACCGGAAGCCAAACGACCGAACTTTCTCCAAAAGGAGCCAACGACGTGAGCGCAACTCCTCTGAAGGTCGCCGTCACCGGCGCTGCCGGCCAGATCGGCTACAGCCTGTTGTTCCGCCTGGCCAGCGGCTCCCTGCTGGGGCCCGACCGCCCGATCGAACTGCGGCTGCTCGAGATCGAGCCCGCGCTCAAGGCACTCGAGGGCGTCGTGATGGAACTCGACGACTGCGCGTTCCCGTTGCTGTCCGGCGTCGAGATCGGCGCCGACGCCAACAAGATCTTCGACGGCGTGAACCTGGCGCTGCTGGTCGGCGCGCGGCCGCGCGGCCCGGGCATGGAGCGCAGCGACCTGCTGGAAGCCAACGGCGCGATCTTCACCGCGCAGGGCAAGGCGCTGAACTCGGTTGCCGCCGACGACATCCGCATCGGCGTGACCGGTAACCCGGCCAACACCAACGCGCTGATCGCGCTCAGCAACGCCCCCGACATCCCCAAGGAGCGGTTCTCCGCGCTGACCCGGCTGGACCACAACCGGGCGATCTCGCAGCTGGCCAAGAAGACCGGTGCCGCGGTCACCGACATCAAGAAGGTGACCATCTGGGGCAACCACTCGGCCACCCAGTACCCGGACATCTTCCACGCCGAGGTCGGCGGCAAGAACGCCGCCGAGGTCGTGGGCGATCAGAACTGGATCGAGAACGACTTCATCCCGACCGTCGCCAAGCGTGGTGCGGCGATCATCGATGCGCGCGGCGCCTCCTCGGCCGCCTCGGCCGCCTCGGCCACCGTCGACGCCGCCCGCTCCTGGCTGCTGGGCAGCCCGGACGGCGACTGGGTGTCGATGGCGGTGTACTCCGACGGCTCCTACGGCGTGCCCGAGGGCATCGTGTCGTCGTTCCCGGTGACCACCAAGGACGGCGACTGGTCCATCGTCCAGGGGCTGGAGATCGACGAGTTCTCCCGCGGCCGCATCGACAGGACCACCGCCGAGTTGGTCGACGAGCGGGCGGCGGTCACCGAGCTGAAGCTGATCTGAAGGGCTCCGACACAGTCGATTAGGGCTACTAATGAGTAGTCAGTACCCTGGGCGCGTGTCCGAAATCGTGCCGTCACAGATCGACATCGGGGACGACGAGATCTTCGACGCCCACGTAGGTGGGAAGCTTTCGGTCGAGATGAAGGCCCCGCTGGACACGCAGCGCGCATTGTCGATCGCCTACACGCCGGGCGTCGCACAGGTCAGTCGGGCGATCGCCGCCGACCACACCCTGGCCGATCGCTACACGTGGGCGAACCGGCTGGTGGCCGTCGTCAGCGACGGCAGCGCGGTGCTCGGTCTCGGCGACATCGGACCGGCGGCGGCGCTGCCGGTGATGGAGGGCAAGAGCGCGCTGTTCAAGCAGTTCGCCGATCTGGACGCGATCCCGATCGTGTTGGACACCAAGGATCCCGACGAGATCGTCGAAACCCTGGTGCGGCTGCGGCCGACGTTCGGTGCGGTCAACCTCGAGGACATCTCGGCGCCGCGCTGCTTCGAGATCGAACGACGCGCCATCGAGGCGCTGGACTGCCCGGTGATGCATGACGACCAGCACGGCACCGCGATCGTCGTGCTGGCCGCGTTGATGGGCGCTGCCAAGTTGCTCGGCCGGGACATGGGCTCGATGCGGGTGGTGGTCTCGGGTGCCGGGGCAGCAGGCGTCGCGTGCTCGAAACTCCTTCTCGCCATGGGGGTTTCGGATGTCACCGTGCTCGACTCGCGCGGCATCCTGCACATCGGCCGCGACGACATGAACGTCGTCAAGACCGATCTGGCACGCAGCAGCAACCCCCGCGGTCTGGCCGGCGGCATGGTGGAAGCACTCAAGGAAGCCGACGTGTTTCTGGGGGTGTCGGCCGGCGTGGTGCCCGAGGAGCTCATCGCCACGATGGCCCCGGACTGCGTCGTGTTCGCGTTGTCGAATCCCGACCCGGAGATCCGTCCCGACATCGCGGCCAAGTACGCCGCCGTGGTGGCCACCGGCCGCAGCGACTTTCCGAACCAGATCAACAATGTGCTGGCGTTCCCCGGGGTGTTCCGCGGCGCGCTGGACGCCGGGGCCCGGCGAATCACTCAAAAGATGATGGTGGCCGCGGCCGAGGCGATCTTCGCCGTCGTGAGCGACGACCTCTCGGCCGACCGGATCGTGCCGAGCCCGCTGGAACCGGGTGTCGGCGAGGCGGTGGCGCAAGCCGTGGCGCAGGCGGCAGACTCCTCGGCGTGAGAATCGGCAAGCTGGCGGCGCTGCTGATCGCCGTCGTGCTCGCCGCCTCGCTCTGCGCCGGCTGTTCGGCCGGCCCCGGCGATCACCGCGATGTGTCTGCTCTGGTGGTCGGTTCCCGCAACGATCCGACGTCGAGGCTGCTGGCCGGCGTCTACCTCGCGGCGCTGCGGTCCTACGGTTTCGCCGCGGAAGTTCAGACCGCTGACGATCCGATGGCGCGACTGGACTCCGGCGCCTTCACCGTCACGCCCGCCTTCACCGGTCAGATGCTGCAGAGCTTGCAGCCCGGGGCCACGGCGATCTCCGACGCGCAGGTCTACCGCGCCATGGTGTCGGCGCTGCCGGAGGGCATCGCCGCGGGTGACTACACCACCGCCGCCGAGGACAAGCCGGTGCTGCTGGTGACCCAGCCGACCGCCAAGGCCTGGGGTGGGCAGGACCGCAGTGCGGATCTTTCCGTGCTGCCCAAGCACTGTGACGGGCTCATTGTCGGGATGGTGGCCGGTCGTCAGGCGCCGTCGGCGATCGGTAGCTGCCGGCTGCCCGCTCCTCGCGAATTCCCGGACGGCACAACGATGTTCGCGGCGATACTGGCCGGGCAGCTGACCACGGGATGGACCACCACCGCCGACCCCGCCATTCCGGGCGACCTCGTGTCACTGGCCGACGGCAAGCCGGCGCTGATCCGGGCGGAGAACGTGGTGCCGCTCTACCGCCGCAACGCGCTGACTGATCGGCAGGTGCTGGCGCTCAACGAAGTGGCGGGTGTGCTGGACACCGCGGCCCTGGCCGACATGCGCCGCCAGGTCGCCGACGGTGCCGACGCGTTGGCGGTGGCGGGCGC
Source organism: Mycobacterium sp. NGS40 (assembly GCF_059812735.1). Taxonomy (NCBI): domain Bacteria; kingdom Bacillati; phylum Actinomycetota; class Actinomycetes; order Mycobacteriales; family Mycobacteriaceae; genus Mycobacterium; species Mycobacterium sp. NGS40. The sequence goes on from NZ_JCALDG010000012.1 coordinate 160,730, forward strand.
CTGGCTGGCCGAACACCCGTTGGGGCGCTGAGGATCTACCGCTTGCCGCTGGGCAGAATGCGGCGCGTGGCGGTCCCGAACAGCCGCTGGTATCCCGGGCCGGTGAGGCGCACCAGGGCATCGAGCACTTTGGCGTCCGTGCCGACCAGCACCCGGGGCTTGTTCTTGCGGACCGCGTCCAGGATCACCCGCGCGGCCGTCTCCGGGCTGGTCCTGGCCATCCGCTTGTCGAAGACCTTGGCCAGTTGGGCCGCGTCGATTCCTTCGGCCGCGGTGGCGTTGCGCGCGATCCCGGTCTTGATTCCGCCCGGGTGCACCGTGGTCACCTTAACCGGATGCCCGGCCACCCACATCTCCTGGCGCAGCGCCTCGGTGAACCCGCGCACCGCGAACTTTGCCGCGTTGTAGGCGGCCTGGCCCGGCACCGAGAACAACCCGAACACGCTGGAGACGTTGACGACGTGGCCGTCCCCGGACGCGATCAGGTGGGGCAGAAATGCCTTGGTGCCGTTGACAACTCCCCAGAAGTCGACGTCCATCACCCGTTCGATGTCCTTGAACTGGCTGACCTCGATGTCGCCGGTGAACGCGATGCCGGCGTTGTTGTAGATCTGGTTGACCTTGCCGAAGTGCTCGTTGACGGCGTCGGCGTAGGCCAGGAAGGCCTCGCGTTCGCTCACGTCGAGCCGATCGGAGCGCACCGGCGCGCCGATGGCCTTGAGCCGTTCCTCGGTCTGGGCCAGTCCCTCGGTGTTGACGTCACTGATCGCGACGCTGGCACCCGAGCGCGCCAGCTCGACGGCCAGCGCCTGGCCGATGCCTGAACCCGCGCCCGTGACCACCGCGATCTTGCCGGCGAACCCCTGCACGTGCACCCTCCCTCATGTCCACAATTGTCTCGAGATTACCGGTACCGGCGGTCCCGGGTAGTAACGGGTCAGCTCCTGCGCGCCAGCAACCCGCGCGCGAAGGTCGTCACCCGGCCCAGCAGGCCCGGCCCACCGAACAGCAGTTCGTGGTAGCGCGTACCGGCAACGCGCACCAGCAGGTCCGCGGATTTCGCGTCGGCGCCGATCAGCACCCGGGCCCTGTTCTTGCCCACCGCGGCCATGATGGTTTGAGCGGCCTGTTGCGGTGTGGTCTTGGCTACCTGCTGGTCGAAGTTCTCCAGCATCTCGTCGTGGTCGATGCCCATGCCCTCGGCGACGGCGGCGTTGGTGCCGAACGCGGTCTTGACACCGCCCGGGTGTACAACGGTCACCCCCACCGGGTGGCCGGCCACCGCCATCTCCTGGCGCAGCGCCTCGGTGAACCCGCGGACCGCGAACTTGGCCGAGACGTAGGCGACCTGACCGGGCAGCGCCATCACCCCGAGCACGCTGGAGATGTTGATGATGTGGCCGTCCCCGGACGCGATCACATGGGGGAGAAAGGCTTTGGTGCCATTGACGACACCCCAGAAGTCGACGTCCATCACCCGTTCGATGTCCTTGAAGTCGCTGAACTCGAGGGTGCCGATGTGGGTGAGGCCCGCGTTGTTGTAGATCTGGTTGACCTTGCCGAAGTGGTCGTTGACGGCGTCGGCGTAGGCCAGAAAAGCCTCGCGCTCGGTGACGTCCAGTTGGTCGGCCTTGACCGGCGCGCCGATCGCCTTCAGCTGCTCTTCGGTCTGGGCCAGTCCTTCGGTGTTGACGTCACTGATCGCAAGGCTGGCACCCGCGCGGCCGAGTTCGACGGCCAGCGCCTGACCGATGCCCGAACCCGCGCCGGTCACGACGGCGACCTTGCCGGCGAACTTCTGCATGTACACCCTTTCCCAAGTCCGCCCCATGCGTCGAGGTTAACTGGTGTCTGCGGAGGTCCAGCCGGTGACTGAAAAACTCAGCCGAATGCGGTGTCGAGTATCTCCTGTTGTTCGACCGCGTGCACCTTCGACGATCCCGACGACGGCGCCGACATCGCCCGGCGCGAGATGCGCTTGATGCCGGTCAGTTTGTCCGGCAGTAGCTCGGGCAGCTCCAGGCCGAACCGGGGCCAGGCCCCCTGGTTGGCCGGCTCTTCCTGAACCCAGAAGTACTCGCCGGCGTCGGGGTAGCGGTCCAGCGTTTCGCTCAGCCGCCGCTTCGGCAGCGGCGCAAGCTGCTCGATCCGCACAATCGCGATGTCGTCGCGGTTCTCCTTGGCCTTGCGTGCCGCCAGCTCGTAGTAGATCTTGCCGCTGGTCAGCAGGATCCGGCGGACCTTGCCGCGATCGCCGATGCCTTCTTCGTAGGTGGGTTCCTCGAGCACCGAGCGGAACTTGATCTCGGTGAAGTCCCGGATGTCGCTGACGGCCGCCTTGTTGCGCAGCATCGACTTCGGGGTGAATACGATCAGCGGGCGCTGAATCCCGTCCAGCGCGTGCCGGCGCAGCAGGTGGAAGTAGTTCGACGGCGTCGACGGCATCGCGATCGTCATCGAACCTTCGGCCCACAGCTGCAGGAAGCGCTCGATCCGGCCGGAGGTGTGGTCCGGACCCTGGCCTTCGTGGCCGTGCGGCAGCAGCAGCACCACGTTGGACAATTGGCCCCACTTGGCCTCACCGGAGCTGATGAACTCGTCGATGATCGACTGCGCGCCGTTGACGAAATCGCCGAACTGCCCCTCCCACAGCACCAGTGCGTCCGGGTTGCCCACGGTGTAGCCGTACTCGAAACCCACGGCGGCGTATTCGGACAACGGCGAGTCGTAGACCAGGAACTTGCCCCCGGTCGGGGTGCCGTCGGGGTTGGTCGCAAGTAGCTGCAGCGGCGTGAACTCCGCGCAGTTGTGGCGATCGATGATCACCGAGTGGCGCTGCGAGAAGGTGCCACGGCGGGTGTCCTGGCCGGACAGCCGGATCAGCTTGCCTTCTGCGACAAGGGATCCCAGCGCCAGCAGCTCGCCGAAGGCCCAGTCGATCTTGCCCTCGTAGGCCATCTCCCGGCGCTTCTCGAGCACCGGCTGCACGCGCGGGTGCACCGAGAATCCCTCCGGCGCGGCCAGAAACGCGTCGCCGATGCGGGCCAGCAGCGCCTTGTCCACCGCGGTGGCCAGCCCCGCGGGCACCGGCTGGTCGGCCTCCACCGATGCGCTCGGCTGCACGCCGTGCTTTTCCACCTCACGGACCTCGTTGAACACCTGCTCCAGTTGGCCCTGGTAGTCGCGCAGCGCGTCCTCGGCCTCCTTCATCGAGATGTCACCGCGGCCGATCAACGCTTCGGTGTAGCTCTTGCGGGCGCCGCGCTTGGTGTCGACGACGTCGTACATGTAGGGGTTGGTCATCGACGGGTCGTCGCCCTCGTTGTGGCCGCGACGGCGGTAGCACAACATGTCGATGATGACGTCCTTGTGGAACTTCTGGCGGAAGTCCACGGCCAGCCGCGCCACCCACACGCAGGCTTCCGGGTCGTCGCCGTTGACGTGGAAGATCGGCGCGCCAATCATTTTCGCCACGTCGGTGCAGTATTCGCTGGACCGGGAGAACTCCGGCGCGGTGGTGAAGCCGATCTGGTTGTTGACGATCACGTGGATCGTGCCACCGACGCGGTAGCCGGGCAGCAGTGCCAGGTTCAGCGTCTCGGCGACCACGCCCTGGCCGGCGAAGGCGGCGTCGCCGTGCAGCATCAGCGGCATCACCGAGAAGGCCCGTTCTTCTTCGCCGTCGACGTGCCCCAGTTCCAAAAGGTCCTGCTTGGCCCGAACCAGACCCTCGAGGACCGGGTCGACGGCCTCCAGGTGTGACGGGTTGGCGGTCAGCGACACCGCAATGTCGTTGTCGCCGAACATCTGCAGGTACACGCCGGTGGCACCGAGGTGGTACTTCACGTCACCGGAACCGTGCGCCTGCGACGGGTTGAGGTTGCCCTCGAACTCGCTGAAGATCTGCGAATAGGGCTTGCCGACGATGTTGGCCAGCACGTTGAGCCGGCCCCGGTGCGGCATGGCGATAACCACTTCGTCCAGGCTGTGCTCGGCGCACTGATCGATCACCGCGTCCATCAGCGGGATCTGGCTTTCGGCGCCTTCCAGCGAGAACCGCTTCTGCCCAACGTATTTGGTCTGCAGGAAGGTTTCGAAGGCCTCGGCCGCGTTGAGCTTGCTCAGAATGTACTTCTGTTCGCCCACCGTCGGTTTGACGTGCTTGGTCTCGACCCGCTCTTCCAGCCAGCGCTGCTGCTCGGGCTCGAGAATGTGGGTGTATTCCACGCCGATGTGGCGGCAGTAGGCATCGCGCAGCAGGCCGAGCACGTCGCGCAGCTTTTTGTACTCACAGCCGGCGAAGCCGTTGACTTTGAACACCCGGTCCAGATCCCACAGCGTCAGGCCGTGATTGAGGATTTCCAGGTCGGGGTGGCTGCGGAATCGGCTGGTGTCCAACCGCAGTGGGTCGATGTCGGCCATCAGATGCCCGCGATTGCGATATGCCGCAATCAATTCCATCACCCGGGCGTTCTTGTCGACGATCGAGTCCGGGTTGTCGGTGCTCCATCGCACCGGCAGGTACGGGTTGCCCAGCTCACGGAAGATGTCGTCCCAGAACGCATCCGAAAGCAGCATCTCGTGGATGGTGCGCAGGAAGTCACCCGATTCCGCACCCTGGATGATGCGGTGGTCGTAGGTCGAGGTGAGGGTGATCAGCTTGCCGATACCGAGTTCTGCGATGCGCTCCTCGCTGGCGCCCTGGAATTCGGCGGGATATTCCATCGCGCCCACACCGATGATGGCGCCCTGGCCGGCCATCAGTCGCGGCACCGAGTGCACGGTGCCGATGGTGCCCGGGTTGGTCAGCGAAATCGTCACTCCGGCAAAGTCTTCGGCGGTCAGCTTGCCGTCACGGGCGCGGCGCACGATGTCTTCGTAGGCGGAGACGAACTCCGCGAAGCGCATCGTCTCGCAGCCTCTGATGCCGGCCACCACCAGCGAACGCTTGCCGTCCTTGCCCTGCAGGTCGATGGCCAGACCGAGGTTGGTGTGCGCCGGGGTGACCGCGGTGGGCTTGCCGTCGACCTCGGCGTAGTGCCGGTTCATGTTGGGGAATTTCTTGACCGCCTGCACCAGCGCGTAGCCCAGCAGGTGGGTGAAGGAGATCTTGCCGCCGCGGGTGCGCTTGAGTTGGTTGTTGATGACGATCCGGTTGTCGATCATCAACTTCGCCGGGACGGCACGGACGCTGGTCGCCGTCGGCACATCCAGCGATGCGGACATGTTCTTGACGACGGCCGCGGCGGCGCCACGCAGCACCTGCACCTCGTCGCCTTCGGCCGGTGGGGGCGCGGCGGGCTTGGGCGGCGCGGGCGCGGCGGGCGCCGGGGTGGCGGCGCCGTTGCCGGCCGGGGTGGCGGCGGGCTGAGCCGCGGCGGCCGGCGGTTCGGCGACAGCGACCGGCTTGGGTGCCGCGGCGGGCTGCGCGTCAGCCGGGCTCGGCGCGTCCTGGGCCGCGGCGGCAGACTCCGGGTTGTAGTCCACCAGGAACTCGTGCCAGCTGGGATCCACCGACGTTGGGTCGTCGCGGAACTTGCGGTACATCTCCTCGACCAGCCATTCGTTTTGCCCGAATGGTGAACTGCTATTGCTCACGGTCGCTGTTCGCCTCAATTCCTTTGCTCTGCAAGCCCATTGCCCCGGCGCCTGCGACTCTGCGCACCTCGGTCGACGAGGTACCTCACACCCGCGGCGGACTGGTACGTTTCCGCCCCATAAAGGCTAACCCTTCGCTGCTGATTCGCCAGCGAGACCTTGGGAACCGGGGTCCTGGGGGCTACCGGCTCGCCTCGCGCACCGGCGGCAACACGTGCAAGGGGTTCGGCCAGCGGACCGGCGGCGGGCCGAGCGCGTGGCGGGCATTGCGGATGATCTTCTTGCCGATGATGCGATTGCCGCCGCCACCGACCACGGCGCCGATGCCGACGGGCAGCATTTTGCCGAACATCAACGCGCCGCGCCGCAACGCGTACCGCTTGACGAAGTACTTGAGCATGCGCGCGTTGAACCGGCCCAAGCTCGACAGCGGCAGCGAGGCCATGCCTTCGGCCAGCCACCCGCCGTTGGTGCGCGCCGGACCGATCAACTCGCCGATGGCCCGCTTGCTGTCGTCGCCGACCAGCACCGACAGCACCAGCGCGCGGCGCCGTTCGTAATGATCGGCCGGAATGCCGTAGACCAGGGCGGTCGACAGCACGAAGATGGCGGTCGCTTCCAGGAAGAACACGGTTTCACCGGCGCCCGCCGACATCGCCGTCAACGTCCCGACCCCGGGGAAGGTCGCCGCCGAACCGACCGCGGCACCGCTGGCCATCAGCGCGGTCAGGTAACGGTTTTCCAGCTTGGTGACGATCTCGGCCGGGCTCGCGTCGGGGTTCGCGCGCCGCAGCCGGGCCACCAGTGCTTCGGCGGCGGGGCCCTGGGCCCGCGAACTACGCTCGATGACCTGCGCCAATGCGCGCGTCGAAGCCTTCGGGCGGCCGGGGCGGCCGGACGGCACGTGCTCGGGCGGTGGGTCGGTTCGTCTCAGGGGCCAGGGCCCTGACCTTGTGCGTCGCGCGCTCATGGTGCCTCTCCTGCGAATGGCGTCTCTTCAGGCTAACGCGAGTTTGCTGAACGTGGCGCCAGCCGCGATTCGTGCGCGTCAACCCGACCGCGGACGGCGGGTGGCCGGGCGACCCGGAATAATGCAGGCGGGACACCGCTCGGCGGCGATGCGGGCCGTTAGTCGGCTGCAGCTGGGGGAACCGTGGCGTGCGGGCGGTATCACACCTGCTCACGGCGGCAAGCCGGTCGTCGGGCGCTAAAGCGAGGTGAGTGCATGACCGGGGCCACTTCCGGGGCCACGTCCGGGTCGTCCGGCGGAACCCGGCGCGCGGGGCCCAGCCGTGCCGACATGGAGCCGGAGCGCAAGTTCCTCGCGCCCTCGGGGCCGCGCGGCCGCGACAACCCGTGGCTTGCCCTCTTCGCGATGATGATCGGGTTCTTCATGATCATGGTCGACTCGACCATCGTCGCGATCGCCAACCCGACGATCATGGCCGACCTGCGTATCGGCTACGACGCGGTCATCTGGGTGACGAGCGCCTACCTGCTCGGGTACGCGGTGGTGCTGCTGGTGGCCGGCCGCCTGGGGGATCGGTACGGGCCGAAAAACCTCTACCTGATCGGCCTGGTGGCATTCACCGCCGCCTCGATGTGGTGCGGACTGGCCGGTGGCGCCGGCATGCTCATCGCCGCCCGGGTGGTGCAGGGGATCGGGGCTGGCGTGCTCACCCCGCAGACGTTGTCGACGATCACGCGGATCTTCCCGCCGCAGCGGCGCGGGATCGCGGTCAGCCTGTGGGGCTCCACCGCCGGGGTCGCCAGCCTGGTGGGCCCGTTGGCCGGTGGCGTGCTGGTGGACGGGCTGGGCTGGAAATGGATCTTCTTCGTCAACATCCCGATCGGTCTGGTCGGGCTGGCACTGGCGGTGGGGCTGATTCCCGAACTGCCCACCCGGGCGCATCGGTTCGATCTGGTCGGCGTCGCTCTGTCCGGGGTGGGCATGTTCCTGATCGTGTTCGGTCTGCAGCAGGGCCAGTCGGCTCATTGGCAGCCATGGATCTGGGCGACGGTCGTGGCCGGCGTCGGGTTCGTCTCCGCGTTCGTCTACTGGCAGTCGGTGAACACCCGCGAGCCGCTGATCCCGCTGGACGTGTTCACCGACCGCGATTTCAGTCTGTGCAGCCTCGGGGTCGGCATCACGTCGTTCTCGGCGACCGCGATGATGTTGCCGCTGACCTTCTATACGCAGTTGGTGTGCGGGCTGACGCCGACCATGTCGGCCCTGGTGATCGCCCCGATGGCGATTGCCAATGGCGTGCTCGCGCCGTTCGTCGGCCTGATCGTCGACCGATACCACCCGCGCCCGGTGCTGGGGCTCGGCTTTTCGGTGCTGGCGATCTCGTTGACCTGGTTGTCGTTCGAGATGACGCCCGACACGCCGATCTGGCTGCTGCTGTCGGCGTTCTTCCTGGTCGGTGTCGGGATGGCGTTCGTGTGGTCGCCGCTGACGGCCACCGCGACCCGCAATCTGCCACCCGAACTGGCCGGAACCGGTTCCGCCGTCTACAACTCGGTCCGCCAGCTCGGGGCGGTACTCGGCAGCGCCGCGATGGCCGCGTTCATGGCGTGGCGCATCGGTGCCGAGATGCCGCCCGAGGTGTCCGAGCACGATGCGGCCGATGGCGCTATTCCGTTGCAATTGCCCGAATTCGTGCGTGAGCCCTTCGCGGCGGCGATGTCGCAGTCGGTGCTGCTGCCCGCGTTCATCGCGTTGTTCGGGATCGTCGCCGCGCTGTTCCTGGTCGGCTTCGCGTCCTCGACGATGTCGCGTACGGGCAAAAGCGCGGCGCCGCCGAACGACGACGATCACGATGACGACGACGACTACGTCGAAGTCATCCTGCGCCGCGAGCAGAGCAGCCCGCCCGCGCCCCGCGCCGCAAGCGCACCGCCCAGGGCCGAGGTGACGCTGCCGAGGGCCGCGGTAGCGCGGCCCGAGGAGCTGCACAGCGATCCCGCCGGGCCGCGCCGCCGCCGTCGCGACGATCCGCCGTCGCGGCCCGAGCCGATTGGTTTCGCCCACAACGGATCTCACATCGATCGCGAAAAGCGGTACCGGTCTGTCGTCGAGCTACCGCCGCACTGGCACGGCCCGGCTACCCGCAGCGATCGCAGCGCCCCGTCGCCGGGGCGGCGGGTGGACGGCTCTCTGCGGGCGCCGCGGGGGCAGCGTTACGGCCCGGACGACGATCCCACCGGCCGCGGCCGGCATTCCTCGGGCAGCTAGGCTTCACCGCTGCCCGTCAGCGCCAGAAAGCCGCCCAGCTCCAGCAGGCCGGCCGGTGTGGTCGGCAGGTATTCGGTCAGCAGCTCCGAACGCACGATCACCGCTGCGTACTGGGCCCGACTGACCGCGACGTTGAGCCGATTCCTGTTGAGCAGGAACGAGATTCCGCGTGGCACTTCATCGACCGACGATGCTGTCATCGAGATGAAGACCACCGGCGCCTGTCCGCCCTGGAACTTGTCGACGGTCCCGACCCGTACCGCATCCAAACCCACCGATGCCAGCCGCTCGCGCATCAGTGCCACCTGAGCGTTGTACGGCGCCAGCACCAACACGTCCGGGGCGGCCAGCGGCCGGCTGCCGTGCTCGTCGCTCCACGACGACCCGAGTAGGCGCCCGATCTCGTCGACGATCGCCTCGGCCTCCTCGCGGCTTTCGATCGAATTACCTTGGTGTCGAATCGAAAGCACGCGCACTCCGGGCGCACAGCCGTCGAGGCGGCGGGCGGCGGTGCGCTCGGTGACCGAATGCAGTCGGCCTTCATACGACAGCTCGGAGACCGCGGCGCAAACGGCCGGGTGCATCCGGTAGGACAGGTCCAGAAAGTAGCCGCGCTCGTCGGGCAGCGTGCGCTGACCGTCGACCAGCCAGTCGAGGGCGGAGGTGTCGACGGGCTCGGGATGGGTGCCCTGACTGACCTGGGGTAGCTGCTGCGGGTCCCCGAGCAGCAGCAGGTTGCGTGCCGCCGGCGCCACGGCGATCGTGTTGGCCAGGCAGAACTGGCCCGCCTCGTCGATCACGAGGAGATCCAGGCTTCGCGGTGGCACCCGATTGGCGTTGGCGAAATCCCAAGCCGTGCCGCCGATCACGCATCCGGCGTGGGCCGAGATGAACGCCGGATATTCGCTGCCGTCGATCTCCTGCCAGCGCGGGGCGTGGTGGTCGTACTTCTTCTTCGCGACCCGGCCCGGCTCCAGCCCGGCATCGATCACCGCGTCGAGCAGGTTCTCCACCGTGGCGTGCGACTGCGCGACCACACCCACCCGCCAGCCGTGCTCGGTGACCAGGCGGGTGATCACCGCCGCCGCGGTGTAGGTCTTTCCGGTCCCCGGCGGCCCGTGTACCGCAAGGTATGACGACTCGAGATCCAGTGCCGCCGTAGTGATATCGGCGATCGTGTCACCACTGCGCGGCAGCGCGCTTTTGGTGCGTGGCGCGGCACGCAGCAGGACGTCGATCATCGCCGTGCGGGGCAGTTGCGCCAGCCCGGCGGCCACCGCGATCGCGGTAGACTCGATCGACTCGCGCAGCGCGGTCGTGGGCAGCGGCGGACCGGGCGTCAGCGCGAAGGGTAGTTGGTGAAAAGCATTGCCATCGCTGCCTATTCGTTCGAGGATGACGACTTCGGTGGGCACTGCCGGATCATCGGCCTCGACGACGGTGGCCCGTCCGGCGGCGCGCCGGTCGGGGTTGTCGGTCATGCTCGGCGGCGCCGGCGCCTCGTAGAGTGCGAAGACGTCACGCACCAGGTCACCGCGGGCCAGCTCGCCGCGCATCCTCACCCGTCGCTGCGGCTTGCGGGCCTTCGGCGGGGTATGCCAGTCCACGCTGACCGATACGCTGCCCGGTGCCGGGTCGGCGACGAATACGTCGGTGTTGTCCGCCCATTCGTCGACCGGGAAATTCAGCCGGTCGAAATGCGCCCACCAGAACGGTTTGTCCTCGCGCCGGTGGTAGCCGCGCGCCGCGCCCACCAGTGCGACGGCGACCTGTTCCGGCGTGCGGTCGCCGACGGCGGCGTCCCCGGTGAACGCCGCCAGTGTGGCCGCCAGCTCGTCGTGGTCCTCGACGGTGCTGCCGCCGGAAACCGGTTGGGCACCAACGGGAGTGACGCCGGATTCCCACGCACGCACCAGCAGCCAGTTGCGCAGCTCTTGGGTCGACCGGCAGTCGTAGTGGTTGTAGTCCTCGATCTCCTTGAGCACGGTCTCGGCCTCGTCGGCGCGGCCGGTGTCGCGCAGTTCGCAGGACTTGGCGTAGGAGGTGATCGAGTCGGCGGCGGTGGTCACGTCGCCCGAGCGCAGTTGTGCTCCCATGTACAGCGGCTCAAGGGCCTTGAGGCTGAACGATTCGGCGCCGCATCGAATGCTCTTGCGCACCAACGGATACAGGTCCACCAGCGTCCCGCTGCGCAATAGGTCGTCGACTTCGTCCTCGCCGACGCCGTAGCGTCCGGCCAGCCGCAACAGCGCGGTCTTCTCGTACGGCGCGTAATGGTAGATGTGCATGTTGGGCCGGCGTTTGCGGCGCTTTTTCACCATCGCCAGGAAATCGATCAGGGCCTTGCGCTCGTCGACCCGATTGTGCGCCCACAACGGGCTGAATTTCCCTGCGGCATCGAGCACGCCGAACAGGTACTCTAACCCCCAATCCTGGCCGTCGGCGGTCCACAGCGGATCGCCCTCGAAGTCGAAGAACAGATCACCGGGGTCGGGCTCCGGCAACAGCGTCAGCGGCTGCGGATCGACCACCTCGAACTGCGCAATACCGGTATCCCGTTGCCGTACTTGTAGTTTCGCTTGGGCGGTCAGCTTGGCCACCGCGCTGGGAGCCAAATCGGGCACCGGCCCGCAGTGCCGGGCCAGGTCGGCGACCGTGGTGATCCCGGCAGCAATCAGCCTGTCCCGCTGGCTGATGCGCATGCCGGCCACCCGCAGCAGATCATCGGTGGCCTGCACCTGCTCGACGCACAGCGGACACCGAAAACACGCCCGCACCCCCTCGTCCTCCCAGCGCACGGCGGTCGCGCCGGCGTGGTGCTCGTCGAGCAGCCGCTGCAACTGCACGCGCTGGGAACGAAAGACTGGGATCAGATCGCAGACCCGATAGCGCACGACCGAGCCGTCGCCCAGCCGCAGTTCGGCCTCGTCCGCGACCGCCACGCCCATCCGGGTCAGTGCGTCGGCATAGGCCGCCAGCTGCAGTAGCGCGGTGACCTTGGGGGAGCGGGCCAGCTTGGTGTCGACGAGCCGATACTGCCCGCCGTCGGCGACCAGGAAGTCGGCGAACCCGACGAAGCGACCGTCGAACATCGCGGCTTGATACACCACCGGAGCGTGATTGGCGATCGCGCGCCGGGTCGCCTCGGCGGCGGCGGTCAGACCGGCCAGCGTGTAGGCCGGACGCCCGATGACCGCGACGCCGTCAGCGAACTCGTCGCGCAGCCGGTCGAGTTCGCGTCGCTCGTGGTCGTCACCAAGGGCGGCGGTGCGCGCGAGCAGGTCGTCCTCGACGTCGACGGCGGGCCCCCGGCCCAGCTTCGCGTCGAAATTCCGGAGCAGCGCGTACTCGCATCGGGCGGCCGCGGCCAGGTCCGACGCGCTGTACAGGATGCTGTCGTCGGTGACGAACACAGCAGCCACTGTAGGTGAGGTGGCCGACAGCGATGCGATTGCGCGAAGGCGCGCCGGGTCAGTGCCCGGGGCCGTTGCCGATCAGCTCGACGGTGTTGCCGTTCCAATGGAATCGGACGTTGGTGTTCAGGCCGTTGATACCGCTGGGATAGGTCAGCGCAACCGTGTCGCCGGTGGTTTGCGCCGCGTCGATGCCGTTGAACCCGTAGGTGTCGGGCACCCCCTGCGGGATGAACTGGCCGAGATGGAACAGCACCGCCCGGGTGGTCGCGTTGACCGCGTTCGTGTTGGCCTTGATGATCACCGCGGAAAGCTGTGCGCACTGGTTGTAATTACCGGCCAGCGGCTCCGGGTTCCACGCCTGCTGACTGCGCGGATCGCGGGGCAACTCGGAGACCACCTTCGCGATCGTGGGCGAGGTCAGGTCGACCGCGCAGGGGTCGGCCGGCGCGCTGGAACCCGGCGACGCGATTTCGGTCGGCTTGGGTGTGGCGGGTGCGGTGATCGACGCGGTCGACGTGGTGGCCTGCGGCGTCTTGGCCACCGTCGAATCTCCCGAACCGCAGCCGGACAACGTCACGGCGAGCAGGACGCCGACGGTCAGTGGCTCGACACGGCACGGTAGGCACCACACATCGCGCAACCGTACCGGCATCGCGCGCGCCGGTGTGACAGGCATGCCGCGCGCCGTGGCGCCCGGTCGATGTCACGTCCCACGCGCCCAGCTGCGCTGTGCTCGCGGCCACCACTAAACTTCTTCCCACGATGACAGTCCCCGACGGCACGCCTGAAGCGGCCGCTACTTCGTTCGCCGACCTGCAGATTCATCCCGACGTCGTGCGGGCGCTCGCCGATGTCGGCTACGAGTCGCCGACCGGAATCCAGGCGGCGACCATTCCGGCACTGATGGCGGGTTCGGACGTGGTCGGCCTGGCGCAGACCGGCACCGGCAAGACGGCGGCGTTCGCGACCCCGATCCTGTCCAAAATCGACGTCACCAGCAAAGCAACCCAGGCCCTTGTCCTGGCGCCCACCCGCGAACTGGCCCTGCAGGTGGCCGAGGCGTTCAGCCGCTACGGCGCCCACCTGCGGCAGCTCAACGTGCTCCCGATTTACGGCGGGGCGTCCTACGGCGTGCAGCTGGCCGGGCTGCGCCGGGGCGCCCAGGTGGTGGTCGGCACGCCGGGCCGCGTGATCGACCACCTCGAACGCGGGACGCTGGACCTGTCCCGGGTGGACTACCTGGTGCTCGACGAGGCCGACGAGATGCTCACGATGGGTTTCGCCGAGGAAGTCGACCGCATCCTGAGCGAAACTCCGGAGTACAAGCAGGTTGCTCTCTTCTCGGCGACCATGCCACCGGCGATCCGCAAGATCACCAACAAGTACCTGCACGACCCGTTCGAAGTCACCTCGAAAGCGAAAACCGCTACCGCCGAAAATATTTCGCAGCGCTACATTCAGGTCGCCGGGCCCCGCAAGATGGACGCGCTGACGCGAATTCTGGAAGTCGAGCCGTTCGAGGCGATGATCGTCTTCGTGCGCACCAAGCAGGCGACCGAAGAGGTGGCCGAAAAGCTGCGGGCCCGAGGCTTTTCCGCGGCCGCCATCAACGGCGATATCGCCCAGGCTCAGCGCGAGCGGACCGTCGCCGCGCTGAAGGACGGCAGCATCGACATCCTGGTCGCCACCGATGTGGCGGCCAGAGGCCTGGACGTGGAGCGCATCTCACACGTGCTCAACTACGACATCCCGCACGACACCGAGTCCTACGTCCACCGCATCGGACGCACCGGCCGGGCCGGACGTTCGGGCACCGCACTGTTGTTCGTCTCCCCGCGGGAACGCCATCTGCTCAAGTCGATTGAGAAGGCCACGCGTCAGTCGCTGACCGAGTCCGAACTGCCCACCGTCGAAGACGTCAACGCGCAGCGGGTGTCGAAATTCGCCGATTCCATCACCGCCGCGCTGGCCAATCCGGGACTTGACCTGTTCCGCAAGCTGGTGCAGGACTACGAGCGTGAGCACGATGTCCCGATGGCCGACATCGCCGCGGCGTTGGCGGTGCAGTCCCGGGACGGCGAAGAGTTCTTGATGGTGCCCGAACCGCCGCGACAGCGCCGCGAGCGGCCCGAGCGTGACGGCGAGCGTCGGGAGCGTCCGGAAAAACCAAGGGGCACAAGATCATTCCAGACCTACCGGATCGCCGTCGGCAAGCGGCACAAGATCGGTCCGGGGGCGATCGTCGGCGCCATCGCCAACGAAGGTGGCCTGCACCGCAGCGATTTCGGCCACATCGCCATCGGGCCGGACTTCTCGCTGGTGGAGTTGCCCGTCAAGCTGCCGGCGGCGACGCTGAAAAAGCTTGAGAAAACCCGTATCTCGGGTGTGCTGATCGACCTCAAGCCGGATCGCTCGTCCGGCAAGTCCTCGGATAAGCCCCGGCGCGGTGGGCCCAAGCCGCGCAGAAACGACGCCGGATGACCCTGTCCGACGAACGGGACGCCCAAGGCGGACTCGAGGCTGTCGCGCACGTCGACCGGGTCGCTTCCCTGACCGGCATCCGCGCGGTCGCGGCGATCCTGGTCGTCGGCACCCACGCCGCCTACACCACCGGCAAGTACACGCACGGCTATTGGGGCCTGGTCGGCGCCCGGATGGAGATCGGCGTGCCGATCTTCTTCGTGCTGTCCGGCTTTCTGCTGTTCCGTCCCTGGGTGAAGGCCGCCGTCACCGGTGGACCGTCACCGTCGGTGAGTCGCTATGCGTGGCATCGGGTTCGGCGCATCATGCCGGCCTACGTCATCACCGTGCTGTTCGCCTATGTGCTGTACCACTTCCGCGATGCCGGACCCAACCCCGGGCATTCCTGGCTCGGACTGGTCCGCAACCTCACGTTGACGCAGATCTACACCGACGGCTACCTCGGCAAGTATCTGCATCAGGGCCTGACCCAGATGTGGAGCCTGGCGGTCGAGGCATCCTTCTACGTCATCCTGCCGTTTCTGTCTTACCTGTTGTTGGTGGTGATCTGCCGGCGGCGCTGGCGACCCCGGTTGTTGGTGGGCACGCTGTTGGCGCTGTCGTTGATCAGTCCGATATGGGTGGTGTTGGTGCACACCGATCATTGGTTCGCCGACGGCGCCCGGCTGTGGCTACCGACCTATCTGGCGTGGTTTCTGGGCGGCATGTTGCTGGCAGTGCTGCAGGCAATGGGGGTGCGCTGCTACGCGTTCGCGGCCATCCCGTTGGCGGCCATCTGCTATTTCATCGTCGCGACCCCGATCGGCGGTGCGCCCACCACGTCGCCGGCGTCGACGCCGGAGGCGGTCGTCAAGACGGTGTTCTACGCGGTGATCGCCACCCTGGCGGTGGCCCCGCTGGCCCTCGAGGGCTACGGCTGGTACTGGCAGCTGCTGGCCAGCCGGCCGATGGTGTGGCTCGGCGAGATCTCCTACGAGATCTTCCTGATCCACCTGGTGACCATGGAATTCACGATGGTCTACATCGTGCGCGCCCACGTGTACACCGGGCCGATGCTGTATCTGTTCGTCGCGACGCTGGTGGTGACGATCCCGTTGGCGTGGCTGCTGCACCGCCTCACCCGGGTACGCGCCTAGTGGGTGCCGACCGGCGTGATGATCGGGACGACGAATTCCTCGATCATCGCCCGCTCGTCGTGCGCATCGCGTCCCGGATAGGTCAGCAGCGAGACGATCACCCGCACCGTCCAACGGGCTCGGCGTTCGATGGCGGCGGGATCGTCAGGTCCCAGCGAACTCAGGAACGCCGATGCCAGGGCCGCGATCACGTCGGATTGTCCGGCCAGCTCGCCACCGATCGGCGGACGGGTGGTGGCAAACCACGACGCCAATGCCGGGCTCTCGCGAACCATGCCCAGCGTGACGAGAATGCTCACCACCAGCTTTTCGCGGGGGTCCTCGATGCCGCCGGTGCGCTCAATGATGTCGCGGCCCAGCCGGTGCGTCTCGCGGTGGATGTAGGCGGTGCGCAGCGCCTCGCGGTTGTCGAAGTACCGATACAGCGTCGCGCGGGAACAGCCTGCGGCCCTGGCGATTTCGTTCATGCCGATCGAGTTCGAATCGCGTTGGGTGTAGAGCTGCCCGGCCGCGTCGAGGATGCGGTCCACCGCCGCCTCGCTGCGGCTCGAGGCAAGCCAGTCGTTACCCGGCATCAGGACTTCACGGTGATCGGCACCGACACCGGACGGCGCACGTAGCTGCCGCCCGCCCACCCGATCGAATTCTCATCGACGTCGAAATCCGGGCAGCGGGCCAGCAGTTCGGTCAGGGTGACCCGCGATTGCATCCGCGCCGCCGACGCGCCCAGGCAGTGGTGGGCGCCGTGGCTGAAGGTCAGGATATTGCGCGGGCGGCGCGTGACGTCGAGTTCACCGGCGTCCGGCCCGTATTGACGTTCGTCGCGGTTGGCCGAGCCGTACAGCAGCAGCACCCGGCGACCCGCCGAGATGGTGGTGTCGCCGATCGCCACGTCGCGTGTGGTGGTGCGGGCCAACCCCTGCACCGGCGAGGTCAGCCGCAACAGCTCCTCGACGGCGTCGGTGATGAGTTCGGGGTTGTCCACCAACAGCTTTCGCTGATCGGGCCGCTGGTGCAGCAGCGGCATCGAACCGCCGAGCATGCCGGTCACGGTGTCGTTGCCGCCGGTGACCATCGTGAAGGTGAACGCCAGAATCGACAGGGTGCCCGAGATGTCGCCCTCGGCGCCGACTCCCGCGGCGACGAGGTGGGAGATGGTGTCGTCCTGCGGCTCGACCTGGCGGCGCTCGATCAGCCCGGTGAAGTAGGCCATCATCGATCCGACCGCGTCGCCTACGGTCTCCAATGCGCCCGCGACGCCGCCGTCGGCGGTGTTGGCCGCGACGATTGCCTGGGTCCAGCCGTCGAATTGGGCCCAATCTTCCTCGGGCACACCGAGATAATGCGCGACTACCATTGAGGGCAGCGGCTTGAACAGCTCGGCGACGATGTCGCCGCCGCCCTGGGCGCGCAAGCCCTCGATGCGCTCCACGACGAATTGCCGAACCTTGGGCTCGACCGCCTCCACCTGGCGAGGTGTGAACCCGCGCGACACCAGCTTGCGAAACTCGGTGTGGACCGGCGGGTCCTGCATCACGAACGGCGGGTTATCTTGCAGCCCAATCATTTCCAGGTCACCGTAGTTGACCGTCAGGCCTTGGGCCGAGGAGAACGTCTCGTGGTCGCGCGCCGCCGCCCACACGTCGGCGTGCCGGGACAGCACGTAGTAGTCCTGCTCGGGATGTTTGGGGGGCACCACGTGATGGACGGGGTCGTGGTCGCGCAGCGCGCGGTACATCGGCCATGGGTTCGGCCAGGTATCGGCGGTGGCGAGCGCGAACATGACCGGTGCGTTATGAGACATAACTGCTGCCATGTCTCATTCGTACGACAATGAGTGCTAGATGTCAACCGCTGTGTGGGATCGCAGCAGGTTTGTCCTAGTCCCAGATGGTTTGTCCACCGTGTCCAAATCGAGAGCGTTTGGACAACTCCAACGTTGGCGGGGTCTGCGGTTGGGGGTCATCGGTGTAATCAGTACCAATTGAGTGACTGCCCGGCGCAGCAGCGAAGCTGGCCCGGTCCATCGGGTGGAACGGATTAATGCAAGACGCCTCTCCCGCCGTGCTCCGCAATTAGGTTGAGCGACGTGCATATAGATCGTGTGGACGTCGAGCGACTTCTGGGGTTCGAGCAGCTGAGCGTCGAGGTCGACTCCGAGCTGCAGCTCATCGCGGGTCCGAACAACGCCGGTAAGTCCTCGCTCCTCCGTGTACTTGAAACGTTTTTTGCGGATCCGTCGAGTGCTGATCTCCAGCGGTTGAAGCCCCTGCATGATTACTACGTTCACGGCGGCCCGCGCATGATGTCGAGCATTCAGGTGCAGTTCGGCGGCCTCACCGAGGGCGAGGCGGAGTTCTTCTCGGACGCGGTCGTGAGAAACGGAACCTTCTGGGTCAAGATCTCCTGTACCCGGGGCGGGACGATCAGCTACCACGCGAGCCGCAAGTCACCGCGTGCCCGCGACATCTACGAACGGGTGCTGGAGTCCTTTAGCTTCGTCAAGATCCCGTCTGTGCGTGTGAGCGAGACAGGCCAGGGCGAGAACGACCAGTCGCTACTCCGTTTGCACGAGACCCTTGAAGGCGTCCTGGTGCGCTCGGGCGGTTCCCGGAAGACGCAGCTGCAGAAGGAGTTTGAAGACGTGATCGCTCCGTTCGAGGAACTCGTGCACAGGGTGCTGAGTGACTCGATGGAGGCGGTCGCCTCAGAACTGCCGTTCCGAGAGCGGGATTTGGGCATCAAGCTGCCGGACTCTCGGCATGCGCTGCGCGGCATGCTCAAGGAAGCCGTCATCACAAGCAGGGACGAGATCGAGGTCTCCATCGCCGAGCGCGGAACGGGGTTCCAGTCCGCGATGGTGCTGGGTATCCTCCGATACGTCTCGTCGCGTAGCAACCAGACGGCCGGCAGGGTGGTGTTCGTAATCGAGGAGCCCGAGGCGTTCCTCCATCCGCAGACGCAGCGGGCGATGGCGAAGATCCTGCGGGACATCTCCAGCGACGCGCAGCTCCTTGTGACGACTCACAGTCCGGTACTGGTGGATTCCTTCTCCGTCCGCCGTATCGTCCGACTGCCCTTGAGTCCGTCCGGGATGAATTATGAGGCAAGGCGCCAGGAGCTGTCGGAGGCAGAGGAGGGGCGACTGTCGAGGTACTGCGACGCGACCAACAGCGAGTTGGTGTTCGCGAACGCGGTGATCCTCGTCGAGGGGCACGGCGACAAGCTGCTAATTGACTACCTGCTCGAGAGGATCACGGGAGGGGCCGGCGGACACTACGCAATGGGCATTACCGTGATCGAGGCGTCGAGTATCGACAACATCCCCCATCTAGTCCGACTCGCCCAGCTTTTTGGGGTGCGGGCGTACATCATCACCGATAAGGACGGGGTGCATAAGGCTGGCGAGAACGGCAAGCGCAAGCTGCTGGAAATTTTGAAGGCGGGGGATCCTCGGCCGTCGCAGGACGACCTGTCGCAGCTGCGCGGTCTGGCAGACAATAATGTGTCCACGTTGACGGCGGCGCTGGAACAACAGGCCGAGATAAACACCAAGCTGGCCGCGTGGGACGCATTCGTGCTGGCATCCGACCTCGAGGGTCTCTTACTCGACACCATCGGGCAGAAACGCCTCGCCGAGAAGCTCGGTCCAGACGGCGAGAGGCAGCTCGACAGGGCCACCGCGGCGAGGTACGCGGAAGGAGCCGCGGGTAAGGAGGAGATGGCCTCGTGGCTCGGCTCCAAGGGCTGGAACTCCACGAACAGAAAGTCCGGCAAGGTGAAGCCGCATCTCCCGTCGGCGTTGCTGAGGGAGCACCTGAGCTCGCGCTCGGGCCTGCCCCGCGCCATCCGCCCGCTGGAAGTGTGGCTCCGAACGATCGTCTCGGAGCGCGAGCGATCGCCGCTCTGAGTCACCGTGGCGCATCCGCGCTGGTAAGCGAACAGATCGTCACGGGGCGTGTGCGACGTCAATTGTGCAGGTGCAACCACCGCCGAAAGCGTTGAAGCCATGAAGCTTTGGTCGCAGCTGAGAAGTCTTCGTCGCCAGTTCGTTGGTCTGTGTTCGCTGGTATCCAGGCAACAAATCCCTGCCGAATGAAGTAGTGCGATCGACAGTGGAAGCTCCAGTTACCGATCGAGGGGTTGATAGTGATGCTCTCTCCGTCGAACGTCATCGCAGACGCTGTGGGCGACAGGTTGCAGACAACCTTGGTGCCGCAGCCGCATGCGCAGAGGTGAACGATGGTTCGGTACTCCAGTGAGACGTAGATGACGCCTTCGTCGGGATTTGAGGGTATGAACTCGACGAACTGGTGCGCGAAGCGCTCGACGGGTGGCATCAGCGATCTTCGTTGATCGTGGTGTTGCCGTCGACGGTGTACACGGTATGGTGCTCATGGCTCAGATCCGCGTAGATGCCCGCGTATCGTTTCCAGCGTCCAACGGCCAAGCACGCATTTAGCGCATTGAGGTCGACGATCTGGACGTTCTGGTCGTAGATGTCCTCTCCGCGTGCTCGGGTCGGCAGCCGCTTGCGGTCGTCGCCGAATCGTTCTCGGTAGGAGGGCAAGATGCTGCTGATACGGAGCTGCCCGCCGATTGTGTCGTTTGCAACGAACAGCCCCATTCCGACGTCGATGTAGCTGGTGTTGATGGCGTCGAGATAGGCGGTGATCGTTGCGCGACTTGGGTTGTCGTCAATCGCGAGGAACACAAAATCGAATCCCTTCAGGTCGCCTACCGTTTCGTCGCTGAGATAGATCGGATGCGCGATCACGCCATGGCGGAAGGCGGCGTAGCGTTCGGCGAAGTAGGTTGCCTTATGAGGCTTCGCGGCAACAACCTCCAAGGGGATCGCTCCCGGGTAACGAAACGCGTTGTGCTGCATCAAGACATCACCGTCGAATAGGTGAATCTCGGCGATCGGCGACTTCGTGATAAGGTCGAGAATGTAGGCCCCGGTCCCGCCTAGTCCGACAATCGCAATTCGCTGCCCGAAGACCTTGTCGTTGACTGCAGCAATACCCGCGCGTCCAGACGCTGTGTCGAGGTAAATGAATGGGCTGTTGTCCTCCTTATCTGGTGTAACGGCAGGATACGTACGGGCAGTGGCTGATTCGTCTACGGCGGCGACGTGCTTTGATAGGAGGGCGACGTAGGTGGTCACCAGCTCGTAGTAGTCCGCGTAGCCCCTGGGTGGCTTCTTCGACAAGGTGTGGTCGACGACGACATCAGGCAGTGGCTGTTGTCGAGTGCTTGAGTTGATCACGCTGGCCAGCGGGCTGCCGGCCGCGTCGTGCGGGGCGGGGCCGGCGAGGAAGATCGTGTGGTCGCCTTGGTAATCGGCGACATCACCGCTGAGCGTCAACGCCTTGACGAGGGTGCCGCGGACGATGTCCTTGGCACCGTTGAGGTATGGGACGTCTCGGACCACTAGGAACGGGCCCCGAGTGGTGATGTCATAACCGTCGGCGCGGAGTTTTGAGAGGTCGGGACTACGACCGATCAGTGCCTGTGACAACGAAGATCATCCCTTCTCGTACTTTGATGGACTGGCCTTCGACCAGCGTTCCTTCGGGGTGTCGGGGGTCACCTGCTCGGTAGGTGACGGTGTAGTCGGGGTTGGGGCCGACCGGAGTTGGAAACTCCATCTCCACTAGCGTCTCGAACGAGATCAGCCCTTTGCGCACTGTCCGAGGGGTGCCGTTAACGATGATGGAGATGTCGTCGTGGTGGTGCCGCGCAACCGCGATGAACCTTGAGCCGTCGTGGATTTCGACGATCTCATTGTCGGCCAAGCGGCGATCGAGCGCGTCGGTGATGTCCTCGAATAGCGTGAAGTCTTCACTGACGGGAGTTTTCGGGAGTGCCCGCAACTCCTTCTCGGTGATGACCCCGGCTGGTACGCGGTAGGCCGCGCCGTCCAGGTAAATAGTGATGAGCTTGCTGGTAAAGAACCGCATGTTTGCCGTCACCGCTATAACTGCGTCAAGGGCGATGGCTTCATCCTGCGCGTCGTCAACATCGAGCCACAGGTCCACAGCTGGTGGCGATAAGATCGCGCGCAGATCGGCGCCACTGTGACGGCCAGGTCGGATTTCATGCGGATTCCCATCGATCCAGATGGTGATCTTCGAAGTAGCGTTCATTTGTGTTCCCCTTTTCGCGTGCGGTTTGTGCCGCTAGCTGGTCGGGTTCAGATGGTTACCTGTGGGCCTGTTCGTTTTAATCAGATAACCGTTCCCTTTCGGGAACACCCTAACACGCGCCGTTCTCTTAAGCGAACGCGCTATGGTGTAGCGAGAACGGAGAGGCCATGCTGTCTGACTTTGAGCAGGTGCGCGCTGTGTCGTCAGCGATGTCCGACGACGCGGTCGTAGTCGCAATGGTGCAAGACACCCTGCGCGACCTTGAGCTCGCCGTTCCGGTCGATCACCGCATCGTGGCTTCGTATCGCGGTATCTCCGACATCAAGGAGGCTGACCAACCATGGGCTGGCTACATCGCGCCTGGGGATTCGGGCTTAGTGATAAGCGTGCGGCGAAGCGACTCTCCCGGGCGGCGGCGGTTCACCGTCTTTCATGAGGTGCTACACACATACATGAAGGGCTTTTATGTGGAGGAACGTGCGTATCGCTGTGATCCCGGCGACCCCACTTTGGGTGTCGTTTCTGATACGCGCTTAGAGGCCCTGTGCGATCGGGGCGCTGCGGAGATGTTGTTCCCAAGAACCGAGTTTCTCGATGACTTGGCGGGCAAGAAGGTCACTTGGGATTTGGTGTATGACCTGGCCGAGCGATACGACGCGAGCCGAATTGCCACCGCGGCCAGAGTCTGTTCTCTGAACCCGGCGAAGACGATGTTGGTGAGGCTTGCGGTGGCGACTAAACCGCGAGATCCGCTTGGTGTGCCAAAGCTCCGCGTCCGATCCTGCTTCGGCGGTGCCGGATGGAACTATGTCCCCGAGCATAAGTCCGCACGTGAAGGAGGAGTTTTTGACCGCGCGCAGCGGGGTGAGGTCGTTGATGAGACGCTTTACTTCGACGAGTTGACAAGAAGTCCCCTTGGGTGGGTGCACGTCAATGCACGGCGCTTCGACTATTTTGACAACGATGGGAACGCCCAGATGGAAGTGCGAGCACTCATCACCCAAGTAAGCAGGAATGGAACACACCTTGGTCGGTGACGCCGAGGGCCACGCAAATGCAGCCGGCGCCGATGGCATCGGCGAGAGAATCCGGCGCTTCCGCACTGACAAGGGCATCAGCCTAAGTCAACTCGCTGAGCGCGCGGGAATGAGCAAGGGCTATCTATCTGCGCTGGAAAACAGTGACCGCTTGGGCCAACCAACTCGAAGACCGTCAGCTAAGACGCTGTACGCAATCGCTCGAGAGCTTGGCGTGACGATGTCCGATCTACTTGGGCGCCGGTTATTGATCGAAACGCCCGATCGGCCGACGCCAGAAGGCTTGCGGGAGTTCGCTGATCGCCGTGGGCTGCCCGCTGCGGATCTTGAGATGCTCAAAGCCATCAGATTTCGTGGCGAACCACCCCGCACAGCTGCGCGGTGGGAGTACATCTACAACGCAATTAGTACGAGCGAAGCTATCGACAACGCGGGCGAGTAACGCCTGATGGTTGTCGAGATCGCGCCTAGGTTGCGTGACTCTGGGGTCTCTCCAAAGATGTTGGCAATTAACAACTCTGACGAAACGGCGCTGTCACTTCCGGCCTGGTAGTGCCGAAGCTGCGGTTCGCTGCCGACCAACCGGATGTCGGCAAAAATGACAAGTCTTTGAGACGGATTCCCCATGACAAAGTTCGGTACATCCCAGATCGCGCCAGTTCACGAGTGAGTCGCATGACAGGGGAGCGCACACTCACCGCCCAGGACGCACACTCAACGAGCACGCCGACCGGCAGAACTAGATCGCCGCGCCGGGGTTGAGGATGCCCAGCGGGTCCAGGGCCTGCTTGATGCGCTGGTTGAGCGCCATCACCTCGGGTCCGAGGTAGCCGTCCAGCCAGGGCCGCTTCAGCCGGCCCACCCCGTGCTCGCCGGTGATGGTGCCACCCAATCCGACTGCCAGGTCCATGATTTCGCCGAACGCGAGCTGGGCGCGCGCGGCCATCGCGGCGTCGGCGGGGTCGAACACGATCAGCGGGTGGGTGTTGCCGTCGCCGGCGTGGGCGATCACCGAGATCATCAGGTCGCGCTGCGCGGCGATGTGGGCAATCCCGGTCACCAGCTTCCCCAGCGCGGGAAGCGGCACCCCGACGTCTTCGAGCAGCAGCGAACCCTTGGCCTCGACGGCGGGGATACAGAACCGGCGCGCGGCCACAAACGCCTCGCCCTCGGCCGGATCGTCGGTAGTGAAAACGTCCGTTGCCTTGTTCTCGGCGAATATCGAGGCGATCAGTTCGGCGTCCTGGCCGCTGGCGCGGCCGCGCTCATCGGAGCCGGCCACCAACATCGCGGCGGCCCCACGGTCCAGGTCCATGCGCAAGATGTCCTCGACGGCGTTGATCGCCGCCGAATCCATGAACTCCAGCATTGCGGGCCGCAGCCGCGACGTGACGCCCAGCACCGCGTCGACGGCCGACTCCACCGAGGCGAAGCTGGCCACCACGACGCTCGACGTGTTCTGCGCGGGCAGCAGCCGCAGCGTCACCTCCGTGACGACGCCCAGCGTGCCTTCACTGCCGACGAACAGCTTGGTCAGCGACAGCCCCGCGACGTCCTTCAACCGCGGACCACCCAGCCGCACCGCGGTGCCGTCGGCCAGCACCACCTGCATCCCCAGCACGTAGTCGGTGGTGACGCCGTATTTCACGCAGCACAGGCCGCCGGCGTTGGTGGCGATATTGCCGCCGATGCTGCAGATTTCATACGACGACGGGTCCGGCGGATACCACAGGCCGTGCTCGGCGACGGCCTTCTTCACCTCGGCGTTGAGCAGCCCGGGCTGGCATACCGCGGTCCGGGTGACCGGGTCGATGGTGATGTCGCGCATCTTCTCGGTCGACAGCACGATCCCGTTGGCCAGCGCCGTCGCCCCGCCCGACAAGCCGGTGCCGGCCCCGCGCGGCACGACGGGCACCCGGTGGGCGGTGGCCCAGCGCAACACTTTCTGCACGTCTTCGGTGCAGCGCACCCGCACCACGGCCAGCGGCGTGCCGGCCGCCGGATCGAAGGCGCGGTCGTGGCGATAGCCGTCGGTAATGGTCGGGTCGGTGACCACCATCCCGTCCGGTAGATCGGCGATCAGGCCGGCCAGCATGTCTTCATTGACTGTGGTGCTCACGTGCCGATTTTACGGCGCGGAATCCTCAGCAAACTCCGGCGCGCGATCGAGTTCGCGCAGCGACGGCAGCGCGCAGGCGATCAGGCCGACCACGATGATGGGCACCGCCAACGCCAGGAACGTGACCCGCAGCCCGGCGGCGTCGGCCAGCGGACCGGCTACCAATAAGCCCAGCGGGCCCGCGGCGAAGGTCAGCCCCGTCATCACCCCGACCACCCGGCCGCGCAGATGGTGCGGAGCCCGGGTCTGCATCACGTAGTTGTAGATCGGCTGGATCGGCCCGTATACCAAGCCGGTCAGCGCGCACAGCACCAGGATCACCGGCAGCGGCGGCAGGAACGCGATCCCGACCGACGCGGCACCGAACGTCAGCGTCGCGGTCAGCACGGCCGTGCGCCGCCGCAGATACTTCGACAGCACGGCATAACCGAGGGCACCCGCCACGCCGCCGGCCCCGAGCGCCATCAGCGCCCAGCCCAACTCCGCGGGTTCGTGACGATCGCTGAAGTACTTGGGAAACAGCACGCTTTCCATCGGCAGATACAGCGCCGTGACAACCAGATCGACCAACGCGAGCGTGCGTAGCACGCGCATGTTCCAGACGAAACGCAAACCCTCGGCGACGCCGGACACCAACCCGTCGGGCCGGGTGGCGTGATGCGGCTTGCCGATGCCCTCGAGCCGCAGCACCCCAATTGCGATGAACGACAACCCAAAACAGCCCGCGGTGATCCACATCGTGTTGACGCCGCCGACCGTGGCGATCATCAAACCGCCGATACCCGGACCCACGATGTAAGCCAGATTGAGAATCGCCTCGTACACGCTGTTGGTGCGGTCCAGCGACCAGTTGGCCCGCGCGGCGGCCTCGGGCAGCATCGACTGGCGCGCCGTTGTCCCGGCGGGGTCGAATCCGGCCGAAAGAAATGCCAATACGGCCAGCTCGGCGACATTGAGCGCATTCGCCCCGAATAGCCAGGCGATCACCGGAACCGAGGCCACCGCCATGCCGGACAACCAATCGGAGACCAGCGAAATGCGCCGGCGCCCGAAAAAGTCGACCGCGGTCCCGGCGACCAGCGTGGAGAGCACCAGCGGCACCGTCATCGCCGCTGCCACGATCGACGCGTCGCCTGCGCTCTCCCGGTGCTGCAGCGCCAGCCAGGGGAAAGCGACCAGCGAAATGCCGGTACCCGCGGTCGCCACCAGCGTGGCGAACAGGATCAGAAGTGCCGGACCT
This sequence comes from Mycobacterium sp. NGS40, assembly GCF_059812735.1. Taxonomy (NCBI): domain Bacteria; kingdom Bacillati; phylum Actinomycetota; class Actinomycetes; order Mycobacteriales; family Mycobacteriaceae; genus Mycobacterium; species Mycobacterium sp. NGS40. Next base: position 187,144 of record NZ_JCALDG010000012.1, read on the forward strand.
CGGCTGGAATGTGTCATAAATATCGCCGGGAGAATCTAACCCCAAAGCGATCGCGGCAGCCACCGAATTTCGTGCTCCTGTCGGCTGAATGCAGGATGTTCATGTGCTTGTTCATCCGAATACCGGATTGGCCTTCGATTCGCCGGTGCTGCCCGGCACCGGATGGCCCGGCGATCCGGCCGAACCGGGGACCCCGAAGGCCGCCGACGCGGCACAGGTCCAGGCGCTGGCCGGCGCGGCCGGCTCGGTGCCGGAACTGGACGCCGTGGTCAGCGTCTGTCGCGCCTGCCCGCGTCTGGTCGCCTGGCGGGAGGAGGTCGCCGTGGCCAAACGGCGTGCGTTCGCCGACCAGCCGTATTGGGGCCGGCCGGTGCCGGGATGGGGATCGCTACGGCCGCGAATCTTCATCGTCGGGCTGGCGCCGGCCGCGCACGGCGCCAACCGAACCGGGCGGATGTTCACCGGCGACCGCTCCGGCGACCAGCTGTACGCCGCCCTGTATCGGGCCGGGCTGGTGAACCAGCCGACCAGCGTGGACGCCGCAGATGGGTTGCACACCAAGCAGGTTCGCATTTCCGCCCCGGTGCGATGCGCGCCGCCGGCCAACGCCCCGACCCCGGCCGAGCGTGACACGTGTTGGCCCTGGCTGGAAGCCGAATGGCGGTTGGTGGCTGAGCACGTGCGCACCATCGTCGCCCTTGGCGGGTTCGGCTGGCAGATCGCGCTGCGGCTGCCGGGTGTCACCGCGATGCGAGCAACGCCCAAGCCGCGCTTCGGCCACGGTGCCGTCGCCGAGTTACCGTCGGGCGTGCGTTTGCTGGGTTGCTACCACCCCAGCCAGCAAAACATGTTCACCGGTAGGCTGACTCCGGCAATGCTTGACGATATCTTCATTGAAGCCAAGAAGCTGGCAGGGATTAAGTGACCTTCTATGGTTAAAGTACTGATTTCCGGGGCCAGCGTCGCCGGTACAACGTTGGCGTATTGGCTTGGGCGGCATGGCTATTCGGTGACCGTTGTGGAGAGCCACCCAGGCCTGCGCCCGGGCGGACAGGCCATCGATGTGCGCGGTCCGGCGCTGACGGTGCTGGACCGCATGGGTCTGCTGGCCGCCGCCGCCGATCGCAAGACGGGCATTCGCGGCTCCTCGGTCGTCGACCGCGACGGCAACGAGCTCTCCCGCGACACCGAATCGACGCCGACCGGTGGCCCCATCGACAACCCGGACATCGAGCTGCTGCGCGACGATTTGGTCGAGTTGCTTTACGAGGCAACGCAGCCCGCGACCGAGTACCTCTTCGACGACAGCATCACCGGTCTGCAGAACCGCGGCCTGGCCGTCGATGTGACGTTCGAACGTGCACCCGCGCGCAGCTTCGACCTGGTGATCGGCGCCGACGGTCTGCATTCCAATGTGCGCCGACTGGTTTTCGGTCCCGAGGAACGATTCATCAAGCGGCTGGGCACGCACGCCGCGATCTTCACCGTGCCCAATTTCCTGAATCTGGACTTCTGGCAGATGTGGCACTACGGCGACACCACGATGGCCGGGGTCTACAGCGCCCGCAACAACACCGAGGCGCGCGCCATGCTGGGCTTCATGGACACCGAACTGCGGCTGGACTACCGCGACATCGAAGCCCAATTCGCCGAGGTCGAGCAGCGGATGGCCGGCGACGGCTGGGTACGCCCACAACTGCTGAAGTACATGCGCGACGCACCGGACTTCTACTTCGACGAGATGGCGCAGATCGTGATGGATCACTGGTCGATCGGCCGGGTGGCGCTGGTCGGCGACGCGGCGTACTGCTGCTCGCCGCTGTCGGGCCAGGGGACCAGTGTCGCGCTGCTGGGCGCCTACATCCTGGCCGGCGAGCTCAAGCGGGTCAGCCAGGGCGACTGGGTCGACCACGGGGTCGGCTTCACCAACTACTTCAAGCGCTTTCACGGCTATACCGAGCGCACCCAGTTCCTGGCCACCGACAACATTCCCGGCGGGGCCCCGATCTCGCAGGAGCAGTTCGAGGCCGTCGTGAATTCGATTACGCCGAGCAACTACTAGCCGGGAACGAACCCCGCGCCGAATGCGTTGAGGCCATCGTGCGCCTTTCCGTCCTCGATCTCGTCCCGGTACGCACCGACCAGTCGACCGGTGACGCGCTGGCCGCTACCGTGCAGCTGGCGCAGAGCGCCGACCGGCTGGGCTACACCCGCTACTGGGTCGCCGAGCACCACAACATGCCCTCGGTCGGCGCGACCAGCCCGCCGGTGCTGCTGGCCTACCTGGCCGCCCAGACCTCGCGGGTGCGGCTGGGATCCGGCGGAGTCATGCTGCCCAACCACGCGCCGCTGGCCGTCGCCGAGCAGTTCGCCCTGCTGGAAGCCGCGGCGCCGGGCCGAATCGACCTGGGCATCGGACGGGCGCCCGGCTCCGACCCGGTCACGTCGTACGCGTTGCGCGGTGCCCGCTCAGCAGCCGAGCAAGATCGCGACATCGAGAACTTTCCCGAATACCTCGACGACGTCGCGGCGTTGATGAGTGCGCGCGGCGTGCTGCTTCCGTTGCGCTCCGGCGACTACCGGCTCAAGGCCACGCCGGCCGCGGCGAGCGAACCGCGGTTGTGGCTGTTGGGCTCGTCGATGTACTCGGCGCGTTTGGCGGCGGCCAAGGGGCTGCCGTATGTGTTCGCACATCACTTCTCCGGCAACGGAACCGAAGAGGCGCTCGAAATCTACCGCACGCGATTTGAGCCCAGCGCACTGACCGCCGAGCCCGTGACGTTCTTGACGGTGAACGCCGCCGTAGCCGAAACACGGGAAGAGGCAACGGCATTGATGTTGCCCAACTTGCAGATGATGGCTCGGCTGCGGACCGGACAGCCGCTGGGCCCGGTCCCGCTGGTCGAGGAGGCCGAGGTGGCCGAACTGACGCCGGCTCAGCAGCACATCGTGGACAGCGGGTTGGCGCGTGCCGTCCTCGGCACTCCGGCCCAGGCCGCCGAGCAGGTGCGAGCGCTGGCCGGGCAGTTCGGGGTCGACGAGGTGATGGTGAACCCCGTCGCGTCGGCTCATCGCGGCACCGACCCGGCCACCGCGCCGGGCCGGGTGGCAACGCTGGAGCTGTTGGCCAAGGAGCTGTTCTAGTCGGCTACCCCGGCCTGCTCCGACGTTCTCGGATTCTGTTGGGGCACATTGTGACTGATCCATTCCTCGAGCTCGGCCGGCGGCAACGGCGGGGTGTGTACGAACCCCTGGGTGATCGTGCAGCCGAATCGCTGCAGGGCGCTCAGCGTGACCTCATCTTCGACTCCCTCGGCCACCAGGTCCGCGCCCAGGCTGTCCGCCAGCGCCACCGTCGACCGCACGATGGCGACCGAGCGCGCGTCTTGGGCCAGCCGCGCCACGAAAATGCGGTCGAGCTTCAATTCGTCGACCGAGACATCCTGCAAGCGCGCCAACGACGACCAGCCGGTGCCGTAGTCGTCCAGCGAGACGCGCACCCCCAGGCGCTGCAACTCGGCTACGGTGTTACGCGACCGCGCCGAGTCGACCAGGGCGCTTTCGGTGATCTCGACGATCAGGGCGTCGGCGGGCAAACCGCGTGCCCACAGCAGCCTTTCGATCGAGCCGACCAGCTCGAGGTCGAGCAGGTTGGTCGTCGCCAGGTTCACCGCGACCGACGATGTGACACCCTTTTCGCGCCAGTACTGGATCTGTGAGAGAGCGAGTTTGAGTGTGCGATCAGCGATCTTGCGCATCAGCCCGGCTCGTTCGGCGGCGGGCAGGAATTCTTCGGGCAGCAGCACCTCGCGGGTCGGGTGGTCCCACCGCAGCAGTGCCTCGACGCTGTGCACGCTTCCGTCGCTGGTGTTGATCTTGGGCTGGTAATACAGCGTCGGCTCCTCACCCTCGAACAGCGCGGCGCGCAATTCCTCGACGAGGTTGGGGTCGGTGTCGCGGTGCAACTCGAACGCCGAGTCGTAGACCGCGATCTTGCCCAGAGCGGATTTGGCGTGCGGCATCGCCGCCTCGGCGCGACTCAGCAGGTCCTGCGGATGCTCGCAATGGTCCGGGCACAGCGCGATGGCGATGCGCGCATCGACTCGCACCGTGATTGCGTCCAATGCGAATGGCTCGCTTAGGGATTCGAGCAAGCGGCCCGCCTGGGCCCGGGCGCCGGTCAGGTCGGATCCCTCGGTCAGCAGGATCGCGAATTCGTCATCGGTCACCCGCGCCAGAAGATCCTCGCGGCGCACGGTCGTGGCAAGCCGGTCGGCGATATGGCGCAACAGCTCGGCACCGAAATGGCGGCCGAGTGAGTCGCTGATCTCGTCGATCTCGTACAGCTTCACCAACAGCAACGCCTTGCGTGACGGCGTCTTGAGTGCCGGGTCGAGCTCTGCCGACGGGGAGTCGGACATCGACGTCAGCGCGGTGGCCAGTGACCGCCGGTTGGGCAACGTCGTCAACTCGTCGGTCATGGCGTGCTTGTAACTTTCGGCCATCATGCTGACGTCGCGCAGCGTCAGCGAAAACCGCACGGCGGCCGTAACCAGGCTCAAAGCCGCCAAAGCCGTTGCCAGTCGCGAGTTTTCGTCCAAGATGATCACGCTCAGTGCGACTGCCGTGCACGCTACCGGCACGGCGTAGGAGCCGAATCCTCGCTTGAGTGCCGGCGGTACCGACGCGGCGGGCGCCCAGCTGGCCATGGCCACCAGTAGCGACGCCGCGGGCCAGGCGGCATCCAGCGTGGTGCCGACCCGGTAGGAGCCCGCGGCCGTCTCGAAGAGATAAACCGTGTCGGCGAGCGCAAATCCCACCAGCCCGGCCACCAGTAAGAGCCAGCGAAATTCGTTGCGCCAACCCACTACTGGCAGCATGCCGGCGGCCAGGGCCGCCAGCACCAGATCTCCCCACGGGTAGAGCAGTCCTACCAAGACGGTGTCCGGCGTCCGGGTCGCCGCCGCGTGGAAGGGTCCGGCCCGCAGCGCCACACCCAGTGCGGCCATGGCCAAACCACATACCAGCGGATCGAGGCGGATCGGGATCGGTACGGCGGCCAGGCGTGCCCGGACGAGCAGCAGCAGCCCGAGATAGACGAATGGGTAGAACGCCAGATACTCGGCGTCGGCCACCGAGGGCGACTGCCCGTCGGGCACCCGCAAGAGGTAGACAAAGTCGCCGACGGCCGAGCTTGCCATACCGAGCGCAATCAGCCACCAGGCCAGTCGATCGGCCGCGACGCGATAGGCGCGTGCTCCAATGAGCATGGCCGCCAACAGGTTCAACGCCGCGTACAGGATATTGGTGAAGGCGGTGTCTTTGGCATTGAGTCCGGCCAGGCTGGTCGCGGTAAAGGTGATCACGCCAATTGCCAAGAACGCCATAGCAATTCGTACTGGCAACGGTCCCCATTGTGGGCCTTCGGGCGGGTCCGCCGCGACGGCCGGCATCGATGTGTTCGGGTGTGCCCCCGCGGTGCGTGGCGCGCCGGAGGCGCCCGAGACGGCGGCCGAAACGGGCACCCAGTCCGCCAGTTTGGCCGGCAACGCCGAGGCCGCCGAGACCGCCGACTCGGTGGACCGCGGGAATGTATAGGAGAACGGAATGTCGGGCACAAAACTGCGGACGCAGTGTCCGCCTTCCCGTTTCGCGGTGTACATGGCCAGGTCGGCGTGCCGGAGAAGCTGGTCGACGGTGCACGTCGACGCGGCCGTGGCCACGGTGAAGCCGATGCTGGGTCGCACCGCGACGGGCACGCCGTCGATCACGATCGGGGCGCTGAACGCCTCGAGCACGTCCTGCGCGGCGGCCTGGGACTCTTCGACGGAACCTTCGAGCAGCACCGCGAATTCGTCACCGCCGAGGCGGGCGATCAGGCCGTTGTCGTGCAGGGCGGCGGTGAGGCGTCCGGCTACCCGGATGAGCAGCTCGTCGCCGGCCGGGTGCCCAAGGCCGTCGTTGACCGCCTTGAAGTTGTCCAGGTCGAGGCACAGCACCGCTATCGGTGCGCCGTCTTCATTTCGAGCCGCGACGGCGTCTTCGAGCCGATGCAGGAAATGCGGCCGATTCGCCAGGCCGGTCAGGCTGTCCCGAAACGCCTCCCGCGCGACCGCCGACAACAGCTCCTGGTTCTCGGTGAGCGCGATGAATTGCCGGACCAGCACCGCGCCGACGAGAATGCCCAGCAGAGCGGTCAACACCCCGTGCTGGGCCCGGACGATGGCGCCGAATCCGACGACCGCGGCCAGCGCCAGCGGCAGGTAGGGCAACCACAGCAGGGTGCGCGACAACACCTCGCTGCGCGACGCCGAGACCTGGGTGGTCTCGTTGACGCTGGCCAAGGCGCCGAGCGTGATCATGCACAGTCCGGCCACTCGGCCCAGGTCGCCCAGATCGCTGACGTGATAGCTGCCTATCCCGGTGTCGAACACCATCGTGATGTCGGCAATGCTGATCACCGCGATACCGGCGGCCACCAGGCTGCGGCTTGGTCGCTCACCGGGGCGGCCCCGGGACAGCATCAGGATCGCCGTCGTCAGCAGGATGCCGTCGTTGACCACCTGTGCGACCGTCGCGGTCCGGGACCCGGTGGTGTCACGCAGCTGCTTTTCCAGCACGAAGACCCACGACACCACGAGCAGCGAGGTGACCAGGATCAGGCCGTCGAGCACCAGCCGCCGCGAACTGTGCCGAGACACGTTGGACAGCGCCACCAAGGACGTCATGGCGCCGAATGGCCACAGCAGCAGCACGATCTCGGCGGCCGCCGGGTGCGATGCGTGGTCCAGCTGGGAGCGCACGTCGTAGAACGCCCAGATGAGCTCGCCGATCGCCCAGCCCAGCTGGGCCGTCACCATGGCCAGCCAGCCCAGTCTTCGACGCCCGTCGGCGAAGCGCGCGGCTCGCAGACAACATGCCGAACCGAACAGCAGACTCCCCGCCAGCGCGATCTCGTCGACCGGGCGGGTCGCGTAGGCGCCTTCCAGGTTCCGGACGTCCGCGATGACGATCAGCAGGCCGGCGCAGCCGTATCCCGCGACGACGAGCCACCCGAGGCGCGCGGACAGCCCGAGTCGCTGCCACGGGATCCCCGTCCAGCGCTTCATTGCCGCTCCAGCCGATCAGTCCCCCCGGGTGAACGCATGGAGGCTTCACCAGTGCTAGGGCAGAATAAACGTCCCCGTTGGCTTAGCTGGTGCTTTTGTGCAGGTTAGTGCTATTTGGTAGGCGTTAACGCGACGATCGGGATCGGCCGCGACGTCCGGGTCTGATAGCCCTCGTACCGGTTGGCGTTGTTCTTGTTGACGATCTGCCACAGCCGCGCATAGTCGGGGTCATCGGGGCCGATGCTGCGCGCGGTGACCGCGAAGCGCTTCGAGCCGACGTTGATTTCGCACTCCGGGCGCTTGCGCAGGTTGTGGTACCAGCCGGGCGCGCTGTCGCTACCTCCATAGGACGCGACGACCAGGTACGAGTCACCGTCCTTGGCGTAGCTCAGGGTGGAGGAGCGCTGCTGGCCGGTCTTGGCGCCGATCGTGTGCAGCAGCAGGCTGTCCGGCATGCCGGGTATGTGGTGGCCGATCCGGCCGTCGGTTTTCCGGTAGAGCGAGTCGTGAACGCGCAGCAGTGGAGCCAGAAAGATCCGCTCCAGGGTGGTGAGGTTGCTCATGAAGTCAGTTCTACTGACTGGCGTCGATGCGTGCCAGCGCGTCGCGCAGGATCTGCCCGGTGGCCTCGCGATCGGGGTCGCGGCGTAGCAACATCCCCTTGGCCACCGACAGCTTGTCGCCGTTGCGGCGGGGCAGCACGTGCAGGTGGATGTGGAACACGGTCTGGAAGGCCGCACTGCCGTCGTTGATCCCGATGTTGGTCGCGTCGGCCAATTCGGTCGCCCGGGCGGCGCGCGCGATCCGCTGGCCGATGGCGATCATCCCGGCCAGCGTCGACGGCGGGGTGTCGGTCAGATCGACGGTGTGCTGTTTGGGGATCACCAGCGTGTGCCCGCGGGTGAACGGGCGGATGTCGAGGATCGCCAGGTAGTCGTCGTCTTCGTAAATCCGGATGGCCGGAGCCTCCCCGGCGACGATCGCACAGAACACGCAGGACATGTCGCCACCGTACTGGCCGGGCCGACCCGAGGGTTACGCTGCCGCAGTGGACGCTCGCGATGTCGCATTCGCCGGTGCGGGCGCACTGGCACGGATGCTCGCCGACGGTGAAATCAGCGCTGTCGACCTGCTCGAGGTCTACCTGGAACGGATCGCTCGGCTGGACAGCGACCTGCGCTGTTACCGCGTGGTGCTGGCCGACAGCGCACGTGAGGACGCCTACGCCGCTCAGGAACTGCTCGACGCGGGCGAGCGGCTGCCGCTGCTGGGCGTGCCGATCGCGATCAAGGACGACGTCGACGTCGCGGGCGAGGTGACGGCCTGCGGCAGCGGCGGCCACGGTCCGCCGGTGACCTCCGACGCGGAAGTAGTCCGCCGGTTGCGCGCGGCCGGCGCGGTCATCATCGGAAAGACCAATGTGCCCGAGCTGATGATCTTTCCGTTCACCGAGTCGCTGACGTTCGGCGCGACCCGCAACCCGTGGAATCTCGGGCGCAGCCCCGGCGGGAGCAGCGGGGGTAGCGGCGCCGCGGTCGCCGCCGGGCTGGCCCCGCTGGCGTTGGGATCCGATGGCGGCGGCTCGATCCGTGTCCCGTCGTCCTGGTGTGGGCTGTACGGTCTGAAGCCGCACCGCGATCGCGTCTCGCTGGAACCGCACGACAACGCCTGGTACGGCCTCTCCGTGAACGGCCCGATCGCGCGCTCGGTGGCCGATGCGGCGCTGTTTCTCGATATCACCTCGACGATCCCGGGACCCGAGGGCGAGTTCGTCGCCGCGGCGTCGCGCGATCCGGGCAAACTGCGAATTGCGTTGAGCACCAAGATCCCGACGGTTCCGCAGCGGGTCGGTCGCGAAGAGCTGGCGGCGGTCGAGGCGGCCGGTGCGCTGCTGCGCGATCTCGGGCACGAGGTGATCACCGCCGATCCCGACTATCCAGTGGCCCAGCTCTATACGAACTTCCTGCCGCGCTATCTGCGCGGCATCTGCGACGACGCCGACGCGCAGGCTCACCCGGAACGGCTCGAGTCCCGCACCCGCACGCTGGCGCGGATGGGGTCGTTCTTCTCGGACCGCAGGATGGCAGCCGTGCGGGCCGCCGAGGAAGGCATGAACACCAAGATTCAGTCGATCTTCGACGATGTCGACGTCGTGATCACGCCGGGCACCGCGGAAGGGCCGTCGCGCATCGGTGCGTACCGGCGCCGCGGCGCGGTGTCGACGCTGTTGCTGGTCGCCCAGCAGGTGCCGTACTTCGCTCCGTGGAACGCGACCGGTCAGCCCGCCGCGGTGGTGCCGTGGGATTTCGACGGCGACGGCCTGCCGTTGTCGGTACAGCTGGTGGGCCGGCCGTTCGACGAGGCGACGCTGCTGTCGCTGTCCGCGCAGATCGAAGCGGCGCGACCGTGGGCGCACCGCCGACCGCCGGTGTCATGACGGGGTCATAGCCGCAACATCTCGCGCCAGGCCGCCAGCTTGACGCCGGGCCGGGTGGCATGGGCCGGGCTGCTGGACGGCAGCCGGTGGAACTCGATCCGCTCGTCGGGCTGGGCCAGCCTGCGGTACATCTCGGCCGCCTTGGCGCCGTTGAAGTAAACCCCGGCGATTCCCGGGTAGTCGGCGAACAACCCGGCAAAGTCGTTGACCACCAAGCTTTTCGGATCGATCGCCGAGTCGGCACTACCGGCTCGGCGGCAGCTGCGCAGCACGTCCCACAGCGCCACCCCGCGGGATCGCAAAACGGTCAGCCGGGACTCGTAGGGCGCGTCGGGGTCGAATCCGAAAAGCGCACCGGCGATGGGCCAGAACGCATTTCGCGGATTGGCGTAATACTGCTGGGCCACCAGCGACTGGGCACTGGGAAACGAGCCCAGGATCAGCACCCGGGCGCGCTCGTCGACGACGGGTGCGAAACCATGCAGCAGCGGCGGGGTCATCACTGCCATCATCGCCCGCCGGCGTTGTAGGTTGGCCACGTGGACGACGAGGTCGACGCCAACATTGACGATCTGCTCGACGGACTCGACGGCGACGCGCGCAGGGAACGCGCCGAGCTGGTCGCCTGGCTACTGGGACAGGGCGTCACCCCCGCGGAGATCCGGGCCACCAATCCGCCGCTGCTGCTGGCCAGCCGTCGCCTGATCGGAGACGACGGCACCTATGTGTCGGCGCGCGAGATCAGCGAGCAACACCACATCGACCTGACGCTGCTGCAGCGCGTGCAGCGGGCGATCGGGCTGGCCCGGGTGGACGATCCGGACGCGTCGATCCACATGCGCGCCGACGGCGAAGCGGCCGCCTACGCGCAGCGCTTCGTGGAGCTGGGGCTCAACCCCGACCAGGTCGTGCTGGTGGTGCGGGTGCTCGCCGAAGGCCTCTCGCACACCGCCGAGGTGATGCGGTATGCCGCGCTGGAGGCGATCATGCGCCCGGGAGCCACCGAGCTGGAGATCGCCAAGGCATCCCAGGCGCTGGTGGGCCAGATCGCGCCGCAGCTCGGACCGATGATCGAGCAGATGCTGTTCATGCAGCTTCGGCACATGATGGAGACCGAAGCGGTCAACGCCGCCGAGCGCGCCGCGGGCGAACCGTTGCCGGGCGCGCGCGAGGTCACCGTCGCGTTCGCCGACCTGGTCGGTTTCACCAAGCTGGGCGAGGTGGTCTCGCCCGAGGAGCTGGGGCAACTGGCCAGTCGGCTGGCGGGGCTGGCCCGGGACGTGACGGTCCCACCGGTCCGGTTCATCAAGACGATCGGGGACGCGGTGATGTTCGTCTGTCCCGAGCCCGCGCCCTTGCTCGATGTCGTGCTGAAGCTTGTCGAAACGGTCGATACCGACGACGACTTTCCCCGGCTGCGGGCGGGGGTGGCCGCCGGGATGGCGGTGAGCCGGGCCGGTGATTGGTTCGGCCGCCCGGTCAACGTCGCGAGCCGGGTCACCGGCGTGGCCCGCCCCGGCACCGTTCTGGTCGCCGACTCGGTGTGGGAGGCCGTCGGCGAAACCCTGGAGTTTTCCGCGTCTTTCGCGGGCGCACGCCGCCTCAAGGGCGTCAAGAATGAGGTCAAGCTGTTCCGGGTGCGCCGCGGCGACGGTGACAACGACTGAGTCCGTTACAGGTTTAGGCAGGCCCGGGCGGCGCTGGGGGGCGTCTGACACGGTCCGACGCGGCCGGCTCCTTCCCCTCTGCCAGCGCTTTGACTTGGCCGCTTCCGGGCCTGCTTCGTGATCAAAAATACGCCTGTGAGCGGGCCATATCAACGGTTTTGCGGTCCATGCCCAGGACCGGTTGCCGTTCGCCGCGAGCGAACCGGTCTTCATTTCATGTGCAACGGTGTAATGATGTAATCATGAAATCACACCATCACAGTTCTAGGCGGTACGGCCGCCCCGGGGGCTGGCAGCAAGCCCAGCAACCCGATGCCACCGGCGCGGCGGAATGGTTCGCCGGACGCCTGCCCGAAGGCTGGTTCGACGGCGACCCGACGGTCGTGGTGGACCGCGAGGAGATCACTGTCATCGGCAAGCTCGCGGACGCGGCCGAAGACAGCGAGGCGCGCGCCGAGGGCCGGGCCTCACGGTTCCGCGAGGAGACCCGCTCGGAGCGGATGCGCATCGCCGACGAGGCGCAGGATCGCTACGGCCGCAAGGTTTCCTGGGGCCTGGAGATCGGTGGCGAGCGAATCCTGTTCACGCACATCGCAGTTCCGGTGATGACGCGCTTGAAGCAACCGGAACGCCAGGTGCTCTACACGTTGGTGGACGCCGGTGTCGCCAGGTCTCGCGCCGACGCTCTGGCGTGGTCGGTCAAGCTCGTCGGCGAACACACCGAGGAATGGCTCGCCAAGTTACGCGACGCGATGTCGGCGGTCGACGACCTGCGCGCCCAGGGGCCAGACCTACCCGAATAGGCTCCCGAATAGGCTCCCGAATAAGCTAATGCCGCAGCGCCGCTTAGGTATTGGCGTCGCTAGGTGTTGTTCACCTTGTCGACGATCTTTTCGGCGATCTGGCTGGACTGATCGCTGATGTGGTAACCGCAGGCGTTGACGTCGACGATCACATTGTTCGCCACGCTCATCGCGTGCTCACACTGCCAGCCGTCGGCCCCCTCCTGGGTCTGCAGCACCGATATCTTCGGTGAATTGCCTTGGACGGGGGCGAAAGTCCACCGATAGGTCTTGCCCGAATTGTCCACCGTCACCGTCTGGCCGACACACTTCTTCCACTTGTCCAGCGAGCCCTGCAGGAACGCCTTGGCCTTGTCGGCGGTCGGGAAGGCCACCACCGCCTGGTTGACCCAGTGGTCGTTGTTGTCGCCGGGTTCGGCGGACACCAGGCCGTAGATGCCCGTCCAGCCACTGCCGGCGTACACCGGATCCTGAGTCGTGTACAGCGCGCCCTCGCAGTCCGGTATCGACACCGTCATCGAGGAAGTGCCCATCGACGTAATGGGCTTGCCGGGCTGGATGTTCGTCGCGCCCATGATGGTGTTGATATCCGAGGCGCTCAGCAGCAGCGAGTTGAGCCGTGTGGACGCAATCGGTTCCGGTGGCGGCTTGGGGTCGGGAATGATCAGCCAGATAGCCACCGCGCTGACCACGACCACGAGCACCACGGCGGCTGCGGCGATGATCGGCCACGGATTGCGCTTGGGTCTGGGCGGCTGCTGGCCCAGGTTCCACGGGGTGGGGCCGACGGGCTGCGCGTGCGGGTGGGCACCCGATGGCGGGCCGCCCCAGTTGCCGCTGCTGCCTTGGTAATACTGCGGGCCCGAGACGGGCGGACCCGGGGTGGGGACGGGCCCGCTCTCGGGCGCCCAGGGCCGCGGGCTCGGAGCGTGGTGCGGCGGCACCGGCGGGGAGCTCGGACGCGGATACGGCGTCGGCGTCGGCGGCGGCGAGGGTGCGGCAAGCCGCTGCACGGGCGGCGCGGCTGCGGTGCCCGCGATCGTCGGTGGCTGCTCGAGCTTGTCCTTGCCGGGCAGGGTCGCTTCCTGACTGCGGCGCAGGATGTCCGACGCGTGGTCTTGGTCGGGAGTGCTCAGTGCCTCATGCGCGGCCAGCGCCAGATCGCCCGCGCTCGCGTAGCGGTCTTCGGGCTTCTTGGCCATCCCGCGTGCGATCACCGCGTCGAAAGCCTTGGGAATGCCCGCGCGGACCGCGCTGGGCAGCGGGACGGGATCGCTCATGTGCGCCTTGACCAGCACACCGGCGCTGTCGGCGCGGTACGGCGGGGCTCCGGTCAGGCATTCGTGCAGCACACACGCCAACGCGTAGATGTCGGCGCGGTAGGTCACCTCGTCGTTGGTGAATCGCTCCGGGGCCATGTATTTCCAGGTGCCGACCGCGGTGCCGAGCTGGGTGAGCTTCTCGTCGGTGGTGGCGCTGGCGATGCCAAAGTCGACGAGGTAGGCGAAATCATCCCGGGTGACCAGGATGTTGGGCGGCTTCACGTCACGGTGCATAACGCCGGCGGCGTGGGCGGCATCCAGAGCCGACGCGATCTGGGTGATGATCGCGACCGCGCGTGGCGGCGTCAGCGGACCGTACCGTTTGAGCAAGCTGTCCAGGTCGGTGCCCTCGACGAGGCGCATCTCCATGAACATTTTTCCGTCGATCTCGCCGTAGTCGTGGATCGGCACGACGTGCGGTTCCTGCAAACGGCCCGCGGTGCGCGCTTCGCGCTTCATCCGCTCACGAAAGACGGGGTCCGAGCTGAACTGGTCCGACATCAGCTTGACCGCGACGGTCCACTCTTTGACGGTGTGCTCGGCCTCGTAGACCTCGCCCATCCCACCCCGGCCCAGCAGCCGTTTCAGGTGGTAGGGCCCGAACGTCGAGCCCTCCCGTGAGGCCTGCCCCTCGCTCATCGCTGATCCTCCAAACCAACCGCAGACCCGCCGACCATATCAACAAAATCCCCGCAAACCCGTCGGCCGCAATGCCCGGCAAGCACGCACGACGGTGGGCGCGGCCGACCCGCCGCTCGGCGACGGCAAACGCCGACGGAACGCCTCCGTCTCGATCGCGGCCCCCGGGGGGCGAGCGTCACTTGGCCGCTTTGCGTTGCGGGTCAAGCTGTCTGAGTCGCAGCGCGATCAGGATGATCAAGACGATCGCCTGGATGGCGCAGGCAGCCGCGGCCGTCCACCAATCGCCGGGGTCGTACTCCCACAGCGGGTCTTCGTCGCCGCCCGCGGTGCGGCGCAGATCGTCGAGATCGATGGTCGAGGCGGCCATCGCGTAGGCCCAGCGTGACGGCGATAGCCACGCCAGTTGTTCCAGCGGGATGCGGCCCTTCACCCCAAACATGCCGCCGCACAGCACGAGTTCGGCCATGACGACGAGCACCAGCAGCGGCATGCCGCGGTCGGCGTTGCCGATCATCGCCGAAATCAGCAGACCGATCAGCATCGAGACCACGGTGACGGCGACGACCGCCATCGCCACTTCGGCTCTGGGCCAAGGCAGGACGACGGCCTGGTCCGGGGGAGGCAGGCCGACCACCCCCAGGAAGCCCAGAATCAGCCCTTGCAGTGTGGTCAACGCCGTTAAAACCACCACTTTGGAGGCCAGATAGGCGACGCGCGACAACCCGATGCCGTGCTCGCGTTGATAGATGGCCCGTTCCTTGACGATCTCGCGGATCGAGGCGGCGCAACCCATCAGGGCGCCCCCGATGATCAGCAGCACCAGCAATTGCGAGGGCTGGGTGGACTTCGTTTCGATGGCCTTGGTCAGCGACAGCCCGGCCTCCCCGGGGACGGCGTGCGCGAACAGACTCAGCAGCAGCGGCAGGACCAGCAGCGTCACCGCGTACTGGCGATCCGCGGCGATGACCGCCAGATACCTGCGGCACAGCGTGGCGAATTGGGCGACGGCGCTCTGCTGGGCGACCGCCTTCGCGGGACGGCTGGCCGGAGCCGGGGCCTTCAGCGTGGCGTGCGGTCCGGTCAGGGCGCCGTGAATCGGCGATGCGACATAGCGGCCGGTCCAGTCGGTCGTGGTGTCGTGTTCGAGGAGGTTGAACAGGTCGGCGAAGTCGTTGCAACCGAAGTAATTCAGAGCCTGTTGCGGGGGACCGAAGTACGCCAGCCGGCCGCCCGGCGCCAGGATGAGCAGCCGGTCGCACAGATTCAGTTGCGCCGTGTTGTGGGTGACCACCACGACGGATCGACCGTCGTCGGCCAGCGCGCGCAGCGTTTGCATGACGGACTTCTCGTAGCCCGGATCGAGTCCCGAGGTGGGCTCGTCGAGGAACAGCAGGGATGGTTTGGTCAGCAGTTCCAGTGCGACGCTGGTGCGCTTGCGCTGACCGCCCGACAGGCTGTCGATCCGTTGATTGGCATGTGCGGCCAGCCCGAGCTCGCCCAGCACCTCGTCGATGCGCTGCCTTCGTTCCCGGGTCGATACGTCCTGCGGAAAGCGAAGCTGCGCAGCGTAATTCAGCGCTCGTCGCACCGTCAACTGAGTGTGCAGGATGTCGTCCTGCGGCACGAAGCCGATCCGGTGCCGCAGCTCGGCGTAGTTCTGATAGAGGTCGCGATTGTCGTATCGGACCTCACCGCTAGAGGCCGGACGGAATCCGGTCAACGCGCTCAACAACGTGGATTTGCCTGCGCCGCTTGGCCCTACCACCGCCATGAAGCAGCGTTGCGGTAGGGCGAAACTGACGTTGGCCACCAACACCTTGCCCTTGTTGGAGACCACCCGCAGGTTCGACGCCTGGTAGGACACGTCGCCGGTGTCGGTGTATTCGACGAGTTGGTCGCCGGACAGGTGCAGCAGCTGGTGGCCGATGCCGACGATGTCGTTCGGGCCGATGATCGCGCGCGCGATCCGGTGACCGTTGACGTAGGTTCCGTTGGCGCTGTTGCTATCTACCAGTTCCCACTGTTGTCCGGAGCGGCGCAGCACCGCATGGTGGCGAGAGACCAGCAAGTCGTCGAGCACGACGTCGTTGTCTGTTCCGCGGCCAATCCCGATGGTTATCTGGTCCATCGCGTAGACCGCGGTTGGAGGCCGGGCCACCGTGGTCTCGCCGACCGACCCCATCGTCGGCGCGACGGTTTGGGTCCGAGCCGGACTCGGAGGTGGGGCGATCGGGCAGAGCTCGAGCGACTGCCCGGAGGACGGCGACCCCAGCACGACGGTGATCGGCTGGGTTATCGGCAGGCTCTGGACTCGCCGCCCGTTCACGAACATGCCGTTGTTGCTGCGGTTGACCAGAACCCAACCCGCGGGCGTCGGCTGTAGCACCGCGTGCTGGCGCGACACTCTCGGGTTTTCCAGCTGAATGTCGGCCTCGTGCGCACGGCCAACGCTCCAGGACCGGCCAGCGGTGGCCTGCCAGGTACGCCCACCCGCCCGCAGTTGTAGCCCGGGAATGGTGGTGACCATGTCGGTCCTGTCGTCCACGCATTGCCTCCGCTGTGTTAGCTAGCCGCCTCGAGAACGGTACTCACATCCACCACTTGTATAGCTGATCCAGGCGTGGTCCTCGCGTTATTGCGCCCTCGGGCGCGGTTGCTGGCAATGCCGTTGGGCTGGTTGATCTTTAGCTGCCGCGGGTCAGCCACCGTATTTGGTCCACCAGGTGTGCAGCTCCTCGATGGTCGGGGGGTCGCCGAAGACGTCGCACAGCAGCAGCTTGACCTGGTTGCTCCACACCATGTTGGGGTGGTTGTTGTAGGTGCCGCAGGCGACCACGCCGACGTCGACCTTCGGGTCATTCGGGTGCTGCCAGGTTTCCGGGTTGTTGGTTTCCCCGGGACAGGTCGCCAGCGTCAG
This sequence comes from Mycobacterium sp. NGS40, assembly GCF_059812735.1. Lineage (NCBI taxonomy): Bacteria > Bacillati > Actinomycetota > Actinomycetes > Mycobacteriales > Mycobacteriaceae > Mycobacterium > Mycobacterium sp. NGS40. The sequence continues at coordinate 204,041 of NZ_JCALDG010000012.1, forward strand.
GAGCTTGATGTCGGCGTCCGTCGCGTCTTTGAGGACACCCGGATTGGGGAAGAGCCCATAGCGCGCTTTGGACGGGCCGCCGGGGTTGGTGTTCTGGTCGCAGTCGACCACCGCCAGCGCGTCCGACCACACGGTGTTGGGTTTTGCGGTGGCCGGTGTGCACACGCCGCTCGGGTAGCCGGGGGGCACCATGCTGAGCAGCTGGCCTTCCAGGTCGCCGGGCGCGGGTGTCGTGGTGGTGGGGGTGGTCGTGGTCGTGGTCTTGCGCGGGGTGGTGGTGCTGGTCGGTGGGGGATGCGGAGTGGGTTTGTCGTCCTCCTTCGTGGCCAGGTAGACGCCGATCGCGGCAAGCACCAGGACCACGACCAGGGCGACCGCTCCGATCACGATCGGCCAGGGGCTGCGTTTGGGTTTGGGCGGCGGTGGCTGTCCCAGCGTCCAGGTAGTGGGCCCGGCGGGCGGGGGTGCGCCCGGCGGCGTGCCACCCCAGTTACCGCTGGTGCCTTGGTAATAGTGCGCGCCGGAGGGGTGCTGGCTCGGAGTCGGCACCGGGCCGCTCTCGGGTGCCCAGGGCCGGGCGGTCGGTGTGGGCCGCACCGGCCCGGAGCTCTGGCCCGGATACGGCCCCGGCGGCGTACTGGGCGGCGGTGGCGCCGTGGCGGGAGTGGTCGGGGGAGGGTCGCTCTTGATCTCGGCGGCCAGGGTGGCCTCGACGCTGCGGCGCAGGATGTCGTCGGCGTGGTCTTGATCGGGGTTGCTGAGCGCCTCGTGGGCGGCCAGCGCCAGATCACCGGCGCTGGCGTAGCGGTCCTCGGGCTTTTTGGCCATGCCGCGCGCGATCACCGCGTCGAAAGCCTTGGGGATTCCCGAGCGGACCGCGCTGGCCTGCGGGATGGCGTCGGTCGTGTGAGCCCGGACCAGCTCGCCCGCGGTGCCCGCGCGGTACGGCGGGGTGCCCGTCAGGCACTCGTACAGTACGCAGGCCAACGCGTAGATGTCGGCGCGGTAAGTTACCTCGCCGTTGGAAAAGCGTTCGGGCGCCATGTATTTCCAGGTGCCGACCGCGGTGCCGAGCTGGGTGAGCTTCTCGTCGGTGGTGGCGCTGGCGATGCCGAAGTCGACCAGGTAGGCGAAGTCGTCGCGGGTGATCAGGATGTTGGGCGGCTTGATGTCGCGGTGCATGACGCCGGCGGCGTGGGCCGCGTCGAGGGCCGAGGCGATCTGGGTGATGATCGCGACCGCGCGCGGTGCGGTCAACGGTCCGAACCGCTTGAGCATGTCGTCCAGGTCGATGCCCTCGATGAGGTGCATCTCCATGAACATCTGGCCGTCGATTTCGCCGTAGTCGTGGATAGGTACGACGTGCGGTTCCTGCAAACGGCCCGCGGTGCGCGCCTCGCGCCGCATCCGCTCACGAAAGACGGGGTCCCGGCTGAACTCCGCGGTCATCACCTTGACCGCGACCGTCCACTCCTTCACGGTGTGCTCGGCTTCGTATACCTCGCCCATCCCGCCCCGGCCCAGCAGCCGCTTGAGGCGGTAGGGCCCGAACATCGTCCCGACCCGCGAGTTCTGCTCCTCGCTCATCGCTGATCCTCCAAACCGACCGCAGACCCGCCGACGATATCAACAATTACGGGCAGATCCTCGCTCGTAACCACCGCGACTAGCAACCATCACGGTAGGCCGTCGCGCATCCGAACGCGTGACAAATCGCGAGATCCCCGCGCGGGCGAGTCGCCCACCGACACCGGTGCGGCCCGGCGAAAAGCCTTGTGGTGATTGACCATGCCAGCATTTATTACGAAAGAACTTGTACGACAACAATATTCAGTTTGCTGCGTCGCTGTTGTAGCCCCGGGGGATCTCGAACGTGAATTCGTGGTCGCAGATTCGGACGTGATCGCCGTCCTTCAGCGTGGCCGCCGAGCGGATGCGTTGGTGTTGCACGTGTACGCCGTTGGACGACCGCAGGTCGTTGATGATGTAGCTGGTGCCGGTGTCGACGATGACGGCGTGATGGCGGCTCACGTTGGCGCTGGCCAGGACGATGTCGTTGTCACTGAGACGCCCGATCCGGGTCTCCGCCATGCGCAGTGGGTAACTGCGACCCGACGCCTCGTGCAGGTAGGCGGCGGGCTTGCCGGCGGGGACCTTGGTGCGCTGGTCCAGCAGGGTGATGGTGCCCACCGCCGTGGTCCGCGCCGATTTCTTGGCGTCCAGCGGCTCCTGGCGCAGGATCTTTTCGTTCAGGTCACGCAACGTCGGGCCGGGGTCGATCCCGAGCTCGTCGGCCAGTGTCGTCTTCACCCGCCGGTACGCGGCCAGCGCGTCGGATTGGCGGTCGGTCAGATAGTAGGCCGTGATCAGCTGGGCCCACAGCGGCTCGCGATAGGGGTGCTCGGTGATCAGGACCTCGAGGTCGCTGACCACGGAGGCGCCACGTCCGCAAGCGATTTCGGCCTCTGCCTTCGCGGTGTGGACGAGAATTTTCTCCTCCACGAGCGAGGTGGCGAAGGTGTCGACGAACTGAAAGTCGCGCAGGTCCTCGAGCACCGGTCCCCGCCATTGCGCCAGCGCCGTCGACAGGTGCTGGCTGGCCTGCTCGAACCTGCTGAGCGCGGCCGCCTGCACGCCCGCGGTCTTCTCCGTGATGAACCGTCCCAGATCGCAACTGTTTTCGTCGACGGTGAGCCGGTAACCCGGCGGTGCCGCGGCCAGCACCACCCGCGGGTCAATACCCGCGCCGCTGAGCAGTTTGCGCAGATTCGACACGTAGGAGTGGATGCTGGCCCGGGCGCCGGACGGGGGCTCGTCCTGCCACAGGGCGGTGATCAGCCTTTCGACGCCGACCGGGCTGTTCCGGTTCATCAGCAGCATGGCCAGCACCGCCCGCTGTTTGGGCGTGCCCAACGGCACCATGGTGCCGTCAACAGTCATCTCCAACGGCCCGAGCAGGCCGAATTCGAGACTTTTGTCTACCATCGTCGCTAACCAGCCCTTCCGGGTTCCCTGCGCGGCGTCATCTGCCCATACGGTGAGTCATTCCTTGACATTGTGATACGAACCCACCGAATTCGGTAATACCGGTGAACATTGGTGTGCCGCGGTTTCGGCGTTGCCGCCGACTGAAATGCGTTCCCTGCCAGCGTGATCATGGACGGCTCGCTCGAATTCGGTTGGGATTCATCGAAACGCATCAGGCGGGCAGCCGGCCCGATGCGTGTGCTTCGGGTGGCTGCCCGCCGGTTTGCCGTGCGTGTGCGGCTAGGTGGTGAATACCATCAGCTGCTTGCTGGCCTCCCAGGCTTTCATGAAGAGCGCCATCGGGATCTGCTCGTCGCGGCCGTCCTTGGTGCCGCTGTCGTTGAGGTGGACCACATCGTTGGCGGTGTCGATACCGGTGACCACCACCGCGTGGTCACCGCGGGGGTTGCCCTTGTCGTCCTTGTTTTCGACGGGCTGGCCCCAGATGAGTTCTCCGTTGACGCTGACGATGACCTTGTGGCCCTCGCCGAGTTGCTCCTCGAGCCCTTCGATGCCACCGAGGATGCCGTCTTTGGCGGCGTGCTCCCTGTTGGTGATCGTGCCGTTGATCTTGTACAGCTCCAGCAATGTCGGGATGTCCGCAAAGCTGGTGCCCATACCGGAATTCGGGTTCTTGGTGTTGGCCGGCGTGGTGTAGATCGAACCGGGGTGCACGACGCTCGGCGTGGCTTGGGCCGCCTTGATGATGGCCCGCTCCGAGGGCTCCTTGCCGGTGATCTGGCCGATCACGTCGGCGCTCGACATCAGGACGCAGTCGTCGTACTTCTGGTAGCGCCAGTACTTGGCGGCGGCCACCGGGTCGCCGTACATCGTGCCGGCGGCGGCGCCGGCCGGTGCGGCCAATCCCAGCGCGACGGCAACGGCGATGATTGCCAGGGTGGCGGTCTTGGCGATCGCGGCGATCTTCGTGGTCTTCATCGTTGTCCCCTTTTCTCGTCCCGCGGTTGTGCGGGGTGGTTGAGAAAAGGCTCTGATCGTGGCCTATTTGTTATCTCCACGAATTCTTGGAGTGACCTCGCGCCGTCCGCGCGGGGATGAAGACCGCTAGTTGCACGCCCACGTGTCGATGGAGCCGCCACCGAGTTTGGTCAGCGCGTCCCTCATCGCGGCGGCCAGGGTGGCGCCGACTCCGCCCTGGAACGCCCTGCCATTGGTCGCGACAGCGCCGCAATCGGTGAAGCTGGTCAGCACCTTGCAGTCCGTGTAGGCGCAATTTTTGACCGCGGTGGCCTCCGCGGCCGGCCGGGTCGGGTAGTCCCAGCTGCGGCCCCAGGAACCGTTGCTGGAGTAGGCGATCGCGCCGTATTGATCGGCGGCGCCGGCCGCGGGAGCCAGCGCGACGCTGACGACGGCGGCAGCGGCCATGCCGGCCATCGTGAACCGCCGGCGACGAGTAATCATCCTCATTGGTGATTCCTTTCCGAGTGCCGGCGGTCCGGCGGTTTGCACGGTCTACACAGGCTTGGTGGCGGTGACTGTCTTGCCCCAGTCCGACATCGTCAGCGTCACCGAGGTGTCATTCGTGGGATGGACCTGGAGCTGGACCAGGTGTGAGGAGCCGTCCGAGGCGATCCAGACCGTGGTGGGCACCGTCGTCACACTCTGGGCGGTCAGCTTGGAGCCGGCCAGCGTGGCGACGTCGTCCGCCGACGAGTTGCCGGTGATCTTGGTGGTCGCGACGCCGTTGACCTGCTCGGTGCCGGCCACCGCGCCGCCCTGCAGTTTCGACAGCAGGTTGGCCAGCCCCTTACCGGGGTCCAGCAGCACCGACACGTTGTAGATCGAGGCGCCGTTGCCGAAGTCGGTGTAGGTGCCCGGTTGCCCGAGGTCGGAGTAGAGGTGGCCGTCGACGTAGACGAACTTCGCGTCTTGCGGGGATTTGCCGACGAGCAGCGTCGCGCTACCGGTGGCAACCGTCTGCGGTGTGTTGGAGATGTCGCCGTCGAGCTTGGTCACCCGCAGGTTGGGCACGTCGCCCTGCACCGCCACGCTGACGTGCATCCCGGTCACCTTGGTCATCGCGTCCGCGGCCTGCTTGAGCAGCGTGGCCGCCTCACTGCTGGAGGTGGTGGCGGTGGTCCCGGGCGATTTGCCGGTGTTCGAATTGCTCGAGCAGCCGGCGATGGTGAGGACGAGGGCGAGCGCGGCGGCAGCGGCGGCGCTAACGGTGCGAGGCGAGAGCTTCATCGACATCTCCTTGAAGTGTTGGCCACAGCTGCTTCCTGCATATCAATCGCCGCGCAGCAAATCAACAGCCGCCCTGAAAGCTTAGTGAGGCCGATGCCGGATTCGGAAGGTCTGAATCGGGTCACGCGGCCTTGATGAACCGGCCCGCAGCCGGATGTCTGCCACCGATGCGATGAATTACCTTGATTGACAAAGCGTTCCAATGCGGCTTCGGTGTTGTGGACGCGGCTGTTCCGTCGAGTGCAGTGCGTGGCCGGCGCGCAGGTGTGCGTGTCTGTGGCCAATGCATATGCCTAACGGGGGGATCCCGGTTACCGAGATCCCCGCGTTAGGCCGGTGCTGCGATTCAGCTGAGCGGGCCGCCCAGTTGCGGGCAGTACGCGGTGGCCGCATTGACGACGAAGTGGGCGGCCTGGCTGCGGGTCAGGTTCGTCTGGCCGACGACCTCGTTGGCGATGTCGACGCCACTTTCGCCGGAGGCCAGCGCCTGGCACACCTTCTGGCCATTGTTGACTGCCTCCGCCGGTGAGGTGAAGGTGACGCCCACCTTGCCCATCTGCGTGATGAAGGAGTCGTCGACGGTGCTGGCGCCGGCAACGCCGGCGCTGGCGACTGCGGCGATCCCGATGGCGGCGGCGCCGATCGCGGTGCTGGCAATTGTGCGGATACGGTGAGCGAACATAGCTGTGGTCCTTTCGGGTGTGCGGTCTGTCTGGCCGATGAACACAGCGTCGCGCCGACCCCTAAAAGGATTCTCAATGACTTGGCCGGCGGACTTGGCCGGCCGGTAAATGGCGGATGGGGGATCCCGGTTACCCGAGACCCCCCATCCAGTGGGTGGGCGCGATTAGGTGAGCTGCGGTGCGAGTGACGGGCAGTAGGCGTGGGTCGCGTCGACGACGAAGTAGGCCGCCTGGTGGTTGGTCAGGTCCGTCTGCTGCAGGATCTCGGTGGCGATGTCGGTCCCGGTTTTGCCGGCGGCGAGTTCCTGGCAGACCTTGTGGCCGTCCTTGATGGCGTCCGCCGGCGAGCGGAAGGAGATGCCGAGCTTGTCCATCTGAGCGAGGAACGCGTCGTCGGCGGTGGTGGCTCCGGCGGTGCCGGCGGTGCCGATCGCGACGATCCCGATGGCGGCGCCGCCGATGATGGTGCTGGCGATGGTGTTGATGCGGCGAGTGAACATTGCTGTGATCCTTTTCAGGTGTGCGGTTGGGGTGCTGATGGGACTAGCGTCAGCCGCACTTCTAAATGGATCCTCTATAACTTCTTGGCGCCGTTTCAGTAACGCCTCAGGTTCGCGGCCGGACCGAAAACTCAGACCCTGGTCATCGCGTAATAGGCGCCGCGGAGCGCCATCAATTCGGAGTGGTTGCCCTGCTCCACGACGCGCCCGGACTCGACCACCACGATGCGGTCGGCATCACGAATCGTCGAAAGTCGGTGCGCAATAACGAAACTCGTGCGGTCGCGGCGAAGCTCGTGCATGGCCCGCTGAATAAGCGCCTCGGTGCGGGTGTCCACCGAGCTGGTTGCCTCGTCCAGAATCAGTAGCTGCGGGCGGGCCAGAAACGCGCGGGCGATCGTGATCAGTTGCTTCTCGCCGGCGCTGATGTTGGCGCCGTCGCCGGTGACCCGGGTCTGGTAGCCGGCCGGCAGGGTCTGGACAAACCGGTCGACATAGGCCGCCCGGGCGGCTTGGACCACCTCGTCCGCGTCGGCGCCGGGGCGTCCATAGGCGATGTTCTCCGCGATGGTCCCGTCGAACAGCCAGGTGTCTTGCAGCACCATGCCGATTCGCGATCGCAGGGCTTGCCTGCTCATCGTGGTGATGTCGACGCCGTCGATGGAAATGCGGCCGGAATCGGCGTCGTAGAAGCGCATCAGCAGGTTAACCAGCGTGGTCTTGCCCGCTCCGGTCGGTCCGACGATCGCCACGGTGCTGCCCGGCTCGGCCGTCATCGACAGGTCTTCGATCACCGGCGTGCCGGGGCGGTAGGCGAAGCTCACGTGCTGGAATTCGACGCGTCCGCGCGGCTGGCCCATGGGCGGCATCGGCGCGGCGTCCGGCGCTTCCTCGGGCTCGTCGAGCAGCTCGAACACCCGCTCGGCGCTGGCCACCCCGGATTGCAGGGTGTTGTACATCCCGGCCACCTGGCTCAGCGGCGTGTTGAACTGCCGGACGTATTGGATGAACGCCTGGATGTTGCCGAGGGTGATGTGCCCGGTGGCCACCTGCAGGCCGCCGATCACCGCGACCGCGACGTAGCCGAGGTTGCCGATGAACGTCGTGGCCGGTGCCACCAAACCGGAGAAGAACTGGGAGCCGAAGCTGGCGTGGTAGACGTCGTCGTTGAGGCGGCGGAATTGTGCGCGTGCCGCCTCCCGGTGACCGAAGGTCCTGACCACGGTGAATCCGCTGTAGGTCTCTTCGATGTGGGCGTTGAGCGCTCCGATGCTGGTCCACTGCGCCACGAACAGGCGGTGTGAGCGACGCGCGATCGCGCGCGATGCCAGCAGCGACAGCGGCACGGTCAGCACGGTGATCAGCGTCAGCAGCGGCGAAATCGACAGCATCATGACCAGCACGGTGACGACGGTCAGGATCGACGTCAGCAGCTGGCTGATCGTCATCGAAAGCGAGGATTGGACGTTGTCGATGTCGTTGGTCACCCGGCTCAGCAGCTCGCCACGCAGCCGTCCGTCGAAGTAGGACAGTGGCAGTCGGTGGACCTTATCCTCGACCTCGCTGCGCAGCGCGACCATGGTGCGCTGCAGAGTCAGGTTGAGCAGCCGGGCTTGAGACCAAATCAGAAACGCGGCAACGATATACAGAGCCAGGGCAAGGGCCAGTGTTCGTGCCACCGCGCCAAAGTCCACGCCCTGGCCGGGCACCACGTTCATTCCCGACAGCAGGTCGGCAAACGTTTCGTCACCGCGCGCTCGCGCTTGGGCGACGGCCTGTGCCTTGCTGATTCCCGCCGGGAGCCCGCGCCCGATCACGCCGTTGAAGAGCAAATCGGTAGCGTGCCCGAGGATTCGGGGAACAATGACGCCGATCACCGTGCCGGTCAGGCCCAGGGCGATTACCGCGATGCTCAGCGCCCGTTGGGGCGCAAGCCGTTCCACCAGCCGGGCCGCGGTGCCCCAGAAGTCCCGGGATCGCGTGCGGGGCGCGGTTTCGCGGGCGACCCGGTTCGTCGCCGTGGTCACCGCGGTCCTCCTACTTGGCCTGATCGCAAGGCGCCGACCGACTGCGAGTCGGCGAATTCCGCGTAGCTGGCGCAGTCGGCCAACAGCGACTCGTGGGTGCCCGAGCCCACTATCTTCCCGTCGTCGACGACGACGATGTGGTCGGCCTGGGACGCGGTCGAAATACGCTGTGTGACAACGATGATGGTCGCGTCGCCGGAGATCTCCCGCAGGGCGGACCGGACCCGCGCGTCAGTGTGCACGTCGAGCGCGGAGAACGCGTCGTCGAACAAGTAGATGGCCGGGCGGCGGATGACGGCCCTGGCGATCGCCAGCCGTTGCCGTTGTCCGCCGGAGAAATTCATCCCGGCCTGGCCGACGCGCATCTGCAGCCCGTCGGCGTGCGCGCGCACGAATTCGTCGGCCGCCGCGACCCGCAACGCTTCCCACATCTCCTCGTCGGTCGCGTCGGCCTTTCCGAAGCGCAGGTTCTCCGCGACGGTGCCGGAGAACAGATATCCGCGCTGTGGGACCAGGCCGATCGCCGACCAGAGCCGCTCGGTGTCGTAGTCGCGGACGTCGAGGTCGTCGAGCAGGACCGCACCGTCGGTCGCGTCGTAGAGCCGACAGATCAGCGACACCAGCGTCGACTTGCCCGAGCCGGTGCTGCCGACGACCGCGGTGGTGGTGCCGGGTAGTGCGGTCAACGAGATATGTTGCAGCACAGGGCGGTCGGCGCCCGGATAGGTGAACGTCGCACCGTCGAGGCGGACAACGCCGGTGATCCCCGCGTCCGGAAGCCGGGGATGTTGCGGGCTCTCGATGGCGGGACGGGTGGACAGCACCTCGCTGATCCGCTCGGCGCATACCGACGCGCGCGGCAGCACCACCAGCGTCATCGTCGCCATCAACACCGCCATCAGGATCTGCGTGAAGTAGGCCAGAAACGCGGTCAGCGAGCCGACCTGCATCTGGCCGCGATCGATGCGCAGCCCGCCGAACCAGATCAGCGCGACGCTGGACACGTTGATGGTCAGCGTGGTCACCGGAAGCATCAGCGCTTGCCAGTTGCCGGCGGTCAGGGATGCATTCGACAGCGCGGTGTTGGCGCGGGAAAACCTCTCGCGCTCAAAGCTTTCGCGGGTGAAGGCCCGGACTACCCGCACGCCGGCCAGCTGGTCGCGCAGCACCCGGTTGATGCCGTCGATCAGGGCTTGCATGCTGCGGAACAGCGGCAGCATGTGCGACATGATCCAGTAGTTGGCCACGGCCAGGATCGGGACGCTGACGAGCAACAGCCAGGTCAGTGCGGCCTCTTGGTGGATGGCCATGAAGACCCCGCCGATGCACATGATCGGCGCGGTGATCAGTACCGTGCCCGTCATCTGAACCAGGTATTGGATCTGCCGGACATCGTTGGTGCTGCGGGTGAGCAGCGTCGGCGCGCCGAATCGGGCGGTTTCGGGCTCGGAGAAGGTGGTGACGTGTTCGAACATCGCCAGTCGCAGGTCGCGGCCAAACCCCATCCCCGTGCGTGAGCCGAAGTAGGTGGCCCCGACCGAGCACAGCACCTGCAGCCCGGTGACGGCCAGCATCACCACGCCGAGCCGGACGATTGTCGCGGTGTCACCCTTGCTGACGCCGTCATCGATGATCGCGGCGTTGACCGTCGGCAGGTACAGCGTCGCCAGCGTGCTGATCAGTTGAAGCACCATCAGCACCGCCACCAGCCGGCGGTACGGCCGGATGTACTGGCGCAGCAGTGCCAGAAGCATTTGGTAACTGTCGCATACGGCACGCATCGCGGGGCGCAGCACCGCCGGGCGGTTGGGTGCGCGCGCGTCGCCCGGCAAACACTTTGAAATGCCTGCTCAGGTGGCGCGTCGGTGGTTGACCCGGTGGGCTGCCGCTACAGTGCATCGTGTGGACCAGCAGCAGGCTGAGCAGAAGCAGGGTAGCGGTGCGTCGTAACCTCACGGCGCTGGCCATTGCGGCCATCACGATCTTCGTCCCGGCGGTTGCGGGCTGCTCGGGTTCCGGCGACAACAAGCCGGGCGGGACGTCCTCGTCGACGCCGGGCAACGCGGAGGGCCACCACGGACCGATGTTTCCGCAATGCGGAGGCATCAACGACCAGCAGGTCGCCGAGCTGACCAAGGTCAGCGGGCTGATCAACACGGCGCGCAATTCCGTGGGCTGCCAGTGGTTGGCCGGCGGCGGCATCCTCGGTCCGCACTTCTCTTTCTCCTGGTACCGCGGCAGCCCGATCGGGCGTGAGCGCAAGACCGAGGAGCTGTCGCGCGCCAGCGTCGACGACATCAACATCAACGGTCACAGCGGCTTCATCGCCGTCGGCAATGAGCCGAACCTGGGCGACTCGCTGTGCGAGGTCGGCATCCAATTCCAGGACGACTTCATCGAGTGGTCGATCAGCTTCAGCCAAAAGCCCTTCCCGCCGCCGTGTGACATCGCCAAAGAACTGACTCGTCAATCGATTGCGAACTCGAAATGATGACAAGACGCGTCCGGACGGCGGTGGTCATCTTGACCGCCGCGCTGATGGTCCTGACCGGTTGTTCGAGGTCGATCGGCGGCAACGCCGTCAAGGCCGGCGCCGGCGGGGTGCCGCGCAACAACAATTCCCAGCAGCAGTACCCGAACCTGCTGAAGGAATGTGAGGTTCTGACCAGCGACATCCTGGCCAAGACCGTGGGCGCCGACCCGCTCGACATTCAGAGCACGTTCGTCGGCGCGATCTGCCGGTGGCAGGCGGCCAACCCGGCCGGCCTGATCGACATCACCCGGTTCTGGTTCGAGCAGGGCAGCCTGAGCGAAGAGCGTAAGGTCGCGGACTTCCTCAAGTACAAGGTGGAAAACCGGACGATCGCCGGGGTGAGCTCGATCGTGATGCGTCCGGACGACCCGAACGGTGCCTGTGGGGTGGCCAGCGACGCCGCCGGTGTGGTCGGCTGGTGGGTCAACCCGCAAGCACCTGGTATCGATGCCTGCGCTCAGGCTCTCAAGCTGATGGAGCTGACGCTCTCGACGAACTCCTGACGGGGTTCAGCGCGGGATGTGAAAGCCGATCAACGCGGCTCCGTCTAGCTGCAGGTCCTTCCAGTTGCCGGTCACCTTCAGGATCGCGATCGCCGACGTCGGGAACTTCTCTGAAATGCGTTGCACTGCAGCCACATCGGTGCCTTCGTCTCTCGCCAGACCGAGCGCCAGCGACGACATGGTCGGTTCGTGTCCGACGACGAGCAGAGTGTCGACGGAGTCGGGAACCTTATTGATCTCGTCGATCATCGTCCCGGTGGTGGTGTCGTAGAGGCTTTCGCGGAATTGCACGGGCGCATCGATGCCAGTGCGGTCCAGGGTCTGGCGGGTCCGGGTGGCCGTCGAGCACAGCACGGCGTCGATGTCGGGTTGATTGGCGCGCAGCCAGTCACCGCCCAACGCCGCTTCCCGGATGCCCCGGGGTGCCAACGGCCGCTCGTGGTCCCCGACACCGGGTGGGTATCCAGATTTCGCATGCCGCATCAGCAGCAGGGTGCGCTCGCCGTTCACGCGGCTCACGCTACGTCGTCTCCGTCGTGGAGGAGTTTGTTGGGGTGGTGGTAGGTGTTGGTGCGGGGTTGGCCGCGATCCAAATGGGGTGGGGGGATCCATTCGGTGTGGCCGTTGGGGTGTTTG
>NZ_JCALDG010000120.1:0-540 GCF_059812735.1 Mycobacterium sp. NGS40
TGAAACCCTGCCCGTCGACGGCGGTGTCGATCTGAGCACCCAACCACCGGTCTTCCTGCGAAGACAAGAACTGAAGTAACGCTGCGTTGGTTTACTGCCGCTGCACGCGTCGTGGCCAATCAAGCCCCGGCAGCCACCGAGCAGTGCCGCTGCCGCGAAGGCGTTGCAAAGCAACATTATTCCTTGAACGAGTTAACGGTGCCGAAAAGGTATCACTCGCCTTGGGAGCGCCGCACGACACCTTTCCAGAAGTTTGGGTAGGGGTGCCTGGCTTCGAGTTGATCACCAGACACGGGCGCGGTGGCAGCCGGCGGCCAACACCACCGTTCCGGCACGCCAATCCCCCTGCGCGGCATACGGTTCCCACGGTCCGCTGTGGCCAACCGGCCACCTCGTGCGCGACCAGGACCGCTGGGGTCCTCACCGGTGCCATCGTCGGCCGCTCTGGCGGCCCTGTTGGCGATTCGCGGCAACGCAGTTAGAAAGCAACGGGTAGTGGGGCAGTTTGATTTACGCGGTGTGCTGGCGCATCAAAGGTGG
>NZ_JCALDG010000121.1:0-540 GCF_059812735.1 Mycobacterium sp. NGS40
GCACCTTTGATGCGCCAGCACACCGCGTAAATCAAACTGACCCACTACCCGTTGCTTTCTAACTGCGTTGCCGCGAATCGCCAACAGGGCCGCCAGAGTGGCCGACGATGGCACCGGTGAGGACCCCAGCGGTCCTGGTCGCGCATGAGGTGGCCGGTTGGCCACAGCGGACCGTGGGAACCGTATGCCGCGCAGGGGGATTGGCGTGCGGGAACGGTGGTGTTGGCCGCCGGCTGCCACCGCGCCCGTGTCTGGTGATCAACTCGAAGCCAGGCGCCCCTACCCAAACTTCTGGAAAGGTGTCGTGCGGCGCTCCCAAGGCGAGTGATACCTTTTCGGCACCGTTAACGCGTTCAAGGAATAGTGTTGCTTTGCAACGCCTTCGCGGCAGCGGCACTGCTCGGTGGCTGCCGGGGCTTGATTGGCCACGACGCGTGCAGCGGCAGTAAACCAATGCACCGTTACTTCAGTTCTTGTCTTCGCAGGAAGACCGGTGGTTGGGTGCTCAGATCGACACCGCCGTCGACGGGGATTGTTTCG
>NZ_JCALDG010000122.1:0-522 GCF_059812735.1 Mycobacterium sp. NGS40
GCAGGTCGTGGCCGCCGACTTGGCAGGGCTCGCTATCCGGCCGATCGTCGGGGCGTTCGACATCCCGGGCACCCGCCTGGCGGCAGACGGAATACCCGTCTACCCCAGAGGAGTGCTCGTGCGAAACCGCGAGCTCGCAGCGGAAATGCTCGACGCCATGGGCGATCGGCCCGTGGTGCTGCTGCGCGGACACGGCCTCACCAGCGCGGCGCCGACGATGGAGCAGGCGGTCCTCCAAGCCATCAGCGTAAACACCTTGGCAGGCCTGTCGCTTCAGATCACAGCAGCCGGAGGGCAGCTGCACGACCTTCCCGGTCCCGACATGGCGGAGCTGCCAGATCTCGGAGGGCCGTTCAACATCGCGACCGCCTGGCGACACGAGCTCGCCCGGCTGAGCGTCAGCCCATGAAGCCGGCCAGCGCGGCAGTGCCGACAGTCCCGCCGACGCTGGGTACGATACAAGGCATGCGATCGACAGAGACAGAAGACGGATCCAAATACGGTCCGCCGCCGCAATACCCC
>NZ_JCALDG010000123.1:0-490 GCF_059812735.1 Mycobacterium sp. NGS40
AACTCGTCCCACGCCGCCGCGGCGGCCAGCAGCGGCCCCGATCCCGCACCGACATACATTCGACCGGAGTTGATCTCCGGCGGTAACGCCCCGAAGTCCAACATCTCATGCCCCCTCAACTGGTCGCAGCCGCGCCGGCGGCTTCACTGCTTGCGCAAGAATCCGAGCAATCGCCCCCCCGTAACGGTGTGCTGGGTCCCCCTGTAGAACGTTGTGTCGCCATAGATCTCGCGCCTGGCCGGGTATTTCTCCTCGGGGACCAGGTGGATCTCTGAGGGTGCCCCTCGTATGCGACCCGCCCAGCAGATGAAGGCTTCGCCGCACAGGAGGTGGCGTTGCCACCGGAAGGCCGCCGGTAGCGGTGTCGCTCGTTAAATCCGTTATGCGTAGCCATCTTTAGTGGTTCCGTCGGGTCGGATTAACGTCGACAGGCCGAAAATCTTCTGCCGCGCTGGGGTGTAGGCCTACCCAGTTCGCGAGGGGTCGGCGG
>NZ_JCALDG010000124.1:0-482 GCF_059812735.1 Mycobacterium sp. NGS40
CGGTCACGATGATCTTGCTCACGGTGTGGGTGCTCGTCGGCGTCGCCGGTTGTTGGTTGGTGCAGTCTGAGTCTTCTCAATCGAATTCAGCACACGCCTCTTACGCATCCCTGAGCGCTGAATTCGCGGTCAACGCTGACCATTCAGCTGCCGACTGCACCGCGTCACCGGAATGCCCCCAAGCGTTCGCGATTGCGGTGCTGCCACTGTCGGCCACGGCTCTGGTCACGCTGGGGTCCGGCGTAGCAGTGACCACCGCCGTCGGCTCAGTCACCGACGGTGTGTCACCCGGGAGGCGGGGCCCGCCCCGCGGCGTCTCTGTCGCCCTTTCGGGTCGAGATATCTTGACGCGGTTCTGTCTAGCGCGTCGCTGATCGGTCAGCGTCAGGCCGTTGTGCATTGGCCACTGCGGCCAGTGACCAATGACCTTGTCAAGGGCGCACTTTAAAGGGAGAACCCGCTGTCGAAGCGGCGATCGGACC
>NZ_JCALDG010000125.1:0-478 GCF_059812735.1 Mycobacterium sp. NGS40
TCGTGGTCTTGGGGTTGGTCAATGTGAGTGTGGCGTTCGCTGCGATGTTCGCTGGCACCGCCGGAGTGGCTGGCGGCGTGGCGGCGGTACTGTCCAACGCGCAGCCAGTCCTGATCGTGCTACCCGCTTGGCTGCTGTATGGAGAGCGGCCACGGCCGCGGGCCATGGCGGGGCTGGTGGTCGGGTTCCTCGGGCTGATCGTGGCGGCAATTCCGGCCGGCACGGGCAGCGGCGCGTTGTCGGCACTCGCGGCGTCGGTGGCGATCACCGCTAGTACGCTGCTGGCGCGCCGACTCGGCGCCGGCGTTGACGTGGTGATGTTCTCAGCGTGGCAGTTGGTGTGCGGCGGTATCGCGTTAGCCAGCTGGGCCGCCGCGGTGGAGGGCGTGCCTGCCGTGTCGTGGACACCGCATTTTGTTGCGGCCCTGTTGTTTTTGGCCTTGGCCAGTACCGCGTTGCCCTACATGATCTGGTTCAG
>NZ_JCALDG010000126.1:0-442 GCF_059812735.1 Mycobacterium sp. NGS40
CCCAGTCGATCCCGACGTGATGCCTTGTTGTTTCGTCGCCGTTACGTGCCGCTTCTGTTCAATACCCCCGGGGGGTGCTAGCGTGGGTGTTGCCATGATCGTGAAAATTGCTCGCTACAGAAGGTGGCTGCGCTATACCACCGTGGTGGCGGCCGTCTTCTGGGTGATCGCCGTGGCCGGCGGGTGTCGCTTTCCCGCTATGAGCATGTCCGATATGGGCGTTTCCGGTGTTCGAAGTTCGTCGATCTCCACCGCGGTCAGCGACCATACCGGCGCTGCAGTAGTCCAGTCTGCATCGGTTGGCGACGGCTCGGATCTCCTGATCGATCGCGGATGCAAGCATGCCGTACAGTCCTGCGCAACAACCGATCTCGTTGCGCTCGCCGCTGTTCTCGCGCTGGTGTTGTTGACCGGGTCGCTGACTTGGCCTGTGGTGTTAGCA
>NZ_JCALDG010000127.1:0-426 GCF_059812735.1 Mycobacterium sp. NGS40
CCGGGTCTGGGCCGGCGCGCGAACACCGGTCCGGACTGGGATACAGGCCTGCTTCGGTGGCTGCTGCTCACCGGGTTAGCCATCGCCGTGGGCAGCCTGGTCGCACAGCGCGCCACCGACGCCGTCCGCCAGGAGCAGCCCGCACTCCCCCGGCTGCCCTCGTGGGTGCCTGCGGGCGTGGCCTTGGCACTGGTGGCGGTGATCGGTCTGTTGATACAGCGCGTTAGCGATGCTGGCGCCTTCGCTGCGGTATGGCAGGGCCGCGCTGGGGCCGTTTTGCTGGTGCAAGGAGCAGGTCTCGTGACCGCGGCCGCTTTTGCCAAATTTGGCCGCTGGGCTCTTGCGCCGCTAGCTATTGTCATTGCGGCGGAGGGCATCCGTTCGCACGCCACCATTAATCACGGGCTCTGGGGAGCGGTACTCGTA
>NZ_JCALDG010000128.1:0-401 GCF_059812735.1 Mycobacterium sp. NGS40
CTGTTCTCAAATTGAGCGAGTCGACCGTCAGCCACCATCTCAGCCAACTCCGTACGGCGGGGTTGGTGGAATCGGATCGCCGCGGCATGAGCGTCTACCACCGCCCTCATCGAGATGCGATGGCAGCCCTCTGCGCGGTTCTCGACCCGAATTGCTGTAGCTGACGTCGTGAACGCCAATAGCTTTGGCGTTGTAGGGTTTTGCGGTTCTCAGCGTCCCTGGCTGATGGTGGAACGGCGAGCGATGAGCCGAGCCGCCAGGGTGAACAGAAGCACCAACGCGACAAGCGTCAGGGCGCCGGCCCAGGCCCGCGCTTGAGCCGCTTTGAAGCCAGTGATGGCGTTGCCGAATATCTGTAGCGACAAGGTCGACATCCGTTTGTCCGGGTTGAGTTCCGTGAA
>NZ_JCALDG010000129.1:0-398 GCF_059812735.1 Mycobacterium sp. NGS40
ACGATTCGTTGGCCGGGGGAGGCGAGGCGTTTGGCGTGGTATAGGCCGACGGGTTTGCCTTCATCGAAGAGGGTGAGGTAGTGGTGGGCGTGGCGGGCCAGGCGGATCACGTCGGAGATGGGTAGCCGGCTGCCGCCGCCGGTGAGGCCGTGGCCGGCGGCGGCTTCAAGCTCTTGCAGGGTGGTGGACACGATGATGGTGGCGGGTAGCCCGTTGTGCTGGCCCAGTTCCCCGGAGGCCAGGACCGCGCGCAGGGCGGCGTTGAGCCCGTCGTGGTGGCGTTGCGCGGGTGAGCGGGGGTCGTGGTCGATGGCGTCCTGTGTCGGAGCCCCGTCCACGCAGGGGGTGTCGTCGTCGGGGTTGCACATGCCGGGGGCGGCGAGCTTGGCCAGCACCGC
>NZ_JCALDG010000013.1:0-192786 GCF_059812735.1 Mycobacterium sp. NGS40
AGCGGATCGGAATCGGTTGAGATGTGCCGACGCCACGTCACAGGGGGCCTTATGCTCAAATACCAGAAAGCCAAGGCGGGCTCATCCCTTGTCTACATCCGTTGGCACGCACGACTGTTGGCGTTCTGGGAGCCTACAAGCAAGCGAGCCGGTGCCACGTCGTGCAGACGAGCCGCCACGGGACATCAGTCATCAGCCATGATGCGCCGGAGGTCAGCGGCACTCACCATCGTTGTTGCTGCCGGGATGAGCGCGGGGACGCTGCTCATCACCGCACCGCGTAGCGGCGCCGCCCCGGTGCCTGAAGTCGAGTATATGTACAACGTTGCGGTGCGCCGACACTACAACTTTCCCAACGGTGACGCGATTGGCTACGGCCACGAGATCTGCGACAGGGTCAGTCGAGGCGACAACTATGCGCAAGTGATGACTGCTGTGAAAAGTGCCGTCACACCCAACGACGAGTTCGCGGCCAATTATCTAATCTCCTATGCGGTCAACCTCTTGTGCCCGTCCCAAATTTGGCAGTTGCGCAACTCCGCTGGGGGCTATCAGCCACCGCCGCAGTAACAGAGTCATCAGGAATCGCACCTGATGTGCCGTGCAACACATATCGCCTTGGGACCACTACGCGACCCTGCGCGCCGCACTTCCTCAGTCAGATACCCGCGTTACGAGCCGCCGAGCATGCGTTTTAGCTTGGATGACGAAACGGCCTGGTAGAAACATGTCGTGGACGCAGGTGCGACAAGTCACACTGTGTTACACCCCGGTAGTGAGCTGGCGTAGCCCCTGGTATGAGCGTAGCGGGTGATCTCGTTCTAGGTTCGGCGGTGCCCTCGGCGTGAGCCCGATCGGTTGATCAATGCGACCAGTCAACGGGTTGGGCCAAGCATTGAAAGCAGCGGCGACAGTCCGGAATCCGCGGGCCGCGTTGGGCCCCAGGATTCACCAGTACCTCAACGGACGTGGTGAGATATCGGTGCGGCCGTTGCCTGCATCCCCGCGGCGCTGTCACGGCGACGACAGTTGCTAAGAAGTTGTATCGCTCGGTCCGCTACGCCGATACTGCGCCGTGTCGTAGGACATCAGCGACGTGTTCGCGCAGGAGGTTGCGGCGAATCTTGCCGGTCGGAGTCCTAGGGAATTCGTGCACCACCACCACTGCCCGTGGACGTTTGAAAGCCGCGAGCTCTTCGCGGCACCAAGCAATGAGCTCGTCGGTATCCACATGGTGGCCATCTCGTGCGACTACGCAGGCTACCGGCTTTTCCAACCCCGCCGCGTCCGGCGCAGCAACAACCGCCGCTTCGGCGACACTGGGATGCGCCAGCAGCCGCTCCTCGACCTCGGCGGGCGACACCCAGATCCCGCCAGCCTTGAGCATGTCGCCACTGCGCCCTAAACAGCTGTAAGAGCCGTCACGGTTTTGAACATAAGCGTCGCCGGTTCGAAGCCAATCTCCTTGGAACACTTGACGCGTCGTCTCGGCGCGACACCAATATCCCGAGGCGATAGAGGATCCCCGAATGTATAGAGTGCCCGGCTGCTCGGGTGCTGCAATCACAACACCATCGTCGTCGCGCAGCTGGACTTCGTAACCGGGCACAGGTACACCCGATGAGCCCGGGACAACCTCGCCCGGTCGGTTCGACAAGAAGATGTGCAGCGCCTCCGTCGATCCGATCCCGTCCAAAACTTCAACGCCAAATCGGTGACGGATGCGCTCATAAAGTTCTGCGGGTAGCGCTTCACCCGCCGAAATGCCCAGGCGCACACTGGAGAATGTGTTGGCGGGAAGCGTGGTGGCCAGCATAGACGCGTAGAAGGTCGGCACAGCAAAGAACAACGTCGGCTGCGTGGTGCGGATACGTTCGGCGATGGTGGCCGGGGTTGGTCGCTCTCGCTCGAGAATCGTTGTTGCCCCGACGGACAGCGGAAAAAAGCACGTATTGCCGATTCCGTACGCGAAGAACAGTTTTGCCACCGACAGGCAGCGGTCCTCAGGCTGAATACCGAGGATTTCAACTCCATAGTTTTCGGCCACCAACCTGACGCTACGGTGGCGATGCATCGCGGCCTTCGGCGTTCCCGTCGTACCCGAGGTATACAACCACAACGCCGGCGAGTCTTCCCACGTCTGGTATGGCGTCGGAATCGGCTCCGCGTTCGCCAGCGCATCCCACAGGTGCACAGCAACGCCCAGCGGATTATTGGGTGTCACTCCATCGAACACCACATCAGTGACTTCAGGCGCGGACCCGACAGCCGCTGACGCCGCTGGAGCGAATTCCGTAGAGGCGCAGAGTACCTTTGCGCGCGAGTCTGCGAGTAGCTTGCCGAGCTCAGCGCCGGTCAACATCGTCGACACCGGTGCCGGTACGGCACCCAGATACATGGTTCCCAGGATGCCCGTGAGTAGTTCGATACCGTCTGCCATACACAGCATGACCCGCTCTTCGGGGCGCACACCCAGCCGTCGTAAACCGCCCGCCACCCGATGAACCGCTTCGGCAAGATCGTCATAGGTGAGGGTGCGCCTCGACGTAACCACCGCCGTAGAGGAACCGCGGCCCTCTGGCAGGTGTCGATCCACGAGGTAAGCGGCCGCGTTGAACGCCTCGTGTGGTGATGGCACCGGTGACGTGGAGTCCATCAAGAAACCCTCAGATGGTCAGTGCGGGTGATCACGGTGAGTTCTGGATGTGGGTCAATGTGTCTCTGCGACCCCTCTACCCGCCGTACGGACATCTGAGTCAACCGACCTTGCCTGGCCGCTCTGGGCTTGGATGCCCGGGCCGCGCACCGAAAACCCCTACGGCTGTCACAAGCCCTTCCTGTCTCACTGGCACCCGACAATTTGCTACATCTAATTGTAGGTCGCCAGGGTTTTGTAGTACAATGGTTTGGGTTAAACGTCCGGTTGGCGCGATGGCATCCGGATGTATTGCGAGACACCAACATGGCCTGCCTTACCCCGATCCCCACTGCGGTGGGCGTTTGTCCACGAATGCACGCATGCCCTCCCGGGCATCCTCGGTGTCAAAGATGGCTTCCATCTTGTCGTCGCTGATGGACCAGGCATTGGCTTCGTCGCGCAATGCGAGCGCGATGCGTGCAACCCGTAGTGATGCGGCCACGGCCAGCGGCGCGGCGGCGGCGATCTCGTTGGCCAGTTCTAGTGCTGACGGCAGCACCTCGTCGGGATCGACCATTTGATTGATCAGACCGTACTGAAGTGCATCTGTGGCGTTGATCGGCTTGCCGGTCAACAGCATTCGGAACGCGATCTTGGGCGGTAGCTCGGTTGGCAGCCGGATCGCTCCGCCGCCTCCAGCCATGAGTCCCACTGTCACCTCGGGGAGGCCGAACAGGGCGCGGTTCGATGCCACTGCCAGCTCACAGGCTAGGACTAACTCCAGACCGCCCGCCAGCGCGTGTCCATTGATCGCCGCGATTACCGGCTTGGAGCGGCGATAGCGGACAAAGCCGCCGAATCCGCCTCGGTGTGCGGCGATCTTCGGGCCATCACCAGTGGTGAATGCCTTCAGGTCAGCGCCGGCACAGAAGACGGGGCCGGTGCCGGTCAAGATGGCGACCCGCGCCCGCGGTTCGGCTTCAAATTGCTCTAGTGCGGCATACATGGCATCGCACACCGCGAGGTCGACGGCATTGCGGTCGGCGGCCCGGTCCAACGTGATGGTCGCGATGGCGCCGTCGAGTTGATAGTGCACGGGTGAGTTCATACTTTGCCTCCTGGCGTCGGGGTGGTTGGGGTCCTATGGCGACGGTTCATGAAACGGTGCCCCAACTGCCGAATTGGGCCCGAAGCGTTCGTCGATGATCGTCGTGATGCGTTCGGGGACAGCGATGCGAGCCGCGACCAGGTTCTCGGTCAGGTGATCGAGATTACGAGTGCCGGGGATGGGCACCCAGCCGCGCTGGATCAGCCATGCCAAAGCGAGCTGAGCGCTCGAGCAGCCCACCGACTGCGCTAGTTCGGCGAGCGCAGCGAATCGCTGCGCGTTGCGGCCAAGGTTGTCTGCATTGAAGCGGTCGTTGCGGGAGCGAAAATCGGTCGTCGGTACCACGGTGATCTGGCCGTCGAGAAACCCTGTGTCGGTGAGGAACCTAGATCCGAGGGGGCCCCATGCGACGGTGCCGGTCCTGGTGTCGCGGCAGGCCTGGACGAGGTCGCGTTCTGGGCTGCGGTTCCACAGCGAGTATTCGCAGTGCACCGCGGCGATGGGGTGCACGGTGTGTGCGCGACGCAGCTGCTCTGCGGTGACGTTGCTCAATCCGAGGTGGCGCACTTTGCCGGCGGTCACTTGTTGAGCCATTGCGCCCACTGTCTCCTCAACGGGCACTGCGGGGTCGGGAAAGTGCCGGTAACAAAGGTCGACGTGATCGACTGCAAGTCGGCGCAGGCTGGCATCGATCGCCGCCGCCACATGCCGCGGACTGGCGTCGACAAACAGCTTCATCCGGTAGCCGACGTCAACCGGCCGCCCCTGCTGGGGAGCCACATAGCCAAACTTGGTTGCCAGCGTGACTCGCTCTCGTTGACCAGCTACCGCACGCCCGACTAGCCGCTCCCCCTCGCCGCGACCGTAGGCGTCCGCGGTGTCGATGAAGGTCGCCCCACGATCGATCGCCGACCGGATTAGCCGTAACGCGTCGTCAGCGGTGGCGTCGCCATAGACTCCGGGAGACAGACCCATCGTGCCGACACCGATGGACGAGACTTCCAGCCCGTCGCCGAGTTGAATTGATGCCGTTGTCTGCGTGAGGTTTTCGCCTGCGCTCGATGTCATTGCAGTGGAGTTTCCCTCCTCGGGAGATCGAAATCGTTGCCAGTTGCCGGCCAAACATCCAAATCACAACCGAGTAACCGCTTCGCGTCATGGCGCTGGGTCGGGGGTTAGACGGTCCAGCAATGCTGGCGGCCCCTGAATCGCGGTGCGCTGCATATGATGCAGCACGGCGCGGATGCCGCCCAGCTCCTCGCCGCCGCCGGCGCGGCCCGGACCGCCGTGCACGGTGTGCGGCAGCGGCGACCCGTGGCCGGTGGATTCGGCGGCGTCGTCGCGGTTGAGCACCAGCAGCCGACCGTGCCATGGTGCTACGCCAAGCGCGACGTCGCGGACGAAGTTGAGGTCGTGGCTGACCAGTGATCCGGCTAGGCTGCCCGCACCGCGGGCGGCCAGTTCGATCGCGTGCGCAGTCGTGCCATACGGGATGAGGGTGGTGACGGGACCAAAGGCCTCGACCTCGTGGGGTGCGCGCGCATCCGGGTCGGTGCAGCGCAGCAGCAGCGGCGAGACAAACGCGCCGCGCTCGGCGTCGGCATCGACTACATCGACGATGCCGGGAAGGCCGTGGACGAGTTCACATTCGTCAGCCAGGGTGCTGACTGCGCGCCGAACGTCGTCGCGCTGCGCCTGGCTGACCACTGGGCCCATGTCGACATCGTCGCGGGCGGGGTTGCCGACACGGACGGTTGCTAGGCGTTCGCGCAGCGCCTCGGTGACGGGCTCAAGCAGACGGTGCGGGACCAGCGCACGGCGGATGGCGGTGCATTTTTGGCCGGCTTTCACCGTCATTTCTGTGACGAGTTGCTCGATGTAGAGGTCGAACTCGGGTGCGGCGGGTACCGCGTCGTGGCCCAGGATGGAGCAGTTCAGTGAGTCGGCTTCGGCGTTGAAACGCACGGCGTTGCGCACCACCGCCGGATGGGCGCGCAGCGTGGCGGCGGTGGCGGCTGAGCCCGTGACTGAAAGCAGGTCCTGTCCGCTCAGATGGTCAATCAGATCACCCGGGGGCGCGCAGACGAGTTGCAGCGCCCCCTCGGGGAGCAGGTTGGATTCGACGATGCGTCGCACGACGAGCTCGGTGAGATACGCGGTTTGGGAGGCAGGCTTGACGACACTGGGAACCCCGGCTATGAATGCGGGAGCGAACTTTTCCAGCATGCCCCACACCGGGAAGTTGAAGGCGTTGATCTGCACCGCCGCCCCCGGGAGCGGGGTGTAAATATGTTGTACTCCAAATGTTTTAGACTTGCCTATCCATTCGGTGTCGCCGTCGAGCAGTGGACCGGCAGGGGGCAGCTCCCGGTTGGACTTGCTGGCGTAGACGAAGAGTACTGCGATGCCGCCATCGATGTCGACCGCCGAATCACGTTTCGTTGCACCGGTTCTGGTTGACAGGGCATAGAACTCTTCGGCGTGCTTGCTGAGGTACTTGCCGAGGTCTTTGAGGATCGCCGCCCGGGTGGTGAAGTCGAGCTTGCTCAGCGCGGGCGCGCCGACGGTGCGCGCGTAGTCGAGAGTGTCCCCACCGCCCAGCGGCTCGGTGGCGATGCGGGCGATCTCGGCGCCGGTGGTGGGGTCGTATAGGGGGCGGCCGTCGTCACCGGGGGTGTGCCAGCGACCGAGGAGGAAGCTTTGCAGCGGCGTGCTCATGGGACTCCTTGTCTTCGCGGGGATTTGCGGGGCTATCAGTCGATACGGCGTTGTCTGCGTTGCGCGCCACGTCGGTGCGCGCTCACCAGTTGTAGAACCCGCGGCCGGTTTTGCGACCGAGCTCGCCGGCGGCGACTTTGTCGCGCAGAATCTGGGGCGGATCGAACCGTGGGCCATAGGCGTCGGCCAGATTGGTGGCGATGTCGAGCCGCACATCGAGGCCGACCAGGTCGGTGAGCTTTATTGGCCCCATCGGATGCCGGTAGCCCAGTTCCATTGCGCGGTCGATGTCTTCGGCGCTCGCGACGCCGTCTTCGAACATGCGCATGGCTTCGAGCCCGATCGCGACGCCTAGGCGACTGGTGGCGAAGCCGGGCGTGTCGGCCACGACGATGCGCTCTTTGCCGATCTGTGTCACGGCCTTCTCGGCGGCGGTCACGGTCGTGTCGTGGGTGTGGCGGCCGCGCACGATCTCGACGAGTGGCATCGACCAGACGGGATTGAAGAAGTGCAGTCCGAGGAAGTATTGGGGGTGGTTTAGGGCGCCAGCTAACTCGCCGATGGTGATGCCGCTGGTGTTGGTGGCCAGCAGCGCTGGTCGGTGTTTTTCGGCCTCGGCGAGGACGAGTCGTTTAAGATCGACGCGTTCGGGGACGGCCTCGACCGCGAGATCCAGTGCGTCGGGAAGCTCGGCGATCGTGAGAACAAAGCGTAGGCGTTCACCTAAGGCTTCCCGGGCGGCGAGGTTGAGTTTTCCGCGCGCGTGTGCGGCTGCAGCTTGGTCGATGAGTGCGGTACGGGCTCCCTGTGCCCGCTCGGGATCGGGCTCCACAATAGTGACGTGGCTGCCGCTAGCCGCGAACACGTATGCGATGCCGATACCCATCGTTCCGGCGCCGATGACGCCGATTGTCTGGACCATGAGTGATTGCGCCTTTCTTGTTCCGCGAGTTTGGTTAGATGTCCAGACCGGCGAAAACTTTCGCGGCGTTGCCACCGTAGACGCCTTGCAGCACGGCATCGGGCAGCCCGATCTGAGCCAGTGCGGCGGCGTTTTTTCTGATGCCGGGGACGCCTGGCCAGTCGGTGCCGAAGATCCATTTGCCAGCCAGCCGAACCAGGTCGAAGTGGGCGTAGTAGTCGGGCAACTTGCGTGGCGGAAGTCCTGAAAGATCCAGCCACACATTCGATTTGGCCAATGCCAGGAACGCCGCGGTTTCGTACCACCAGCCGCGCCCACCGTGCGCGAAGACAAAGTTGATTTCTGGGAAGTCCTCGATGACGTCGAGTAGCAGCTGCGGATCGCCACAACTTGAACGCGCCCCGGGGAAGCTGGATACCCCAGAGTGCACGATCACCGGTATGCCTCGTTCGGCGCAGATGTGATAGACGGGTCGCACCTCGGGATCGGCTGGGAAGAACGCACCGTGAACCGGATGCAGTTTGAGCGCCACTGCCCCGAGGTTGAGCTGGCGCTCGAGTTCTTCCCCGATGGGATGATGAAGGTGCGGGTTGACGTTGGCGACCAACCGGAATCGATCCGGATTGTGATCGCGGATGGCCAAATTGTCGTCGATGGTTTGGATTCCGGTCGCACGCGGGCTGTATTCACAAAACAACAGCGCCCGGTCGACGCCCTCGGAGTCGAGCAAGGCATCGATACGCATCGGGATGGGATCGCCGTCGCCGTCGAACATATCGCGCCAGCCCGGTGTGCCGAATCGATTTGCCCAGTCCGCCCACGCCGGCTTGACTGTCGACAGCCGCGGAATGTGCATGTGCGCGTCGATAAGTGTCATCGGCTCAGGCGGGCTTGGCATAGCCCTGCACGAATTCGGTGTCGACGCCGATCGGTCCGGTGGTCACTGATCCGCCTGGGGCACCGAGGTTTTCGTCTCGGCCCGGCAGGGGGTCGATAAAGAACCTCAGTGCGTCACCGATGAATTGCTGCTGATCTTCGGGCACGCGTCGATCCTGGCTGATGGCTTGCACGGGACATACGGGTTCGCAGTTTCCGCAATCAATGCATTCGAGCGGGTTAATGTAGAGCTTGCGCTCGCCTTCGTAGATGCAGTCGACGGGGCATTCCTCGATGCAGGAACGATCCATCACGTCGATGCACGACTTGCCGATAACGTAGGGCATCGGTGGTGTCCTTCCTATTTCAGGCGGGTATTGCCGTCGGCGCCGTGTCGGTCGAATGTCCTGGAAACACTGGCTGTTTGGGATCGATGTAGTGCGCGGCGTTGTTGACCGCGGTGGCGGCCTCGCCGAAACCGACGGCGATCAGGCGCACCTTGCCGTCGTAGTCGTTGATGTCTCCGGCGGCGAAGATGCCTGCCACGGTGGTCTGCATCGTGGAGTCAACGACGATGTGTCGCCGGTTGCGGATGTCGATTCCCCACTCCAGCAGTGGGCCGAGGTTGGCCGTGAAGCCTAGGGCGGCAACGATGCGCTGGCAGCTCAGTTCATGGACGGTGCCGTCATCGGTGGCGACCTCGACACCGTGGACCACGTTGTTGCCGCGGATCTTTCGGATCTGTGCGTTGGTGAAAACCTCGACCCCGGATGCGGTGACTGCCGCCACTGTCGCCGGGTGTGCGCGGAAGGTGTCGCGCCGGTGCACGAGTGTCACCGAGCGGGCGATCGGGCCCAGCGCATGGGCCCAGTCGAATGCGCTATCGCCGCCGCCGGCGATCACCACATCGCTGTCGGCGTAGTCGTCGAGGCGGCGCACGAAGTAGGCCAGGCCCTCGCCGGTGTAGGCCTGCGCGGCCGGCAGCGGACGTGGGGTGAACTTCCCGATGCCGCCGGTGACGATGATCGATCGGGCATGCACGGTGACGCCCGCTGAACTGGTGACGGTGAATACCGCTGGGGCAGAATTATTTTCGTGGCGCTGCAGCTGGTGTGCTGACTGGCCGAGCAGATAGGCCGGTTCATAGGGTGCTGCCTGTTCGAGGAGCCGGTCGACGAGTTCGCGTCCACGAATGGCCGGGAAGCCGGCGATGTCGCGGATGTGCTTTTCGGGATACATCGCACTGATCTGGCCGCCGGGCTCGGGCAGCGAGTCCATCACCGACACGGACATGCCGCGAAAGCCCGCGTAATAGGCGGCGAACAAGCCGGCGGGTCCGGCGCCGATGATCAGGGTATCGACATCGGCTGCCGGGAGCGCTTCTGCGGTGGGCATGTCTGCTCTCCTGCTCAATGGGTGCTGAGACGGTGTGCGCGTGCTGGCCTGTGGACGGGCGAGTCGCTGACCGGTGGCCTGCTGTGGTTCAGGCCAAGTGCACGTAGTCGTACGCGAACGGTTGGCCGTTGATTCCTTGCACGGGTGGGGCGACCCAGCTGGCGATCTTGCCCGGCTCGTAGACGGGCTGCATCAGCGATCGCACGAAGGTCAAATCCTCGTCGGTGGGCAGCCACTTATTTTCAGCCTGCTTCCAGGCGGCCGCGTCCAGGATGGTCCCTGTCGGGCTGATGTGGTGGTCTGCGTAGACGCCGACGGCTCGGTTGAATCCGACATGCGGAAGTGTGAACTGCATATCGATGCCCTTGTCGGACAGGATTTTGTTCCACCGTTTGATTCCGCTTTGGCAGTCGCTGATGTACTCTCCGCGCAAGTCGAGGTTCAGCGCCAGCAGCGCTGAGAGCTCGTCTTTGCTCCACGTGCCATCGGCGTTAGGGATGTCCAATAAGGCGCTGTCGTTGACCAGCTGGTGGTCGTCGCTGCGACGCTCTTCTTGCCAGCGTCCCTTCAGGCCGGCCGTGAAATAGTTCGCGGCGTTGGTGGACGTTTCGCTGCCGAACAGGTCCAGCGACACGCTGTAGTGGAAATTGATGTATTTCTGCAGGATCTCTAGCGGGATACCGCCGTGTGGCGCGATATCGAGGGTGTCGTGGTCCTGGACCAGCTCCGCGCTGCGAGTCACCACGCGGTCGACTCCGGTGGTGCCGACGAACATGTGGTGGGCTTCTTCTTTAAGCATGAACTCGCAGGTACGTGACAGCGGATCAAACGCGCTTTCTTTCAGCGTGCCCAGCTGATACTTCCCGTCCCGGTCGGTGAAGTAGGTGAACATGTAAAACGCCAGCCAGTCGGCGGTCTTCTCGTTGAATGCGCCAAGAATGCGCGGCGAATCGGGGCTGCCGGAATTGCGGTACAGCAAGGCCTCGGCCTCCGCGCGGCCCTCTTTGCCGAAGTAGGCGTGCAGCAGATACACCATCGCCCACAGGTGGCGGCCTTCTTCGACGTTGACCTGGAACAGGTTTCGCAGGTCGTAGAGCGACGGAGCGGTCAGGCCGAGCAGCCGCTGCTGCTCGACCGAGGCGGGTTCGGTGTCACCTTGCACCACGATGAGTCGCTGCAAGTCGGCGCGATGCTCACCGGGAACCTGCTGCCACACCGGTTGCCCCTTATTCTCACCGAACGCGATACGCCGGTCAGGTTTGGGTTCGGCCAAAAAGATGCCCCACCGGTAGTCGGGAACGTTGACGTGATCGAAGTGCGCCCATCCTTCGCGGCCGACGGCGACCGCGGTGCGCAAGTACACACCATGGGTCTCTAGGGCAGGCCCCATCTCGCCCCACCAGTTCAGGAATTTCGGCTGCCAGCCCTCCAGCGCGCGTTGCAGCCGACGATCCGAGGACAGATCGACGTTGTTGGGGATTTTGTCCCCGTAGTTGATTGATGTGGTCATGGTGCTCAGACCCGCTTCCTATCGAAGGTTGCCGATTTACCCGTGCCGTATCGGCGCAGTGCGCCCTCGGCACCGGAGGCGTTGGGGCGGATGAAGATCCAGTTCTGCCAGGCAGAGAGTCGGCCAAAGATTTTGGTCTCTGTGGTCTCGGGCCCGACGAAGCGGTGGTTGGCCTCCATGCCGGTGCAGGCGTCGGGTGAGAGTGCGGCACGGCCCTCGATAACGAGGCGGATCTCGTCTTCCCAGTCGATATCGTCGGGGGCATCAGTCACCAGCCCCAACTCGTTGGCCTGTGCCGGTGTGAGCTGAGTACCGATCTCGTTGTCCCGCAGTCTGGTCAAATGATCGTTGTGCCCGTAGAACCGCGACTCGAGTCGCGAAAGGCCGTTGCCCATGGGGAACCCGCCGAAGTTGGCCGCGGTCAGCCGTAGGCTTGCCCGCTCGCCGCTGTCCTCGTCGTCCAGGGGAGGTCCGTCGAGGATGTACTGCCGATCACAGGCGAGCGCCAATTCGGTTAGCATCCCCGAAAAGCAACTTCCGGGCAGGATCTCGGCGATCAGGCTGCGGCTGGTGACATCCAGGCGCTTGAGGACCCGCTTGTAGTACAACAGGATTTCGTTGGCCAGCCAGTGATTATCGGCGATCGTCACCAGCAGCTGCTCATAGGCGTCGACCAGGTCGGGGTCCCCGGCTGTGCGCACAATCCAGGTGCCCAACGCAGTCTCGTTGGTACGCAGGCGAAGGATCAGGTCGTCGAGTTCGCGAGTAACTGCCAGCGGCCAAAAGTCGCTATCCTGCTCGACGGCCGAGTCCATGTCCGCCGGTGCCGCGGCGCGGGGGCCGTGCACGGTGATGGTCACCGCAGCATTGGCCCGGTCGAATTCGGCCGTGACGTAGTCATAGACGAGACTGGTGGCCCCGGTGGTGCGCTTCAGCGGTGTGAGCGCGATGCCT
Source organism: Mycobacterium sp. NGS40 (assembly GCF_059812735.1). Taxonomy (NCBI): domain Bacteria; kingdom Bacillati; phylum Actinomycetota; class Actinomycetes; order Mycobacteriales; family Mycobacteriaceae; genus Mycobacterium; species Mycobacterium sp. NGS40. The sequence continues at coordinate 12,122 of NZ_JCALDG010000013.1, forward strand.
CGTGCGTGCGAGGGACGTTTCGAGCGGGTAGCGAACTGTTCGGCGCGCTCGCGCGTGGCCTGCTCGAAATGGCGTGGCGGGGCCAGTTCATCGACCAATCCCCACTGCAGCGCAGTCTTACCCCGCACTCCGTCGGAGCGAGTTGCGAAGACGTCGGCGCGGTCCTTGCGGACCCCACGCTTGTCGACCACCCGGGTTAACCCGCCGGTGCCCGGCAGCACGCCCAGCAGCGGCACCTCGGGCAGGGACACTGCCGACGAGTTGTCATCCAGGAGCAGGATGTGCTCGCAGGCCAACGCCAACTCGTAGCCGCCGCCCGCACATGAGCCATTGACCGCCGCCAGATAAGTCTGGCCCGAATAGGCTGAGGCGTCCTCCATGCCGTTGCGAGTCTCGTTGGTGAACTTGCAGAAGTTCACCTTCCACGCATGTGGCGAGGCGGCCAGCATACGAATGTTGGCGCCCGCACAGAACACCTTCTCCTTGCCGCTGGTCACCACGACCGCCTTGACCTCGGGGTGCTCGAAGCGCAGCCGCTGGGTCGCGTCATAGAGCTCGATGTCGACGCCGAGGTCATAGGAGTTCAGTTTCAGCTCATAGCCGGGGACGAGTCCGCCATCCTCAGCGACATCGAGTACCAGCCACGCCAGCTCACCGTCGAGGCGAAGCTTCCAATGCCGGTACCGAGCGGGATGGGTGTCAAACGAGACCTCCGGTGTCGGTGGGCCGCCGTGTCCTACGACATCGGCTCTCTGCTCGATGTCGGTGGCAAGAAAAGCCATAGGTTCCTCCTCGAAATCGGCGCAGCGTCCGGCTGACGACCAAACTACTACATCTTTGTCACGATACGCAATTATTCTGTACAGAATGCTCGTCTGGCGGATGATAGCTTGTCAACGTCGAGATATGTGCTGACCTGCCTTAAAACGCTGCGCGTCAGCGCCATTCGGTGACTGCGCGAGCTGCGGAGGCAGTTGTTGAGCTGTGACAATGCGGCACGATTATCGAGGGTTGTTGGCGACCCATTCGGATTGGGAAGCGGCTGGAATAGCTCGGGTGGGCACGTGATCGCCGCGGATCTCGATGTCACCCACACGCGACGCAACAGGTCGGTTGGCGCAGCGGTCGCGCGCGAGTTGCTGGATACTCTGTCGACGACCTCGTTGACCTAGGTAGGAGGCCATCGGCGATGATGGTCTGGATTCGCGGTGTCGAGCACGTCAGCCAGCAGCGTCACCACGCGACGTTCTCAGTCGCTGACCTTGATCACTACTGCCGAACCGACGTCGCCGGCGGCGCATCCTGTGAATAACCCTATTCCGCCGCCGCGCCGCTGCAGGGCGGAGATCAACTCGACGATCGACCGCATCCCAGTGGGCGCTTGCGGATGACCGAACACCAGACTGCAGCCGAAAACGTTCATCCGGTCGAGCGGGAAGCCGGTCTGGGTGGCGAAATAGACGTCGTTGACCGCGAACGGATTATGGGTAGCCACGAGGTCGACGTCGGAAATGGTCACACCAGCCGCTGCAAGTGCCCGATTGGCGGCCGGCACAGGCGCTTTGGGCATCCGCGCAGCTTCAACCCTGGCCTCGCCGAACCCGAGCAATTCGACGATTCCCTGATTGCGGGACAGCTCACGAGCCCGCGCGGGGCTGGTGACGATTGCCCCGGCAGCGCCGTCAGCGGGATGGGTTTGACTGCCGAAGCTGTGCGAGCCTTCCGGGGCGGCCGGGCGCAATTGGCCTAGCGACTCCCGTGTCGAATGCTGCACACCTTCGTCCTCGGTCAGTTTGATCGTCGATCGACGACGCTCGATCACCGCGGGGACAATGTGATCAAGATCCATTGGACGGTCAGCATATTGGGCGTACCGCAAGGCCGCGAGATCGTCTAGTGCGGCGCGTTCGATACCTTCTTCGCGCGCCACAGCGTCGGCTGTGGCCAGCATTGACTCTCCCGTGTGCGGGTCTCGGGCAAACGAGTCCAGCACCCAGTGCTCAGTAGCCGGAGCACCCCCGCTGGCCCCCGGTTGGGGATAGACCAGCAGGGGCCCGTTGCTCGTGCGATCGGTCAAAACTACCAATGTCGTAGCCGCGCCACCTGATTCGACTTCTCGCGCCGCGGTGCGCAGGGCCAGCACAGAGGTGGCACATGCTTGGCTGACCATCGGGCCAGCGATGCCAGAAGCCCCGATCGCGGCGGCCAGGCCCGGGGCTCCGTAGAAGATGTCGGGCTGCGGAATGGTCCACCCCAGCACCAGTGAATCCAGCTCATCCCGGTCGAGGCCGCGCGTGTCCAGAGCGGCGGTGGTGACGGCGGCGGCCAACTGCAGGCTGCTCACCTCGGCCAAGGCGCCGCCCCACTTCGCGAAAGGGGATGTCCATGCCGCGCCAAGCGGGATCGCTGCGCCCATACCGAAACCCGTCCTTAATGATCGACAACTATCTTAACAAACGCAACGCCATTGTAGAGTATTGGGATGTCGCACACAGCAACGAGGGTCGGGGAGATGCCTGATCAGGTGTTCGCACGCCCGGCCGTCACGGCCGATCATCGACCTGACGGAAGTGTGGTCATTGCCTCACACGAGCCGCTGCGCAGCTATCCCGCCAGCATCGTGCACGCATTCCACGCCGGCAGCGAGAGGCATCCCGACCGGATTCTGGTCGCCGAGAAGGCCCAGGGGACGTGGTCAGAATGCACGTGGGGGCAGGCCCGCACGCGCGTGGACGCGATCGCGCAGGGTCTGCTGAATCGGGGAGTCGCCGGGCTGCCGTTGCTGATCGTGTCGCACAACAGCGTGGCGCACCTGCTGATGACGCTGGCCGGCTACACCATCGGCAGCCCCGTCATACCGGCGAGTGTCGCCTACTCGTTGCAAAGTACCGATCACGCCAAGTTGCGCCACATCGTCGAGGTGTGCGACCCAGCGGTGGTCTTTGCCGAAGATGCCCGCTATGCCCGCGCGCTGCAGGCCATCGGCTCTGGCCGGCTGCTGATCAGTGCGAGCACCAGCGAGGCGGGCCCGACCCCCATCGCCGACATCGAAACCCAGCCGAGCCCCGCGATAGTCGACCGCCTAGCGGCGCTCAACGAGGACACCATCGCAAAAATTGTCTTCACCTCGGGGTCCACCGGGATGCCCAAAGGGGTGATTAACACCCACGGCATGCTTGCAGCCAACCAGCAGCAGATGCGTCAAGTGTGGCCGTTCCTGGCCGCCGAGGCGCCGACACTGCTGGACTGGCTGCCATGGAGCCACACCTTCGGCGGCAACCACAACGTGAACATGGTGCTGGTCAACGGAGGAACGCTGTGGATCGATGCCGGCCGGCCAGCCCCTGGGCTGATCGACCACACCATCGACAACCTGCGCGATGTGGCTCCCAGCGTTTACTTCAACGTCCCGGCCGGCTACGCCGCGCTTCTGCCGATGCTGGAAAACGACCCAGCGGCAGCGCAGCGGTTCTTCGCTAGGTTGCGGGTGGCATTCTCCGCTGCAGCCGCGCTGCCGCAGCAGTTATGGGATCGCCTCGAGACGCTCGCCGTCCAACAGGGTTCCACCATGCGGATTACCACCTCGTGGGGTATGACCGAGACGGCGCCCGCGGCGACCACGACCCACTTCGAGGTCACCCGCAGCGACTCCATCGGCGTGCCCCTGCCCGGTGTGGAGATAAAGCTGGTGCCCACCGAGACCAAATATGAACTGCTGGTGCGCGGCCCGAACGTCACACCCGGCTACTACCGCCGTCCCGACCTGCGGCAATGCTGCTTCGACGACGAAGGCTTTTTGCGCACCGGCGACGCGGTATCACTCGTCGACCCGCTCGACCCTAATCAGGGTTTCATCTTCGGGGGACGGCTCGCAGAAAATTTCAAGCTGTCCACCGGCACCTTCGTCACCGTTGGGGTGGTGCGTCCCAAGCTGCTGTCGGCTTGTGCCGGACTGCTAGCCGACGCCGTGATATGTGGTGAGGGTGCTGACTTTGTGTGTGCCCTGGCCTGGCTGCACGCCGACCACGCCGAGCGCGTCGATGCAAAGGGCGCGCCGGAAGACCAGCTACGTGCCCAGATCACCGCTGCACTCGATCGGCTGGCGTCCGAGGCCGGCGGTTCCGCCCAGCAGGTCGAACGAGTGCTGATCCTCACCTCGCCACCGGATCTCGATGCCGGTGAAATCACTGACAAGGCCTACATCAATCAGCGCCGGGTTCGCGAGCACCGCGCCGCGTTGGTTGAGGAGCTCACCGCCGGTTCTGCCTCTGCTCGCACCGTATGCCGCGCAGCTACCTCGGCTACCTGATCGCCGCGGGATTCTCTCGCCTCGAACTCGACACCATCGGGCCTGGACATGACCTGCCGCTCCCTGTACGGCGGGGCAACGGCCCTCGATCGATCGGTCAATCCCCGTCTGCAGCGAACTGACTCCATCTCCGCCGGGCCGGTTCCCGCCATTCGGCGTGCTTGGCCTCAAACAACGATGTCGCCGCGGTACCGCTCCAGTGGGCAGGAAGTAGCAGTCGCGGCAATTGGGGATCCAGAAACGGGAACCGGCGCCACTCATGAACCAGGCGGATCTGCGCAACCAAGATGTCGTCGGCAGACCGCGGCGACAAGCCAGAGAATTCCTCGATAAATGCCTCGTAGTGGCGCTCGACCTCACCGAGGTCCCACGCCGCCGACACCATGTCGTTTTGGTTCCCCAGCGCACCGTACTCGGCCACAAATGACAGCGCCTTATCCGACAGGTCTAGCCCACCAAGGATTTCCTTGGCCTCGGCCGCGGCCGCGGTGCGCGGCGAAATCCACACCCCAGGCATAGGGGAACCGAAACCCGCCCAACTCAATTGGGTTCGCACCTTGTGCCGTAACGCGCGCATCGACTCCGGGATCGAAATCAACACAACGAGCCATCGGCCGTCCCACGACAATTCCCGAGAACCAAACGAATAGATCCGGTGTGCTCCCTCCTCTAACAGTCCCCGCCCCGCATCGGTCAATGACCACCGCACGCGCCTACCCACCCGATCGGAAGTCAGCCACCCTTCAGCGGCGATCCGCGACAACGCCTGCCGCGCCGAGCCCTCCTCGACTCCCACCAGTGCAAGAGAACGCACCAGGGTTGCCGTCCACACCCGCTGGCCGAACGGCAAGACGAATTCACCGAGGATCGTCGTCAGCAACGAACGCGCGCTGCCCTCCCCCACCTCACGGCGCCTGCTGACCGCGGGGGTGGCTCCCGGCGCCTCTCCGCCGTCATCCGGCGCTATCGCCACCTGCAACCTCCATTAGTCGCCGTTCTCAATGCTGTGAGTGTCTCACTGATCACGTGGCCCGCAGCTCCGTTCCGCCCTTGCCGTCGACGAATGCTCCCATGCGCGCGAACTTTTCGGCGTCCTCGAACAGCACCGCCTGCGCCAACAGATCGACGTGAGGGTGGGCCGCGGCGGGCGCGTCGACCGCGAGCTTGGACAGCCTCAGCGCCTTTGCCGAACTCATCAGCATGCGATCGACCACCCCGTCGGCGGTTGAGAACAAGTCCTCCGGTTCGGTCACAGCCAAGACCAGCCCGTGTCGTAGAGCGTCGTGGGCATCGAGCGTGTGCCCAGCAAGCAGAATCTGTTTTGCCACGCTCTCTCCGAGCAGCCTGACCAGCCGAAACGTAGCGCCCGCCCCGGCAAGAATGCCCAGTCGAGGTTCGGGCTGTCCGAATTTCGCGCGCGTGCTGGCCAGCCGGATGTCACAGGCGTAGGCCAGCTCAGCACCACCGCCCAACGCCCAACCATCGATTGCGGCTACCGTGGGCATGGGGAGGCAACGGACACGCTCAAAGAGCTTGAGGTTAATACCCTTTAGCGCGTCGTCGCTGCGGCGCTCAAGCAGCTGGCCAATGTCTGCGCCACCAGCGAACACTCCCTCGCTGCCTCCGGTCAGTACCAGCATCTTGGGCTCGCGTTCCAGTTCAGCACAGAGGTCGTGCAGCTGGTCAACCATTTCAGCGTCAATGGCATTGCGTTGCGCCGGACGGTGCAACCGCGCCCACGTGCGGTCAGCTCGCCGATCAACGAGCACCGTCTTCTCATTCGTCACGTCGCTCCTATCGCCACAGCGCCCGCATGACTGTTGACACTATTGTGATTGTACGACATGAATGTGTATAGCGTTTCTACTTTCGGAGACGCCTCCGCCGGCGTAGGTCTTGAGCATCTCTTGGGAGGTTGACACGGTCAAGTACGGCAACGCCATCATCAAGGACTTGGTTCCCAACACACGCCTACGACGAAATTCGCGTCTCTTCGAGCAGCAGACAACTTTGCCGTAACGAAATTCAGGAAACTCTTCCCTTCAAGCCAATGCGTTTCGAGTCTGTTCCAAGAACTACCTGATATTAGGCTTGGTCGAGTCCGGTTAGTGCACCGCACTGACGTGCTGGTGTCGAGGTTCAAAGTCATTCTGCTGCAGCACGATCATAAGCAACCTCCAGTGCGACACCGCCACTCTGATCGTGGATATCCTCCGATATCCATGAATAAAGTCCGCCCCCTGGGACGCTATGGCGCAACCCCAAACTCGCTGATGATGGTCACGGCGGCGGCGGCTCAAGGGATTTGAAATCCGGCGCTTTACCGGCACCCCGGGCGCTGGTATGCCAGAGGCCTGCGTCAGTAATACGTACCGGGCGCGGCTGCTCCGCCCGGCGGTTGGTAGCCAGCGGCTGAATTCCGCAGCTGCCATATCAGCGCAGGACAAAGCAAGCTGACCGCATACGAAACCAGGTAATTGGCCGCGAACTCATCGTTGGGGGTCACGTCCCTCTTCACGTCACCCATAATCTGCCCGTACGCTTCGCCCCCGCCGACCTTGTCACAGATCCCGTGGCCGTAGGCAAGCGCGTCATTGTTCGGAAAGCCGTAATGCCGCCGCACCACCACGTCGTAGACATACTCGACCTCGGGCGCCGGTACCGCACGCGCCGGCGGTGCCAGTGCCAGCGGGACCCCGCTGACGGCAGTTGCGGCGACAATCACGGCGACGAGCGATCGACGAAAAGTGGTCCTCTGTCGACGTGCTGATCCGACCAGGCTTCGCGCGGCTATCGGCATACACGGAGACGTTAAACTATATAACGGATACGATCTAGCGGTTTCACCGTCGCCGGGATGACGTGTACGCCGGAGGACGCGAGCGATGAGTTCGCCGAAGAACTGCACGCCTGGGTGCCTGCGCACCAAACTCACGTTCATCCGGTGCCCTGACGCTTCAGGTGTGTTGCGCGAAGGGTGGCACGATCGAGCTTGCCTGCGCTGTTGAGTGGCAGTTCGGCGACCGTGTACCAGTAACTCGGGATCTTGAATCCTGCCAGCGTGACGCGGGCGAACGAACCTAGTTCCTCGGGCCGCGGCGGATGAGCCGAATCGGCCGGCACGACAAACGCGGCCAGGGTTTCCCCTAGCCGGGCCTCCGGCACGCCCACCACGCCGACCGCGGCAACCGCGCGGTGAGTGCTGAGCACATTCTCAATCTCCAGGGGATAGATGTTCTCCCCACCGCGAACCACCATGTCATGCCGACGACCGCAAAGCCGGAGATAACCGTCGGCATCCACCACACCCAGATCGCCGGTGTGCAACCACCCGTCGGCGGCCTGGACGGAAAGGTGCGTCGCGGAGGCGAATACTTCGCCGATGCCGGCCCGGTCCGGCTCGTCGATGTGCAGACGAAGGCCGCTCACCGGCCGACCTACGGTGGATAGAACGTCGGGATCTTTGGCGGCAGCTAGGCGATGATCGTCAGGGCTCAGGCTGGTGATCGGGCTGCCCTCGGTTTGGCCGTAGAGGCTGACGATCGCGACGTCGGGCAATACGCCGAGAACGCGTCGCAACGTGTCGACGCTGATCGGCGAGGCGCCATAGATCAATGTATCGAGCGGAACCGCGTCGAGAAGTCCCTCGCTGAGCAACATTTCGATCATGCTCGGCACGAGCAGGCAGTGGGTGGCGTGAAGTTGCTTCAGGTTGCGCCACCAGTCGAAGGAGAATCTCGTGGTACAGATAACTGCCGCCCCGGCCCTAAGCGCTACCAGGATGTTGCCCAGACCACCGATGTGATGTAGCGGCGCACCGGTGGCAAAGCGGTCGTCGGGGCCAATGCCGATCAAGCGACCTAACAGCGCGGCGCGCGCGTCAAGCACTCGCTCGCTCAGCGAAACTCGCTTGGGAACTCCGGTGGTTCCCGCGGTGTGCAAGTAAATCGCTGTGGGACCGGGTTGCGGACGGAGCGGACGCCTCGACACCGGCAAGCAAGGTATCGTCACCGCGCGGATCCCGACCGCGTCGGCGACGTGGCGAGCCGTCTCGGCGAACGCGGCCTCGGCGAGTAAGACCGCCGAGCCGCTTCGACGCACCGTCTCGGCCAGTTCTGCGGAGGTGTGCCGCGGCCCGAGCGGAGCCAGCGGTCTGTCGACGGCGGCACCGCCGAATAGCAGTGCCAGCGCGTCGGCGTTGGTGGTCAGTAAAGCCGGGACCGGTTGACCTGGCTGCACGTCGAGATCGACGAGCAGATCCGCGGCGGTGACGCTCTTGCCGATCAATTCCCGGCCGGTCACGAAACCCCCGTCACCGATGACCGCGGGACAATCGCTACGTTCGTGGACCGCGCAAAGCCGCTCGAGCCACGTCATTTTCGCAGCACCTCTTCCGACCGTTTCCTCAAAACGATAAATAGTTTACTGTTTACGTGAATCTTCACGAAGGAGGGCGCGGCCGACGTGCGAATCATCGTCACCGGCGGAAACAGTGGCGTCGGTAAGGCGACCGCGCACGCCATGGCCGCCGCGGGCCACGAAGTGATCATCGCGTGCCGGACCCCGGCAAAGGGGTACCAAGCCGCCGCGTCGATGCCCGGCGATGTCGAGGTACGGGAACTGGATCTGGCCGACCTCACCAGCGTGCGCAAGTTCACCGACACCGTCGACTACGTCGACGTACTGGTGAACAACGCCGGCGTCTTGGGTTTGCCGCTGACCCGCACGGCCGACGGCTTCGAGGCTCATATGGGCACCAACCACCTCGGCCACTTTGCGCTGACATGTCTGCTCGGCGACCGGATCCGCGACCGTGTCGTGGCAGTGGCCAGCACCAACTACAACACCGCTCGCATCCACTTCGACGACCTCAACTACCACCATCGCCGCTACAACCCGTGGTCGGCCTACGGGGAATCCAAACTGGCGAACCTGCTCTTCGTGCGGGAATTGGTCGCCCGCGGCAAGATCGCCTACGCCTCGGATCCCGGCATGACCGACACCGGGATCACCCGCAACGGTTCGGGTGCACTGCAGTGGGCAGGACGAGTGCTCTCGCCGCGCATTGCGCAGAGCCCGGCCGACGGGGCCCGCTCGACCATTCAGGCGATCACCACCACCTTGCCCAACGGCACCTACATCGCGCCGCGCGGCCTGATGCACCAGTGGGGCACACCGAAGCCGACCAAGCTCAAAGACAAGGCGCGCGATGCGGACAGCGCGCGACGGCTATGGGAGATCTCGGCGGAATTGACCGATTGCCAGTGGCAGGACGTGAGTCCATGACCGTCGAGCGCCTGCTGCCGACACCCGAAGCACGCGAACTTGTCCGACTGGCCGCCGACGTCGCCGACAAGGTGCTCGATCCGATCGTCGACGAGCACGAGAAGAACGAGACCTATCCCGACGGTGTCTTCGCGACGCTGGGTGAGACCGGGCTGCTGACGCTGCCGCACCCGCAGGAGTGGGGCGGCGGCGGACAACCCTACGAGGTATACCTGCAGGTTCTCGAGGAACTGGCCGCCCGGTGGGCCGCGGTCGCTGTGGCTGTCAGTGTCCATGTGCTGTCCTGCCATCCGTTGATCGCGTTCGGCACCGACGAGCAACAACAGCAGTGGCTGCCGACCATGCTGGGTGGTGACAAGATCGGTGCCTACAGCTTGTCCGAGCCGCAGGCCGGTTCCGACGCCGCCGCCCTGACCTGCAAGGCCACCGCGACCGACGGCGGTTACCGAGTCAATGGCGCCAAGGCCTGGATCACCCACGGCGGCATAGCTGATTTTTACAACCTATTCGCTCGCACAGGCGAAGGCGGACGGGGTATTTCGTGCTTTCTGGTCGATAAGCGCACCGACGGCCTGACGTTCGGCAAACCCGAGGAGAAGATGGGCCTGCACGCCATCCCGACCACGACGGCACACTACGACAATGCGTTCGTCTCCGAGCAACGTCGGATCGGCGCGGAAGGACAAGGACTCCAGATCGCCTTCAGTGCACTGGATTCGGGCCGCCTGGGCATCGCCGCGGTAGCCGTCGGGCTGGCGCAGGCCGCGCTCGACGAGGCGGTTTCCTACGCCCAGCAACGGTCGACGTTCGGCCGCAAGATCATCGATCATCAAGGCCTGGCGTTCCTGTTGGCCGACATGGCTGCCGCAGTCGACTCCGCGCGTGCTACGTACCTGGACGCGGCGCGGCGACGCGACGCGGGACTGCCCCACTCGCGCAACGCTTCCGTGGCCAAGCTGATCGCCACCGACGCCGCCATGAAAGTCACCACCGATGCCGTCCAGGTATTTGGCGGTTACGGCTACACGAGGGACTATCGTGTCGAGCGCTACATGCGCGAAGCCAAGATCACCCAGATCTTCGAGGGCACCAACCAGATTCAGCGACTGGTCATCGGCAGATCGTTGGCCGGATCATGACCTATCAACGCCCCCAGTTGCGCCTGGCACCTAGTCCGACCGCCGAGTCGCGGCCGTTCTGGACGGGCGGCCGTAACGGCGAGCTGCTGATCAGCCGGTGCCACGATTGCGGCCACTTCTTCCACCCGCCCGGGCCGGCCTGCTGGCGCTGCAGAAGCACTCACGTTGCGCAGGAACCCGTTTCGGGGCGAGCCACCGTGGCGGCGTATACAGTCAACCGCCAGAATTGGATTCCCGGTTACGAACCGCCTTACATCGTGGCGATGGTAGAGCTTGCCGAGGAGCCCGATACCCGGCTTATTTCCAACGTGGTCGACGTCTCCCCGGACGAGATCCACGTTGGGATGGCCGTCGAGGTTTTCTTCGAAGACTGGACCGCGCTCTCGGGCGAGGAAGACAGTCGCGTGTGGTTGCCGCTGTTTCGCCCCGTCACGAATTGATCGATCCGCTGGGCCAGATGCTGCTAATGTGACAGTCAACTGTCAAACCGTCGGTTAGGACGCGATATGACCAGCCAGGCCTTGCCCATCACGCTGCGCTCTCCCGAGGACCTGACGCCGGCCGTTCTGACCTCGCTGCTGCGTCGCCACCGGCCCGCGGTGACGGTCACCGATGTCCGGGTCCAGAGCACCTGGCAAGGGACCACCTCACACATCCACCTCGACGTGGACTACGCCGATGGCGACACCGACTTGCCATCAAAGCTTTTCGTCAAGACACAACTTGGTACGGTGCACGATCTTCCCGCCGCGGTCGACGAGTCGCTGTCGGAGGGCGGCGGCGGGACGGTTCTACTGGACGACGAGACGACGTTCTATCGCAATCTTCGCGACGACCTCGACGTCGAGACCATGACGACCTACTTCGCTGAACATCTCGACGGCCCGTCCCAGTTCATGGTGATCGGCGAGGACATCACGATGCGCGGAGCGCAGGTGCCCGACGCGGTGGCCGGTCTGCCTGTCGAGCAGGTCGACGAGCTGTTGGCGACGTTGAGCCGCGTGCACGCCCCGTTCTGGGCGAATCCGAGGCTCGGTGGACACGGCGACCTGGCGTGGCTACAGCATCCCGTCACCGGCGGGTTCGCAGAATTCCTGCGCACCAACGGTTTCGCGATCATCCGCGCGTTCGTCGACATTCCCTATAAGCGGGAGCTTCTCAACAAAACCGGCGCCGACATGGACGCCATGGAGGCGGCGTTCTGGACCCTGCAGGACCGGGTGGCTCACGAACCGATCACGCTGTTGCACGGGGATCCGCACCCACGCAACACGTACGTTCTACCGGACGGCCGCGTGGGGCTCCTGGATTGGCAGTTGGTGCGACGGGGTTCGTGGTCCCACGACGTCGGCTACGCCTTGATCGGCGCGCTGCCGCCTGCAACGCGTCGCGAGCATGAGCGCGAACTCCTCGACAACTACCGCGGGCGCCTGCTCGACGCCGGCGTCTCGTCGGTGCCGGACCGCGAACAGATGTGGACCGCCTATCGGCAGAGCCCGGCGTGGGGGTTCTGCATGTGGGCCATTACGCCCGATCAGATGTATTCCGTCGAGGTCGTGCGCGCTGTGCTCGGCCGCTTCGCCGAGGCCTACGCGGATCTCGGCACCGGCAAGTTGCTGAGCTGAGAAACAGCACCATCGTCGGCGCGCCCTTTAAGTTCGGCCTATCGGTTATTCCAGACGGTCTCCGGTCTGGCCTGCAGCAGATGAACCTCGCCGTCGGCGTCCACGGCCCACTCAACATCCACGGCGTACCCGGCGTTTTGCTCGATTTGTAGGGCGAGGCGGGCGACCTGGAGCAGCGTGTCGTCATCGATGCTGGGTGCATCACCCTCGCCGGGCGCGAGATCGACAATTCTGACCGCCCCGCTTTCGTACCGATGAGCGCGAGTCTGGCGCGCAATCTCCCGCTTGCGCAAGCACAAGCGGGCCTTGTCGACCCAGGCGCTATCGGTTTCCACGTCGCCATTGACCACGCCTTGACCCAGGCCTAAGGCTGACGCGGTGTAGATCTGGCCACGGTCTCCCGTCACCGGTTCCAACGTGATCGTCACGCCTGCTGCGACTGCCGGCACCATTTGCTGAACAACCACCGCCATCGCCACATCATCGGAAGCCACGTTCAACCGCCGGCGATACCCGATCGCCCGCGGTGTGAAAAGGCTTGCCCAACAACGAACAACGGCATCCAGCAGCGCGGGAGCACCTTCGATCCACAGATAGGTATCTTGCTGACCGGCAAACGACGCCTCGGCCGTGTCTTCGGCAATCGCGCTGGACCGCACCGCTACCGGCCCGCCACCCATCTGGGCGTAAGCGTCCACAACTTGGGCAGCGAGGCTCTCCGGCAGGGTGACTTGGTCGAACAGCGTCATGATTGCCGCCGACCGGTCCCGGTCGGTGCCCGATGTCGCCAGTACTTCCGCGATGCGTGGCGCGACTCCTGCGGCGGCAACGGCCTCGTGGTAGGCGCTCACAGTGACGACAAACCCTGGCGGAACCGACAGACCTTGCTTGATCAGCGCCCCGAGGCCGGTAGCCTTTCCACCGACCTCGTGACTCAGCTCCGAAGTGCACCGATGCAGCGGAAGAACCTGCGTCGCTGCGTGTTCCGGCCTGTGCGCACCTTCTGCCGAACCCCGGCGGTCAACCGCGCCGGTGGGCTTTTGATCAGTTGTCATCGCGGTCGGCTACTTGATCACGAATTCCGGTATGCGATAACCGGTGTCACCGAGGTCGACGATGCGCATCTGCACCGGCTGCCCGATTCGCACGTCGGCTGGATCCGCGTCGATGACCGCGTTGATCCGCAGGCCCGGCTGCTCCACCAGTTCGACGAGCCCGACGACATACGGGGGCACCCGACCGGGAACGAGGGCCTGGCGCACGACGATGAAGCTGAAAATTGTGCCGTCCCCGCTGACTTCCTCGAAGTGCACGGGGCCACCGGTGTACCGGCTGCGTTCCAACGGCGGATGGATCCATTTCCCAGTGTCGTCGCAGCGGCACAACATCAACGAACCGTTCTTCAGACCCTCCCAGTAGGGCGCCGAATCGGGGTCAGGCACCGGAATCGGTGCCGCCAGCGCTGGACTCGTCATGGCTTCTCCCTGCTGTAGACGTTGGCGCCACCGAAGGGCCCTCCACCGGCAGTGACCAGCGCGAGCTGGGCATCGTCGACCTGACGCACGCCAGCGGCGTGGCGGAGTTGCAGTGCAGCCTCGTAATGGTGGTTGAGGCCGTGAATGTAGCCCTCGGACAGCAGCCCTCCATGCGGGTTCACCACCACGTCACCGCCGTAAGTGGCGCGCCCGGTCGAGAAGAACTTGCCGACTTCGCCTTTCTCGCAGAAGCCGAAGCCCTCCATGGTGGCCATCACCGTATAAGTAAAGCAGTCGTACATGCAGGCCACGTCCATGTCCGATGGACTCAGGCCTGTCTTTTCCCAGATTCTGGGACCCGCTGTGCGGGAGTACATCTCGGTTGGGTCGTCCCACTCGCTCCAACCGGCGCCGCCCTGCGAATTCGACGATCCGACCAGCCACATCGGGGGCTGCTTGGTATTGCGGGCGATGTCCTCGCCGACAATCAGCACCGCCACCGCACCGTCAACCTCCGAAGTGCAATCCAGTACGCGGAACGGCTCGTTGATCCAGCGGGCTGCGAGATAGTCATCCATGGTCAGCGGTTCGCGTCGCAGCGCATGCTCATTGGGGCCCGCGTGCCTTCGTTGAGTGATCGCGATCTGACCAAGATCTTCACTGGTTGAGCCGAACTCGTGCTGGTGCCGACGTGCCCACATCGCGAACCACTGCGGCGGCACCATGAAACCGGAGGCTGTGTCGAACTGGTCGTGGTGCTGGACCCGCATGGGTCCTTCGATGTGACCGAACCGATAGCCGGAGCGTCCGTTAAGCGACCGATACACCAACACGGCCTTGCACATACCAGCCTCGATGACCGCGGCAGCAGTGGCGATTTGGTCAGCCACGAGATTGCCGCCGCCATACATTGCGTTGGCCCAGGCTAATTCGTCGATGCCCAGCGCCCAGCCGACGTAGATCGGCTGTTCGGAGTCGTTGGCCATGAACGTGCAGATACCGTCGACATCGGCCGCCGTGAGTCCGGCATCGGCGATGGCGTCGCGGCAAGCAGCCACGGCCATGCCGCGGGTCGTGCGGCCGGAGTTGCGGGAGTACTCGGTACGGCCGATCCCGACAACGGCACAAACCATTTGTCTTCTCCGATCTACTTAGGCGCCGGGTCGCGCGGCAGGCCCAGAATGCGTTCGGCGACCAGGTTTCTCACAATTTCCGACGTGCCGCCCGCGATCGTCAGGCACCGGCTGAACAGATAGTCGTGTACGACATTGGGTTCCTCTCCGACCAGGATGGCCCGGTCGGCAATTCGCAGCGCCAACTCTGCCACCCGCTGAGCGTGCTCGGCCCCGAACAATTTGGCGATGTTGCCTTCGACTCCGGGCCCGGCGTCGAAGACGGCTCGGGCGGCCTGCCGCAGATTCAGCGTGGCCAAGGTGTAGGACTCGATCAGCAGCGCACCGACCTCGCGGGCGATGCCGGTGTCACCGGGCCGATGGCGGGCCAGCAGATCGAGCAAAGCGCCGGCGGTCATGGTGACCGAGCCGCCGCCGATCGACACGCGCTCGTTGCCGAAGGCCGCCATCGCTACGCTCCACCCGTCGTTCACACCGCCGACCACATCACGATCGGGCACGAAAACGTCGTCGAAGAAGACTTCGTTGAACAGCGTCTCACCGGTGATCTCGGTGAGCGGGCGAATGCGCACGGCCGGGTCGGCGAGGTCGATGATCATCGCCGTAATGCCTTTGTGCTTGCGCACGTTCGGGTCGGTGCGCACGGTGGCCAGGCCGCGTTGGCAGTTCACCGCATCACTGGTCCACACCTTCTGACCGTTGACCACCCAGCCACCGTCGACCCGCCTGGCCTTGGTAGCAACCGCCGCCGCGTCCGAGCCGGCGCCAGGCTCGCTGAACAGCTGGCACCACCGCAGGTCACCCTCCAGGCTCGGCCAGATCAGTCGCTCGACTTGTTCAGGACTACCGTGTTGCAGTAGCGTTGGGACCACCCATTCACCGAGGCCAAGACTGGGTTTGTCCAAACCGTCCAGGGTGTCCTCGATGATGAGCTGCTCGACGCTGTCGGCGGCCCGGCCGTACGGAGTGGGCCAATGTGGTTGAAGATAACCGCTGCGCGCCCAAAGCCTTTGGTGATCGTCGGCGTCGGCCGCCTCCAGTTCTGCCCGGAAATCCAGTGCGGCCTGGCGATACTGTTCGGCGCCCTCGGGCAGGTCGACCGACTGGCGTCGGCGAACGCCGTCGCGTTGCAGCGCGATGACTTTGTCCCGCAACGCATCCTGGTCGCCGGCGAAGGTTTGTAGAACCGTAGCCCGTCTGATGTAGAGGTGAGCGTTGTGCTCCCAGGTGTACCCGATGCCGCCATGCACCTGCACGTTCTGCAAGGCCACCCGCTGATAAGCGGTCAACGCATGTCCGGCCGCCATGGTCGCGGCCAGCCCGGCCTCCGCACCATCGGCACGAGCCGCGTCCCAGGTCGCGGCGACTGCGAGTTCGGTGTCGACAAGCATGTTCGCGCAATGATGTTTGACTGCTTGAAACGAGCCGATAGGTCTGCCGAACTGCTCGCGCCCGGCGGCGTAAGCCGTCGCCATCTCGGTGCACGCGCTCAACCCGCCAACTGCCTCGGCTGCGGCCAGCAGTCGAAGGATCCGCGTCGCCGTCCCGGCCGCACCCGGGAGGATTTCAAGTACCGGTGCCGACTTCAGGCCGAGTACCACGACCGGGGCCAGCAGCCGATCTACCGATTCGATAGTTCGAATGCTGACGCCCTCACCGGCCGCCAGCAGCACGAGGTCGTCACCGGCGGGAAGCAAAAACAGGTCTGCACCTGACTCGGCCAATGCCGGTACCGCAGCGGCAGTGACCGCCGAATCGCGAACGACAGCACCGCCGTCGGTGCCGATCCCTGCGATCACGTCACCAGACACCAGCCGCGGCAACCACCGTTCCCGCTGCCCGTCCGTCCCGGCTTCAGCGATAACCGCAGACACTGCGACCGTGGGCAGGAAGGGTCCGGCCACCGCAGCGCGGCCCAGTTGCTCCAACACGATCGTCAGTTCAGGCAGACCGTAACCCTGGCCGTCGAATCGTTCGTCGATATGCAGGCCAAGCCAGCCGGTGGAGACCATCTCTTTCCAGAGTCCGTCGGTGGACCACCAGCGGTCGCTCTTCTCACGGTCGAGCAGGATCCGGCGGGCGCCCGCGGGGCCGGCACGCCCGGCGACCATTGCGGCCGCTACTTCGGCGAGGGCGCGATGATCTTCGGTGATCGCCAAGGGCATTAGCGGCTCTCCAATCTGGTCACCACGGTGTACCGAACCGCTCGCGGCATGTCAGCGATGTGGCCGGGCGGCGGCGAGGCGGTGAGAGCTTGCGTGCGGGCAGACCGACATAGACTGCGGCCATCGGGATCAGATTCTGCGGCAGTTCCAACAGCTCCCGCACCTGATCGACACCAAACGTGGTCAAGCCGGTGGTCAAACACGAACCGTAGCCAAGGTCTGCGGCAGCCAGAAGCATATTCTGCACAGCCGGGTAAATCGACGGCGGCGCATAGATCTCCGGCACCCGGTCCGTGTCAGCGCATACCACGATGACCACCGGCGCCGCAGCGAAACCTCCTTTACTGCAACCGAACTCGAGGTCAGCAACCAATGCCTTGTCTTCGACGCTCTGCTTGACGAAGTCACCTCCGCCCGCGTTCCATGTTTCTGTCCACCACCCCGCGAGGAGAGCGCGGTTGCGGTCGTCGCGGACTACGATGAACGTCCAAGGCTGGGTGTTTTCCGCGCTCGGTGCGTGCACCGCGGCGGCAAGCATCCGCTCGACGTCGGAATCGGGCACCTTGCCGTCCGGATCAAAACGACGACACGCGCGTTGAGCGTGGATGACAGCAAGTAAGTCGCCCACTAGCTATCCGCCAGAACGCGTTTGCCGCGTGGCGCCCATCCGGTCAGGGAGATGGTGGTCAGATCGAGCCACTCCCCTAGGGACAGCGTTCCGGCCATGACTCGTTTCAGGAATTCCGCCATCACGACTTCGGGCTCGTTGTCCAGCTCGTAGATCACCATGTAGCGGTGGGTCGGCGGCGGCAACTGAGCGGGCAATTCTTGGTCGTCCGGGACTTTCAGTTCGACGATGTCGTAACGCTGTGCGGCCACGACCCCCGGGACGTCGAGAACCTCCGGCAAGTGCTGAGCGTCGTACCACTTGTTGAAGGCCTCATCTTGACCGTCGATCGGATTGGTGAGCGCTATGAAGAGATTCGGAGCCACGTCGGATACCTTTCGCAACGGCCGGGATTAAGTCACACTATGACGGTCGACTGTCATAGTCAACGAGGCGGCGGACCGGTGAGACTCGATCTCTCGAGGTAGGCGTAGCCGGTCTCCCCGCCCCATGTCACCTCGGCCCAGCTGACGGTGTAGGCCTGCGCCGGATTAACCAGCCCATAGGGCAGGCCCTCGGCCATCGACAGCCACAGCGACGAGCAGATGGTGGCCTCGATCGGTTGACCGTCGAGCTTGCAGCCAAATTGCTCACCGTCGCGCTGCAACACCGCCGGCGGCGGAATCTCCTCCAATTTCACGTGTCGCAGTGAACCGTCGGTGACCGCGTAAGCACCCTGCAGCGTGACACGCCCATCGCGGGCCCAATACCTGCAGAAGCCGAATGCGCGGCCGCTGGGCATGACTCCCCCGGCGATGACGTGGCCACCCCAGTCGGTGAGAGTGTCGGCCCCGCGTGGCCCACGCGAATGATCGCGCCAGCCACCACCGTCGAACTGGAACGTCTCCGATCCTACGGTCACCTCGCCGACGACACGGGTGAGCTGCTCGTAATGTTCTCTGGCCCAGCTCTGTTCGGCCATTCCGGCGCCCGAGTCGGTCGGCGGACTGGCCTCGGCGTCCCACACCGGGGTCACGCCGTGCACCTCCAGATCCAGGCGAACGTGGGTCTTGGGCCCGTCGGGCAATGGTGCGCAGCGCATCGCGTCATAGGAAGACCGCACACAGAATCCGTCAAAAGTGATGTGCCATTTCGCGAACGGCTCTTCACACCGGAAAGCCAGATTGGCTCCCGCGGGCCGGCGCTCGGGCACAGTGCGGTGATACGCCCACATGGACAACACTCCCCGATCCGCGGGCAGCGCGATGAGGACACGGTCCTCCCACATCTCCCACATGTCGGCGACCGTGCCCAGGTGCAGCCACATGCCGACGTCGCGCACTGGGTCGTAGTGCGTGAACAGCAGATTCTCGGTCCAGCCCGGTACCGGCGGGCAACTGGTCACGACTTGCTCGTTGGCCGCGGGCAGACCCGAGGAGAGCGCGCCCGGCTGCACGCTCACTTCTGCACCGTGGACCGGGACCGGACCAGCAATGCGATCTCGCCGGTGGTCCCGTCCACCCGCACAACATCGCCGCTGCGTAATGCCCTGGTGCCGTTGCCCGTTCCGACCACGCACGTGATACCGAGCTCCCGCGCGACGATCGCCCCGTGACTGGCGGGACTGCCCATGTCGGTTACCAGGGCACCCGCCAGCGAGACCAACGCGGTCCAGCCAGGGTCGACGAACTTGCAAACCAGTACCTCGCCGTCGTCGAGGGTATCCTGCGATTCCGGATCAACCACCACCCTTACCGTGCCTTCGAAGACCCCTGGACCTGCAGGCGTTCCGCGAATAACGGCATCCTCTGAAGCCGGCTCATTTGAGCTTTCGATGGCCTCGGGCATCCCGGTGAAAACCGACGGCACCTCAAGGCGCCGGTACTCCTCGCGCCGGCTTCGGCGAAACTCCACCAATTCGCGCACGTTCGCGGGCAGCGGAACCAGCAGTTCGTCCACGGTCAGGTAACAGGCGTCGTCGACCCGATCCAGCGTCCCGGCGTCGACCAGCTCGGCACCGAACCCGCCGGCTGCCGCGCGGCATCCGTCAACGGCGGTCAGGAACGCGGCCTTGGTCAGTTCTACGGCTCGCACCTGAGCCCCCGTCGACGCCAGCAGGCGACGCACCAACAGGCGTCGCGCCGCGGGAAGCGTTGAGAGCAAGTCGGCCTCGGCTTTCCGGCGCGTCGCGGCTGCACGTTCTGCACGCACCGCCGGGCGGTCGGACTCGGGCCTGCCGCTGTGGGCGGCGGCCGCACGCAGGACCGCCTCTGGGTCCTCCCGCCACGAATGACCGATCACATTGCCCTCGTTGGGACCATGGAAACCGTGCCGAGAAAGAAACTCGTCTAACGTGATCCGGCCGTGCCCCAACGACCACACGTCATCGGCCAATTCGGTCTCGATCACGCCGCCATACCCGGCCAACAGCGCGGGCACCAGATCATCACGACCCGCCTTGGCGGCAATCGATTCGACCTGTGCGCGAAACACATTGAGGATGAGACGGGTACGAACATGCACCCGCATCGCCGCGCTGAACCGGTTGGAGGAATCAGTGAGCAGATTGCGCGGATCAGGCCCTCGTCCAGTTAGTACGGTTGCCCGCCACCAGTCCATCTGGCGCTGGTGTAGGCGGCGCGGAGCGGACCGCGCTCGCGCCAGCACCAACGGCGCCTTGACGACGACTGCCGGCAGCCGGCTGGGGTCGCTCCGGGTCGGAACCGCATCGGGCCGCACTGCGCCCAACAAATCACGCTCAAAGTCGTCACCGGTCATTCCGGGCAGCAACCCGGCAAGTTCGCGGGCGCGATCGACGTTCATCGCTTGTCTGCCAAAGAAGCAGGCGGTGCTCCACCGATTCGGGTCGTCGGGTACCCGAAGCGCCGAGCGCCCCAGCACTCCGAAGTCGTACAGGCCGCCGCGGGAAGCGAACTCGACACCGGTCCCCCAGAGTGACCAGCACAGCGGGGAGAGGATGTCCGGCGTGGCTTCGCCAACGTTCGTCAGGGTCCAGAGCCGGCCGGGCTCGCTGCTGCCTCGGATCGGATCGGTCAATGGCACCGCGGGGCCGGTGTACATGGTTCTCCTGGTCGTATCGACTGACAGTTCACTGTCCAAACTGCAGTCGATTGTCGCACTGAACGAGCCGCTGCGTAAGACAATCCGCATCTTCAAACGCTGGCCACTTGGATCTTGACGATTGGCAGCTGACTGTCATAATGAGCGGGTCACGCTCGACGAGCCGTCGGATCATTCGGTCGGCGGTCCGCCACCGGCCCAGGAAATCGGAGGGCGCAACATGAGATTCGCCGTCAATCTGCCGAACTGCATGCACGTCGCGGCGATCACGCAGCCGTGGGAACACCACCTCACCGGCGCCGACATCGCCCGAGTCGCTCAACGTGCGGAGCAGTTGGGTTACTCGATGGTGTTCCTGCCCGAGCATTTCCTCACCTCGACTAGCCATCTCGAGTTTTCCGGTAACCACTATTTCGACGCGACCACCGCTCAGGCCTTTATTGCGGGCGCCACTTCGACGATCACGATCGGCTCGATGGTGACGATCCTGCCGTTGCACAACCCTGTCGTCATGGCCAAGGCGATCGCGACGCTCGACTGGCTCAGCGGCGGTCGGGCCCAAGCCACCGTCGGCGTCGGCTGGCTCAAGGACGAATATGACGCGATCGGCATTCCTTTCAACAAGCGCGGTCGCATCGCGGACGAATGTCTGGCCGCGATGTTCGAGTTGTGGGACAGTGATTCGCCGACCTTCGAGGGTGAGTTCGTCAAGTTCAACGACGTCGCGTTCGGACCCAAGCCCATCTCCGAGCCCCACCCCCCGGTGTGGATGGGCGGAGACGCCGACGCGGTGTTGCGCCGGGCGGCCAAATTCGGTGACGGCTGGGCACCGTGGCTGACCAAGCCCGACGAACTGCCGGCAAAGATGGATTACCTGCGCTCACAACCAGAGTTCGATGATCGGCCGTTCTCCCTGTTCTACAGCCTGGCGGTGCTGTCCATTGGTGAAGAGCACGCGATCATCGACGATCCCAACGCGCAATTTGGCCAAAATGCCCAGCAGGTGATCGACAACTGCAACATGCTGGCCGAGCGCGGCGTCACGGATACCTGGGTGAATCCGCCAGAGCTGGAAGGACTTAACGCCTACCTCGACCACATGCAATGGGTAGCGGAGGAAATAATCCCGAAGGTCGGCTGAGCCTTCGCACGGCAGCCGCCAGATTACTGGCGCCGCGCCGACGGCGTGATGCACAGCGGTACCGACTGCAGGGACATCGTCCCGGTCGGCCACGGCATCTGTGGCGGCTTGCCCAGCGCAAGAGTGTATTCGGGGATGCGTGAGTGCCACTCCTCGAGGATGAGGCGGAGCTCGAGACGCGCCAGGTGTGAACCGAGACAGCGGTGCGGTCCACGCCCGAAAGCGAAATGCACGGCCTTGCTGTCGAGATGAAGCTCGTCGGCATCCTCGTATCGGCGCGGATCGCGGTCGGCGCTGCCATAACTGAGCATCACCGTGGTGTCTTTGGGCACGAACCTGCCTGCCACTTCCACCTCCTCCGTGGTGACACGTGGCGCGAACGGTACCGGGCCGTCGACACGCAGAATCTCTTCGACGAACGCCGGGATGAGTGTGACGTCGTGCGCGATACGCCGGCGCATCTCGTCGTCGGCCGCCAGCCTGGCCAGGGAGAACCCGACGGCAGAGGTGACGGTGTCGAGGCCGGCCAGCACGAACATGAAGCACAGACCCAGGATTTCGTTGTCGGACATTCCTCCTTCGTCGGTGTCCTGGATCAGCTGGGTGAGCATGTCGTTACCGGTCGCATCGGCGCGCCGCTCGGCGATGTGCTCGGTCAGATAGGTGAATAATTCCAGCGCATGAGCCATCACCTCGGGGGTCGCCTCGCTGCTGCTCGGATCGGTGAACTGCAGAATCGCGTCCTTCCACTGCACCAGCCGGTCGCGGTCGGCCATGGGCAGCCCGAAGAGGGTCAAAAAAACCTGCGAGGGAAACGGTGTCGCAAGATCGGGAACCACGTCGCACTCGCCGCGGGCAACAATTGCATCGATCAATTCGCCGGCCTGCCGGCGTAACTCGGGTTCACGCTCGGCCATCTTCTTCGGACTGAAGAACGGGTCGAGCATGCGCCGGAAGCGGGTGTGATCTGGTGGATCGATCGCGATCGGTACCAACGGAACCGGGCTTCCCAGCCGGTCGAAAGCCCTTGCCGAAGAGAAGATTTCAGGCTTCTTCGCCGCGAACTCGACAGCCTCGGCGCTGGTGAGCACGATCTCCTCGCCAGAACTCACCGCCTCACCGGCCTCCCGCAGCTCGCGCCAAGCACGCGTGCGGTCTTCCGCGAAGGGCAGATCGTTGATGTTGAACGTTCCGGTTGTGCCGAGCTCGGTCATCGAGACGGAGATCCTCTCTACCCCGCACCGGCCGGCGCTTGGGTCGTTTGACAGTCAACTGTCATACGTTGGAAGTATCGTTGGTGTAACGGCAGGTGTCAACGATGTGCCGTCACCCGTGATCGTTGTACTGTCAGGACAGTCGTACGCAGGAGGAGGTTGGGCAATGGCCCGGGGCGACCGATCACCGCGCGACGCGCACGCGGACCGGGTCCGCAATGCTCTGCTCAACGCCGCCCTGAACCTGTTCAGCACGAACGGGTACGACGAGACCACCACGGACCAGATCGCGGAGAGCGTCGGCGTCTCACCGAGAACCTTCTTCCGCTACTTCCCCACCAAAGAGTCGGTGCTCTTCTTCGGTGAGTACGACTTCATCGACGCGGTCAGCGGCGTTTACCTGGCTCAACCGGAGAAGGCATCCGATTTCGAGGCATTGGCCAATTCGTTCGCTCTGCTGGCGCCGGGCCTCAAGCGCATCCGCAAGAGGATCGCGCAATACCACGACGCCGTTGCATCGTCGCTGGTGCTGCTGGGCCGCGAGCGTAAAAACCATGAGGCCAACGCCGAGACTGTCGCCAAGGTGATCGCCGAACGACGCCGATTGCCGGCACCCGACAGCGAATGCCGGCTCTTGGCGGCAGTCGGCATGCTGCTGGTCGAGCGCGCCCTCAACCAGTGGCTGTCAACACCGGGTCGCTCGCTTGATGATTTGATACGCCAGGAATTCGCCGCGCTGCCCGCGGTCCTCAAATAGCCGTGAATTAACGATCTGCCATGCGGGTGCCATCGGGGCAGTGCCGGGGCGTTCCCGGTCCGCAGTACTGGGTACGCAGATAGCTTGGATAGGTTTGGGTCGGACCGGCGTAGAAGCCGGCGAGGTTCACCGGCACGTCGTACAGACCGATCGCCACCACATGCAAAAAGCCGGTCACCGCCAGCACCCTGAGCAGCCCTCTGATCCCTGGTCCGGCCCACTCCAACGTCTCCACGCCCGCCTCGACCCGGGTTCTGCCGTCATGGTTGCGGAAAAACATCAGTGCGCCACTGGAACTCAGCACCAGCGACCACAGGATAGGGCCGTACAGCGGAATCTGCACGGTCTGACCCGCCCACAATGTGACGCTGGGAATCGACGCCGGATAGCCGAGCAGACCGTGGCGCACGGCGAAGATCTCGAGCGGGAACTCGATCACGTACACCGTGAGCCAACCGGCACAGAAGGTGCGGACGGGTCCCAATGCCGGCCACCTGTTCCGGGCGCGACCCATGCCCCAGCGGGCGAGCGAGCCCATGGCCAGCGGCATCCAGACGTAGATCATTCCGATCATCAGCACAGGTTCGGCCATCAGTCGACCGTCGGGGCTGAGCCAGCCGGGGATGTTCTGCGTCCAGTTGCCGAAGTTGAGCAGCCCCGCGTTGTAGAACAATGCCGGCTGAAACCAGTTGATCAGCGGGTCGTGCCACCAGGCGATCGCCGAGCCGATCACGACGGCGGCTTCGACGCAAAGTTGACGCTCGCGGATGCTCTTGCGGACTACGTAGACGATCGCGATCAATGCCAGTATCGGACAGGCGATCTGGAAGGCGGTCATCGCCAAACGAGTGGCTCCGGGGATCGGATCCGGCCCCGGATTCACCGGTGTCGCATTGCCTGACGCTATCCAAGAGATGTAGACGTAGGCGGCGATGACGACGAAAACCGCACCGACGCTCGACCAGAACAGCACCGGCCGAATGGTCTTGATCCGCGCGGGCTCGGTGGCCGACGACTCTGCCTTTCGAGGCGACTTCAGATCCGTCACTGCGCAACTCCTTTGGCACGACTAACCAAAGATGACAGTTCACTGCCATAGTGTCAATGTCCGGGATCGAAAACGTATGCGACTGGCCGTACAGTCCGTTCATCCGCGCAGCGTTCATCTACAGCCCCGCAACCCGCCAATGGCCGCGTCGGCACACCTGGTCACAAACTCCGCTGACAAAAGCGATGTAGTCAACTAGGTTATATACGTAGAAAGATCGGTTTTGATGGAGCCCGATCCCTCCCTTGCTCGCTGAGAGGCAACGATGCTTGTCGCCACGTCACAGCTGGCGCCACCGGCGACCCTCCATCCATCCGGTGTCTGGTTCTTCAACTGGGTGATACCGATCGCCGGCAGCATATTCATCGTTCTGGCGATCGCCGATGTCATCCGGCGGCGGCGCCTGACGTGGGGGTTTCTGTTCCTGTTCAACAGCCTCGCGGTGTACTGGATGGAGACGATTGGTGACTGGGGCCAGATGCTGTTCTACAGTCCGGCTTTCGCGCAACACCATCTGCTCGAGTGGCTGCCGATCAAGACGCCCAACGATCCGTTGTTCATGCCATTCGCGTACGCGGTGTATTGGGGAGTGCACGCGATCCTGGTGCTGTGGCTGAGTCAATGGGTATCCACGCGGTTCGGCTGGAGCATGCTCAAATCCATGCTGGTGCTTGCGATTCCGGTTAACTACGTCTGGGACTTCGTGGTCGAGGGCACCGCTACGGCAATGGGTTGGTGGACATACGATCCCGGCATCGGACCCGTTCTCCAGTGGGGCAACGGGGGTCGCATCACGCTGCTCTGGACCATCGGCATCATGTGTGTGTGGCCCAACCTAATCGCCTACTGGGCCGGCAAACCGCCGATTCGCGGCCTCAATCATTTCGAGCGATTCTGCCGCTTGGATCGTTTCACCGTCCCGCGGACCGGGTCGCATCCGACCGGCCGCACCGAAAGTCGGGGCGGAACGGCCTTGGCTGCCCGGCAAGCGGTCTTGACCAAACGGCAAGAATTCGACGGTTACCTCAACTACGACGTAGTGATTCCCCGGTGGCGCTTCGAACTCATGCGGCTCGGCGCTTGGTTCATCGTCTTCCAGGTCACCTTCTTCGTCTTCCTGATCATTCCGCTGGTGGTGTTGCGCACCATGACCGGCGCCGACAGCCCCTTCGTTCCGTGATACGAAAGGAGTCGCGGTGGCAAGCGACCGCATGAAAGATCTGGCCCCCGAATTCTTCCTGCCTCCGCAGACCGATGCAGCGCTGCGCCGAGAGACCGTCCGTCTTGTTGCGGCATGCGTCGCGTTCATCGTGATCCTCGGCGCCGTCGTGGCGCTGACGCAAGGCATCGTCATCACGGTGTGATGCAATGGCCGGACCGCGACTCATCTAACATTGGTGTCACTTCAAGCGAAGAGGTGATGAGCGTGACGTCGGAGCGGTTGGTGGTCTGCGCGAGCCACAGCCCGGGCAAGGAACGCGATGTCGAACACGCCTTCGGTCGCCGGTTCCGCTCGGCACTGACATCAGCGGCCGAGCAAGCGCAGAAGTTCGATCCCGACGTCGTCATTGTGTTCGGCGGCGACCATCGTCGGGCATTTCGCCATGTGGTGCCCGCCTTCGGGGTTGCGCTGTCCGCGTCGATTCTGGCCGAGGGCGGCCACCCGGCCGGCGACCTGGATGTCCCGTCCAAGTTGGCACGCGAGCTGTGTGAACACCTGCTGTCGGCCGGGTTCGATGTCGCCGCATGTCGCGACATCGGGCTGGATCACGCGTTCGCGCAACCTGTTCGGGACTTACTCGGGGAGTTGGCGATCAAGCCGGTGATCCCGGTGCCGGTGAACTGTGCCACGGCTCCGCTGCCGAACGGTCGTCGGGTCGCTGAATTCGGTGCGGAAGTCGGCCGGTTCCTAGACGGGATCGCCGAGCGGGTGCTGGTGATCGGCACCGGAGGGTTATCACATTCACCGCCGAGTCTAGAGGTCGACACCTACGACCTCAGCGACGAAGACCGGGCGCGCATGATCGCCGAGGGTATGGCGGACGCGCGTACGAAGATACGTCCCGATTGGGACGGCGAAGTGTTGGATGCCATGTCGAAGTGGGATGTCGCTGCGTTGGTTCAACTCGTGGACACCGCCCACTCCCGTGCCGGTGCGGGCGCCAACGAGGTCCGGACCTGGCTTGCCGCCGGCGCGGCAGGTGGCGGCCGGCCGGTCACGCCGCTGGTCTACGAGCCGGTGCCGGAATGGATCACCGGAATGGCCGTCGCGGCCTCCCACCTGACCAGTCCAGCCGTCATCTGACACTGCGTACATGTAGATTTCGTTACGTCATATGCTATTCGAATTGAAGACAACAAACTAATATCGTTCTTCTGACATCTTCGTCATATCATCCTCGGAGGCACCGCATGACGACTGCCCCGTTGGCAGGCATCACTGTGGTGAGCCTCGAGCAGGCAGTCGCGGCGCCATATGCGACCCGCCAACTCGCTGATCTCGGCGCGCGGGTGATCAAGGTCGAGCGACCGCAGGGCGGCGACTTCGCCCGTGGCTACGACCGCGCGGTGCACGGCGAGTCAAGCTACTTCGTCTGGCTCAATCGCCGCAAAGAGTCGTTGACCGTAGACGTCAAGCAACCCGAAGGCAGACGCATCGTTGACCGTCTGCTGGAGGGCGCCGACGTGCTGGTGCAAAATCTGGCACCGGGCGCAGCAGCCCGGCTGGGATTAGATGCCGAATCGGTTTCCCGCACGCACCCGCAAACCATTACGGCCACGATCAGCGGCTACGGTCAGGACGGCCCATGGAGCGACCGCAAAGCATATGACCTTCTTGTACAGGCCGAGGCTGGACTTTTATCGGTGACCGGCTCGCCGGACGAAGTGGCGCGCACCGGTGTATCTATCGCCGATATCGCTGCCGGCATGTTCACCTTCTCCGCGATCCTCACCGCGCTCTACACGCGCGCCACGACCGGTGCGATACACCCGGTATCGGTGTCGTTGTTCGATGCGTTGGTCGAGTGGGTGTCGCAGCCGCTCTACTACGGCCGGTACGGCGGAACGGCGCCGCCACGCACGGGTGCGCGGCATCCGACGATCGCGCCGTACGGCCCATTCACCGCGGGCGACGGCCAAACCATCCTACTCGCCGTGCAGAATCCAGCCGAATGGCAGCGACTTTGCGAGACCGTCTTGGGCAGAACGGATCTCGTCGCCGACCCGCGGTTCACCACGAATCCCGATAGGGTGGCGAACCGCGACGAGTTGGAGGCGATCATCGCTGCAGCGGCCGCGCGGCTGAGCTCTGAAGAGCTCGAGAAGCGCCTGCAGACGGCCGGCGTGGCACATGCCCGGATGAATGATGTGGACCAATTGTGGCTGCATCCGGTGCTCGTCGGCCGGGACCGGTGGCAGGAGATTCAGACACCGGGCGGTCCGGCGGCCGCGCTGCCACCGCCCGCTGCGCTGGCCGGCGTCGATCCGTTGATCGGTGACGTGCCCGCGCTGGGTGAGCACAGCCGAAAAATATTGTGCGAGTTGGGATATTCGATGAAGGCGATCGATGGTCTTGTCGCCCAAGGTGTTACGACGGCATAGGCGGGGAGCCCGTTTTACTCCTTGCGTCCGAAGAACCCGCGGCGGATGCAGGTGATCAACACATCGATGAGTTCGTCGTCGTTGATCGGCTCGGGCAGATCGAGGGCCGCCTGCGGCAGGCGCGTGACCAGCGCCCGCAAGATCAGCGCCGAGACCACCGGATCGAACGGGTACCGATCCGATCCGCGGATAAGCATCCTAGCCACCCCGATGTCCATCTGCACTTGTCCGTTCTCGCCGATGCTGACGATCGTCGGATCGTCGGTGGCGCCCTCGGCCCACGCCTCGATGCAGCCCGAATACTTGTCGTAGAACTCGACGTAGGTGCCCAGCCAGTGCCGCAGCGTAGACGTTTTGCCCACAGGATCCACCTCGGCGATCCGGTCGGCGAACGCCATTCCGGCGCTGTAGATTTCGGCGGCCACGGCAGCGAGCAGATCTTGCTTGTCTTTGAAATACTTGTAGAACGTACCTCGCGCCACGCTGGCCGACTCGACGATGTCGTCGACACTGGTGCTGCGGTAGCCGCGCGCGCGGAATTGAGCGGCGCCGGCATCGGCCAGAGCATTCACCGTGATGACGGCACGCTTACTGAGGCTGGCGGTGCGCTCGCTGACCGGCAGCCCCGAAACGTCTGGCGCCGGGGGCACTTCGAGCGCGTCCACGTCCGCCGCCGGGTCTGCGCTGGCATGCAGACCTAAAGACGTCAACACCGACCGCGGCGTATCGGGGAACAGCATCAGCTGCAGGAATACCGACAGCGTGTCAACCGCGTCCTTGGCGCTGCGACCGTAAGCCCGGTCGGTGTGCACGAACAGATTGAGGCGGTGCACCAGCGCGGTCATCGTCATGGCCGCGACCTCCGGGTCCAGCCCCGTCAGGCCGGAGGCGGCGAGCCGCTCGGCGATGCGATGGTTGTAGCTGCGCACGAAGCGGGTGATTTCGGGGCGCACCTTGGTGTCCGACGAGGCGATCGCCGTCCACTGCACGAACATGGTGGAGTACTTGTCGAACACCCAGCTCCATTCGCCCAGCCACCAGTTCAGATTGTCGAAACCCACCTCGTCCGGCCCGAGCGCGCCGATGCGGCGCGCCACCCGGAACAACGCGCCGCCGCATTCATTGAGCAGCTCCAGAAAAATCTCGTCCTTGCCCTTGTAGTACTGGTACAAGGTGGCCCGGGACACCCCCGCTGCCTTGGCGATCGCGTCGACCGACGTGTCGAAGTACCCCAGCCGACCGAACAGCTCCAGCGAGACCTCGGCGATCCGGCCTCGGGTGCTGGCACCGCGAGCACCCACGGCGGGGCTGGACGGGCCGTAACTGGCCCTGCGGACGATCGAGGCTTCGGACATGGCGGGCTTAAGCCTATGGCCGATCTGTGCTGCCCGCGTCGCGCCCAGCGGTGTTTCTCGGGACGAGGAACTCAGCGGAGCCCGCAATTGCGATCCCGCCCGTCTGTCGTGCGGCCGTCAGCTCCACGCTCACCCGGTCGGCGTCGGCTTCTGCCGACACCGCGGTCACCGTGCCGGAACAGGTCAGCACGTCGCCGGGCCAGACCTGCTCGCGGAAGCGGACACCGAAACGGCGCACGCAGCGAGCGCCCAGCCAGTCGGTGGCGAACCCGGCCAGCAGTGCCGCAGAGAACATGCCCTGCGCGAACACCGAGGGATAGCCTGCGGACTGTGCGAGCTGATCGTCGTAATGCATGGGGTTGAGATCGCCGGACGCGCCCGCATAGCGGACAAACATCTGCCGGGTCAGCGGCCCAAAGTCACGGACCGGCGCACGTGCACCGACACTCACAGCAGTGGTGGTCACCGTCATTGCTTAGCCGCCGTCTCGATGAAGGTCGCTTTGGCCTCGGCGACGAGTGCTCCCTGCTCGTTGCGGTATTCGGTGACCACAGTGGCGAAACGCATTGTGCCCCCACGCTTGCCGGGTTTCGAGTAGCGGTCGACGATCCGCTCCTGCGCGATCAGCACGTCGCCGGCGGCGGGCGGAGCGGCGTGGAACGTGTATTCCTGCTCCCCGTGCAGCAAGCGCTTGCGCTCGAACCCCACGTCCACCCTGGCACCGGCCGGCGCCCAGCGTCCGCCGGTGGTCAGGAACGTCGGCGGGATGATGGCGTCCGGACCGCGATAGGCCGGATCGTCACACATCATGGCTTCGGCGAACTCGGCGATCTTGCCGCGTTCCACGATCAGCTCCCATGTCCGTCCGGCGCCGTCGTCAGCGAGACTGTCAGGCGAAGCGTTCATAGTGACCAATAGTGTCAGAAAAAATACAGAACTGGAACCAAATCATCGCTTCACAGCCAATGAACCGCTTGTCCAAAGATGACATAGCTGCCAGAATCGGTGGCCATGGTCGAGTTGGCGGCGAGCTATGTCGCGGGCAAATGGGTGTCGGAAGCGCACGCCGGGACGCTGGATGTGATGTCGCCGAGCACCGGCGAGCTGCTGGGCACCGTGGGTCTCGCCGGCCGGGCGGAAGTGGATTCCGCGGTCGCGGCCGCCCGCAGTGCCCTGCCGGCCTGGGGGCGGGTGCCCGCCGCCGATCGCGGCGCGGCGCTGGGCCGACTCGCCGAGGCGCTGAACGCCCGCAAAAGCGAACTGGCTGACCTGACCACCGCGGAGATCGGCTCGCCGCGATCCTGGAGCACGTTCGGTCAGGTCATCACCGCGGTCGGTGTACTGCGCGCCTACGCGGCGATCACGCCGGACTATCCCTTCTCGTCGCGGCGGCCTTCCATGACGGGCGGCACGGTCGAAGTACGTCAACTACCCGTCGGCGTGGTCGGCGCCATCGTGCCCTGGAACACGCCGCTGTTCATCGCCGCGTTGAAGCTCGGTCCGGCGTTAGCCGCGGGGTGCACGGCAGTGCTCAAGCCATCGCCTGACGCTCCACTCGAATTCGGCGTGCTGATGGAGGCGATCGAGGAAGCCGGCCTGCCCGACGGCGTGGTCAACGTCGTCAACGGCGGTGCCGAAACCGGCGAGCTGCTGACCGATCATCCAGGCGTCGACAAGATCAGCTTCACGGGATCGACGGCCGTCGGCGCGCGGATCGCGGCTTCGTGCGGCTCCCGCATCCGCCGCTGCAGCACCGAGCTGGGCGGGAAGTCCGCCGCCATCGTGCTACCCGACGCGCCGCTCGAGACGACGGTACCCGGCTTGGTCACCGGCGTGATGGGCAACAACGGTCAGCTGTGTGCCGCGCTGACCCGTATCTTGTTGCCGCGCAGCCGATATGACGAGTTCGTGACCGCACTCACCGCCGCGGTCGCCGGGTTGGTCGTCGGAGATCCCGCCGACCGGGCCACCGACATCGGTCCACTGATCAACGAGGCCGCGCGTAGCAGGGTCGAGGGGTTCCTGCATCGCGCGCGGCACGACGGCGCCACCGTGCTGGTCGGCGGCGAACGGCCCGACCGCCCAGGCTGGTACGTCTCCCCCGCGCTGGTCGAGGCCACCAACGACATGGAGATCGCCCGTGAGGAGGTCTTCGGCCCGGTCGCGGTCGTTATCGCCTACGACGACACCGCCGACGCCGATGCCGATGCCGCCGAGGCGGTGGCCATCGCCAACGACTCCCGCTACGGCCTGGTCGGGGCGGTGTGGTCCGCCGACGAGGAAAGGGCGGCCGCGGTGGCGGCCCAACTGCTCGTCGGTTCGGTGGCCGTCAACTCGACCGCGGTGCTCGATTTCGCCAGCCCGTTCGGTGGATTCAAGCAGTCCGGCATCGGCCGCGAAGGCGGCCCCGAGGGCATCGCCGGGTTTGTCGAACATCAAGCCATCATCCGATAGGGGCCGGAAGGCCAGAGAGAATCGAGCACAGCAGTGCACACCCAGGCAGCGGTCCTATTCGAACGCAACACGCCATGGTCCATCGAGACCATCGAACTCGATGCGCCGAAGGCGACCGAGGTACTGATCGAACTACACGCTTCGGGCATGTGCCACTCCGACGACCACCTCGTCACCGGCGACATGCCGATCCGGCTGCCCTGCATCGGCGGCCACGAAGGTGCGGGCGTGGTCAAGTCCGTCGGCGAACACGTGTCGTGGCTATCGCCGGGTGACCACGTCGTGTTCAGCTTCATTCCGTCGTGCGGCCGGTGTCCCTCATGCTCGACAGGGCATCAGAGCCTGTGCGACCTCGGCGCAAAGATCTACTCGGGCATGCAGATTCACGACGGAACCGCCCGCCACCATCTCGGTGGCGAAGACCTGGCGCTGGCCTGCGGCGTCGGTTCTTTCGCGCACCACACCGTGGTGCACGAGGCAAGTTGCGTGAAGGTCCCAGACCACTATCGCCTCGACCTGGCCTGCCTTCTCGGCTGCGGCTTCATCACCGGTTGGGGATCGTCGGTGTACGCCGCCGAGGTCCGGCCGGGCGACACGGTCGCCATCGCCGGCGTCGGAGGCATCGGCGCCGCGGCGGTACAGGGTGCCCGGCTCGCGGGCGCCCGCACGATCACGGTCATCGATCCGTCGGAGTACAAGCGGGCCGAAGCGGTGAAGATGGGGGCCACGCATACCGCAGCGGACTGGGACGAAGCCAAAGATGTTGTCGCCGAGGCTACTTGGAACCGTGGCGTGGACAAGTTCATTTGCGCCATGGGAGTCGGTGACGGCCAACTGGTCGGCAGGGCGCTGGCCATGACGGCCAAGCGGGGCCGGCTGGTGGTCACCAACATCCACCCGATGCTGGAGCGCGAGATCCGGGCCAACCTGATGGACCTCACCCTGACCGAAAAGCAGATCATCGGAACCCTCTATGGCTCGGGCAATCCGCGTGCCGACATCCCGAAAATCCTTGAGTTGTACAGCGCCGGCCAGGTCGACCTCGAATCCATGGTGACTCGCACCTACCCGCTGGAGAAGGTCAACGACGGCTACGCCGACATGCACGCCGGCGCCAATATCCGGGGCGTACTGATCTATCCGCCCGCCGAGGGACTTCTCGCCGGAGAAGGTCGTGACCAGTAGACGTCTCGCGGGCAAGGTGGCGCTCGTGACCGGCGCAGCCAGGGGTCGCGGTCGAAGCCACGCGCTGCGTTTGGCCTGGGAAGGCGCAGACGTCGTGTTGGTGGATCTGTGCGACAACATCCCATCGTGCGACTACCCACTCGCGACGGGCGAAGACCTCGACCGCACCGCTACGATGATCGAGAAGCTCGACCGAAAAACACTGGTGTATCGGTGCGATGTCTGCGATCGAACCGAAATGGAGATCGCCGTCGACACCGCGGTGCGGCAACTCGGCGCACTCGATATCGTCGTGGCCAGCGCCGCCATTGCCCCGACTCAGCCGGACGCCCCAATCGCGGCCTTCATAGACACATTCGACGTCGACTTCATCGGCGTGGTCAACACTTTCAGCGCCGCGATGCCCCGGTTGGTCGAAGGATCGTCCCTCATCGCTTCCGGTCCCACATTCTCCCCGCAAGGACCATTTCTCGATCGACCGCAGGGACTCGGTGGGGCAGCATATGAGCTCGCTCAGTCGATGGTCTTGCAGTACGTGAAGACGCTGGCCAAACAACTAGCGCCACAAGGTATCCGGGTAAACACCGTCAGCGGAGCGGAGGATGCCGGCGAAGTGCGGCGTGCCGGGCGGCTGCATCGGCCCGTCATGCTCGACGTGGATTGCAGAGGCAATCAGGCTGGTGCGTCGCTTTCGACGATGTTATGGCCAGCGGCGACTTGGGCTGACACTGACGCATCCGCTGCGGTGGCGTTCTTGGCAGCGGACGAATCGCGAGCGATAACCGGCCGACACGTCACGGTCGACGCCGGCTCGTCCCTCAACTAGCTCCGACGACGAGCACGACACCCGAGCGGCTCAGGTCGACGCCGTCCAGTTGGTGGTCGATGAGGTGAATGGCAGACCTAGTTTGGCAAGTATCCACGGCGGCAAGCGTTTTGGCATCGGTAAGGGTACCGATCGGGCGCCACGCGCCTTTAGCAACGCTTCGTAGGCGGTGGTATCGCCGCTGAACGGTTGTCCCTCACCGGCGATGAACCCGTACAGTTCGCATCCTTCAGGCCCGGCCTCCCAAGGTCCGAACACGTCCCCCCACTCGAGCATGATGTGCGTACCGGCGCGGGCGACTACGTCACCGCAACGGATCTCGCCGGCCAGAATGAAGTTGCTGTGATCGCCGGTGTGACCGTGCTGCGAGGAGATGGCACCCGGGTCCCACTTGTTCCAGAACGCGAAGTAACGGGGAGAAAGCTCGATCCACTTCTCCCAGATCGACGCCGTGCGACCATCAGCGAACTCGTAACGCAGCATTTCCTCGGCCGGTACATCGTCGAGATGCTTGATCGACGGTCCACCTTTCATCGGGCAGCTCCCTTCCTTGATTGCTCGACCCGCGTCTCAAGCCTGCACGGGCTCCCAACCACCGCCTTCAGCTGAGCGATGCGCAGCATCGATCACCGCAAGCGACAGCAACCCGTCCTCGAAGGTGGCCGCGCCGCTGGGGCCCCCGTCGAACGCGGGCAGCCAGTCCTGCAGCATCAGCGCCATCGCCCTGCTCGCGTGGCCCGCCAACCCGCCGGGCAACCGCTCGGGGTACGCGGGCTCGCGTTCATCAACCGTCAGAGGGCTCAGTCCGGGATCGGTGGCGGTGCCGAGACTGTACGCCGCAGAACGCAACTCGCCGTCGCCGATGATGGTGCCATCGGAACCGAACAACTCCAGGCGGTAGTAGTCGGCGTGGGCGCCCATGACCGTGAGGCTCAACACGACGGTGACCCCGGACTCCATACGCATCAGCAGCGCCGCAGTATCGTCGGCGGTGACCGCCAGAGTCCCCCCGTCGGGCAGTTCGCGGACCGGGTCGCTGGTGCGGACTTCGGCGCACACCGATACCGGGCGGCCGAGCAGGCTGCACAAGAAGTCCAGATCGTGCACGAGCATGCCGGCCAGATAGCCGCCGCCCTGCTCGCGGTCGTACATCCAATGGGCCTGCAGCGGATGACTCGGATGCCAGTAGGACGCGCTGCGACTGACCCGCGCAAAGTACTGCGAACCGAGGAAGCCCGAGCGCACCCGGTCCGCGACGGCTAACCAGTCGGGGTTCCAACGGTTCTCGAAGCAACAGGCAGTGGGCAGCTCGGCATCCGCCGCAGCGCGCACCATGTCGCGGGCAGCCTGCAGGTCACCCGCCAGTGGCTTCTCACACAGCACGGGCTTGCCCGCCGCCAGCGCGGCGATCGTCATCTCATGGTGCAGCGCAGTGGGCGTCGCGACCGAGATGACGTCCAGGTCGTCGCGGGTCACGAACGACCGCCAATCGGTGGAGGTCTGTTCGATGCCCAATTTGGTCGCCACCCGTTCCAGGCGATCAGGTGTACGGGCACAGAGCGCGACGGGATCGAAACCCTTCGCCGCCCGGAAACCGGGCACCTGCACATGCGCGCCCCAACCGACGCCGATGATGCCGACCCGTAAGGTCATGTGCTCTCCTCCGCTCCTCCGACTGCAGTGACACCAATGTTAGATAACTCGCGCCTGCTGCGAACAAATATCGTGTCATTGCCCCGTTTGATCGAGCACCCCGGCATTGCCTATAAGTGACATGGGTGCCAGAATCGGGTGCTGTGAGCGCAATCGAGACCGACGAGCAGCAGTTCGCGCCGCTGATCGATTTGCGGTGGTGGCAGGAGCGTCCAGCTGACCGCAGCGAGCTCTACCGGCGCCTTCGCGAGGCCGGCGGCCCGGTGTTCGTCCGCACCAACCGACCCGACTCACCGCGGCCCCGTGGATTCTGGGCGGTTGGCTCCCACCGCGACGTCGTCGACATCAGCCGCCGGCCCGGCGAGTTCAGCTCCGGCCAGGGCACGCAGATCTTCGACCAGACCGCCGAGATGCGCGAATACCGCGGCTCGATCATCGACATGGACGATCCCGAACACATGAGGCTGCGCAAGATCGTCTCGCGCGGCTTCACTCCCCGCATGCTCTCCGATTTGCGCGGCCTGGCCCACGAAACCACCGCCGAAATTCTCGACGAGATGCCGCGTTCGGGTAGGTGCGACTTCGTCTCCTCGTTCGCCACCCTTCTGCCGCTGCGCATCATCGACAACATGCTGGGCGTCCCGCGCGAACATGAACAATTCATCGTGCAGGCAACGAACGTCGTGCTGGGCGCCTCCGATCCCGAGTACGTACCCGACCAGACCGTCGCCGGCATCGAAGCAGCCGTCACCGACACCAGCGAGCAGCTCATCGAGCTGCTCAAGCAGATCGCCGAGGACCGCATTGCGCATCCCCGCGACGATGTGATCAGCAAGCTGGTCACCTCGGACGAGGAGAATCTGACCCCCCAGGAGTTGGCGAAGTTCTTCATCTTGCTGATCGGCGCCGGCAACGAGACCACGCGCAATGCGCTGACCCATGGGCTGCTCATTCTCAGCGCCCACCCCGAGCAGCGTGACCGGCTACTGGCGAACTACGGCGACATGGCGCCCACCGCGGTCGAGGAAATTCTGCGGTACGCCAGCCCGGTGATTCACATGCGCCGCACGGTAACCCGCGATGGCGTGACGCTGACCGACTCGCAGGGCGCGGTTACTCACACCTTCAACGCCGGCGACAAGGTGGTGGTCTGGTATCCCGCCGCCAACCGCGATCCCGCGGTGTTCGACCAGCCGGAGCGCTTCGACATCGGTCGCAAACCCAACAATCACATCGCTTTCGGTGGCCCGGGACCGCACTTCTGCCTGGGCGCACACCTGGCCCGCCTGGAGCTGAACGTGGCGTTCGAGATGCTCTACGCGCGCTACCCGGACATCACCGCGGCGGGCGAACCGGTCATGCTGAGATCGAACTTCGTCAACGGCATCAAACACCTCGAGGCCAGCTACACACCATGAGCACACAAGCGGCGGTGCTATCCGACATCGCAGACGGCGTCATGACGATCACCTTGAACCGGCCCGAAGCCGCCAACGCGGTACGACCCGACGACCGTGATGCGCTGATCGCGCTATTGGGCGCCGGGGACGCCGACGAGAAGGTCCGCGTGGTGGTGCTGCGCGCGAACGGCAAGCACTTTTGCTCCGGCGCCGACGTGGGATCGCTGGCCGAACGGCGTGCAACGAGCGAGAAGCGGGTGCTGGAGCCAACGAGGCGCATCATGAACGGCGCCCAGAGGCTGGTCGCCAGCGTGCTGGACTGCAATAAACCGGTGATCGCCGCGGTGCACGGTGCGGCGACGGGTCTGGGAGCCCACCTGGTATACGCCTCCGACTTGGTGATCGCCACCGAAAACGCTTACTTCGCAGAGTCTTTCGTCAAACGAGGGCTGGTCGTCGACGGTGGCGGCTGCTATTTACTGCCGCGCCGCATCGGCATGCAGAAGGCCAAGGAGATGGCATTCTTCGGCGAAAAGCTCTCGGCAGCAGAAGCATTCACGCTGGGTTTGGTGAACCGGGTGGTCAGCGCCACCGACTTCGAGGCCACGGTCAGCGACTTCGCCAGCCGGCTCGCCGGAGCCCCGACGTCCGCGATCGCGTTCACCAAACGGCTGCTCAACGACTCCCCCGACACCGATCGGTCCGGTGCTTTCGTCGCCGAGGCAATGGCGCAGGAGATCCAGTCGTATTCGCACGACTCCACCGAGGGTGTTCAGGCGTTCGTGGAGAAACGACCGACCGAATTCACCGGGTGGTAACGGTGGCCCGCTTGCAAAAAGGGAATGACATACCAACGATCGACGCGGCCAGCGCTCCCTACTGGGAGGCCGCCCGGCAGGGTCAATTGCTGATCGCCGAATGCGCGGCCTGCGGCAAGGTCCATCACTATCCGCGCCCGTTCTGCCCCTTTTGCTGGAGTGAGGACGTGCGGCCGACAAGGGCGAGCGGGACCGGAACGCTGTATACGTATTCGACCGTCTACGTCAATGATTTGGCACCGTTCAAGGAGCGCCTGCCGTATGTGGCCGCGATCGTCGAACTGGCCGAGGGCCCGCGGCTGATGACGATGATCGAAGGCGCCGACGGTGACCACCTTCGGGTCGGGATGCCGGTGACCGCGGTGTTTCGCCCGGTCGACGACGCCGATCCGGAAAGCCCATTCCTGACGGTATTCGCACCAATCGAGGAGAGCCCATGACCGGACTGCTCGACGGCAAAGTCGCCCTGGTGACTGGGGCGGGGCACGGCATCGGCCGCGGCCACGCGCTCGAGCTGGCCAAGCACGGCGCCACCGTGATCATCAACGACCTGGGCACCAGCTTGTCCGGCGAGGGCACCGGCAAGGTCGCCGACGAAGTGGTGGCGATCATCGAAAGTCGCGGCGGCACAGCTGTTTCCGACTTCAGCGATGTCGGTGATGAGGAGCAGGTCGACCTCGCCGTCGAGCGAGCCTACTCGCAGCTGGGCCGGCTGGACATCGTCGTCAACAATGCGGGAATCGTTCGGGACAAGGCGATCTGGAACATGTCCGCCGACGATTTCGACCTCGTGATGCGAGTGCACGTTCGCGGTAGCTGGCTCACCAGCCGCGCGGTCGCCCGCAAGTGGCGCGCCGAATCCAAGGAATCCGGCGGAAAGGTCTACGGGCGCATCATCAACACCACCTCCGGCGCCGGTCTGCACGGCCATTTCGGGCAGACCAATTACAGCGCCGCGAAGGCCGCGATCGTCGGCCTGACCCAGACGCTGAGCCTGGAGTTGGCGTCGATCGGCGCGACCGTGAATGCCATCAGCCCGGGTGGGCGCACCCGGATGTCAGCGTCCATGCCGGGCGCGCAGGCCCCGATCGAGCCGGATGAGCGCGCCGAGGACGAGTTCGACCCCAAGGATCCGTCACTGGGCTCGCCGGTGGTGGCCTGGTTGGCCAGCCCGGAGGCCGGTCACGTCAGCGGTCAGGTGATCCGTGCGATGGGCGAACATCTCCAACTTCTCAAGGGCTGGCATCCGGCGGCATCGGTCTCCAACGGCCAGAAGCGCTGGGACGCAGAGAAACTCGGCGCGATCATGGCCACCGACGTGTTCGGCACCCGCAATACCGGCCTGCGACTCGGCGGCTGAGCGCGATGGCAGACATTGCGGAAGTCGAGCGGGAATTTCGGCGCTACTTCATGACCGGCCCAGTGCTCGAGGACTGGCAGGCCTGGGCCGGCCTGTTCACCGACGACGCGACCTACTTCGACCACTTCTACGGAACGTTTACCGGTCCGGCGGAAATCACCAAGTTCCTCGAGGGGACGATGGGCGCCGCACCGCAGGTCTACAGCCCGCTGGTCTGGTACGTCGTC
Source organism: Mycobacterium sp. NGS40 (assembly GCF_059812735.1). Taxonomy (NCBI): domain Bacteria; kingdom Bacillati; phylum Actinomycetota; class Actinomycetes; order Mycobacteriales; family Mycobacteriaceae; genus Mycobacterium; species Mycobacterium sp. NGS40. The sequence goes on from NZ_JCALDG010000013.1 coordinate 51,983, forward strand.
GACGGCGCCCGCGTCGCGTACAAGGTGGTCAACCGCGCCGATAACCCGGAGCCGGGCGGGGCGCCCATCGACTTCCCCTCGTATCAATTCATCGAATACGCCGGCGGCGGCAAATGGCGTTCTGAGGAAGACGTCTGGCTGCTGCCCGAGATGAAGGGCTTCGCTGCTCGCTACGCGGCCGCCGAGGCCGCCCACCCGCAGACGCTCGAACAGAAGCTCCGTCGCGAGGACTGGGGTTCGTGGGTGGACTGGGCGCGTCCGGAACCGGGACACCACGCAGCCCCGTCGTGGCTAAACAAGGCCGGCTTCACGCCGTTCTCCGGCGTTGCGGACATCGACTTCGGGGTCCGGTCACACTGACACCCGGTGAGTGTCGTTGCGACTGGTGGGCCTAATCAGCCCGCCCGCGTGAAGAGGGGGCCGAGCCGCTCGGGTGTACTCCCGTGCAAGACCAGCTCGTCGACCCCTGCCGCTCGGTAGCGGTGAAATACCTGGTGGCAGGCGGACGCCGATCCGACCGCCGCCGCCTCGCCGGTCCATGCCGCGGGCAACAGCGACGCGACCTCGACGAGTTGCTCCCGGGTGAGCACGGAGTCCGCCGAGCCTCTGATCCCGTCGAGCAGGGGGTGGGATCGCAACCGGCTCAACGGCTCTGGATCCCATCCGTTGACGGCCGCCAGTCGCTCTCCGAAGCCCGGAATCTGGTAGTAGGTCACCGCGCGGGCGCCGACGAGCGCGAGTTCCTCGTCGGCAGGGAGTTCGCAGGCCACTACCACGGTGGCGTACACCCGCACGCTGCCCGTCGGCCGCCCAGCCGCGCGTTCGGCGCGGCGGACGAGCTCAACCGATCGGCGCACGGCGGGAGTGGTCAGGAATGGATGCAGCAGCACCCCGTCGAAGTGACGGCCGGCGAGCTCCAGGCCCTTGGGCCCGATCGCCGCGAAGACGACAGGTGGCACCGGCTGATCGGGTAAGTCGTTGAGCCGCAAGGACGGGTAGGTGCCCGCGGGTCCGTCGTAGCGCACCTTCTCCCCGCGGCACAGCCGACGGAAGATGTCGGCGTGGTCGACGATCGAGGCGTTCGTAGAGGTCGGCAACCCGACGGCCTTCCACATGGCGTCCACCGAGCGGCCGACACCGAGGACGAACCTCCCGCCCGAGAGCGCCTGCACCGTCATCGCCAGCGACGCCAGCAATGCGGGATGCCGCGATTGCAAATGCGTTATGCCCGAAGCGATTCGGATTCCCGACGTGACCTGGCTGATCGCGCCGGCGATCACGCCGAGGTCCTTGGTGCCCCACCGCTCGCTGAGCCACACCGTGCGCAGGCCGAGACGCTCGGCGGCCTGCGCCTGGCCGATCACGGCGCCGGAATCGGTGACACGTCCGGGAAGCACGTAGGCTCCAAGCGCCGGACTGCTCCACCGACTGTTGTCCATGACCGCTATTCTGACAGTAGTGTTCAGTACTTGGGCAAGGGGTTCTTCAGATGGCGTACACCTCGACGCGCGGCGACGTCGGCGACCGGGTGGGCGAGGTACTCCAGGCTTGGTTGCCACTTCGGCTGGCGGGTACGGAAGCGACCGCCTTCGTGGTCTCCGATTTCACCGCTCCGCCAGCCGGTTACTCCGGGCGAACGGTGTTCTTCACCGCCGCCTGGACCGACCGGGCCGGCGTGCGCCTTTCCGAGGATCTGGTACTGCGCGCACAGGCAGAAGACCACCAGTTGTTCACCGTACCCGACGCCCCGCGACAGGCCGAAGTGATGCAACGACTTGGCGCGCAGGGGATTCGAGTTCCGCACATCGTTGGCATCGAACGCGACGCCGCGGTCCTGGGGTCGCCGTTTTATGTGATGCGCCGAGTGCGGGGGCGCACACCGTCGGACGTTCCGAGTTGGCACAAGCGCGGCTGGACTGTCGACCTTTCCGCTGCCGATCGGGAGTTGTTGTGCAGCAACGGACTACGCGCACTCGTCGACGTGCACCGCGTCGACGACCCAGAGACGTTGCGTTTCCTCCGAGGCGGCGCCGACCAGACCCGTACGGCATTGCAGCGCTACCTCGACAAACTCAGCGGCTGGTACGAGTGGTGTCGCGCCGATTTGGTGGTCGGTGCGGATGTGCTCGCACAGGCCCTGAAGGTGATTCTCGCCGCAGCGCCGCACACCGATGCCGAGACGGTGGTGTGGGGCGACGCCCGCGTCGGAAACATGTGTTTCGGCGAGGACTTGTCGGTGGTCGCATTGTTCGACTGGGAGACCGCAGGCACTGGTCCACCGGACATAGACCTCGGTTGGTGGCTGATGTTCGAACGTTTCCTCTGCGAAGCACTGGGCTTCGCTCGCCTGCCCGGTGTACCCGACGACGGCGAAACCGTCAGGCGCTATGTGCAATTCGGCGGGACCGTGACCGGCGACATCGTCTACTACCAACTGTTAGCCGCCTTCGTCCTGTCGCTGATCAACAACCGACTCGCCCGGCTCTTGGTGCGCGACGGACTCGATGCCGCCACGGCTCGTAGCTATCCGCAGACGTCAGTCGCGCTGGTCGAGTGGTATCTCGACCAGCTCTGACGGGGCCGGCACGAGGGGATCACGCGACAGCATTAGAACTGCGCCATGCCCTGGTCGACCGACAACCGGGTGGCTGTGACGAAGCGTGACTCGTCGGAGGCCAGCCAACACACCGCGGCGGCAACATCTTCCGGCTCGCAGGCCCATTGCGGCAGGAACGGGGTCCCCATGTTGTTCAGCGTCGGGTTGGTCTCGATCGCGGCGAACAGCGCGGCGATCATGTCGCCACCCCCCATCGGAGTGTTGACCGGACCGGGATGCACGCTGTTGACCCTGATGTCGTGTTTTCCCAGTTCGGCGGCGAAGGCCCGCGCCATCCCCGTTACGGCATGCTTGCTCGCGGTGTAATGCACCATGTACGGCTGTACCTTCACCCCGGCATAAGAGCTGGTCAGTATGATCGACCCGCCACGGCCGCCGTCGATAATCCGCTGCGCTCCGGCCATCACGGTGTTCCACGTACCGGTCACGTTGACGTCCATGATGTCGCGGAACGACTCCGGGGTGATCTCGTTCCACGGTGACGGGATGCAGATTCCCGCGTTGGCCACGATGACGTCTAGTCGTCCGTAGGCCTCGACGCCCGCGTCGACGGCGCGACGCAGCGCGTCCAGATCGCGGATATCGGCTGCGGTGGCCATTATTCGACCACCTGCGGCCTTCACCATCTCCACGGTCTCGGCGAGGTCGTCGGGGGTGGCCGATGGGTAACGCACTGATTCGGGTAGCGGGGCGGCGAGGTCGACGGCAATGATGTCGGCACCTTCGACGGCCATTCGCACTGCGTGTGCGCGGCCTTGTCCCCTAGCGGCGCCGGTGATGAACGCGACTTTCCCGGCGAGTCGACCCGTCATCAGGGTGTCCCCGCGCTCGCGTGGTCCAACGCCAGCGGTCCCTCGCGTACTGCGGTGTCCAGCAGCCCCAGCTCCACACCTGCCTCGACCGCAGCTTCGCGGCACGCCGCGATGTCCTTGCGCAAGAACGCCCCGGCCAACTCCGCGAACCGGTCCATCCCGCCGACGCGGTGCGCCTGTTCCGCCGCGTGACTCCTGGCGCTGCACACCTGCAGCGTGGACAACAACACGTCCGGCGCGACGCCCAACCGGTCTCCCAGTTGCGTCGCCGCGGCAAGGAGTTGGGCGTTGGCCGCGAACAGCAGGTTGTTGATCAGCTTGAGCGCCAGCGCGCTGCCCAGTGCACCGGTCGCCACCACCGGGTCGGCATAGGCGTTGAGGACGGGCGTTACTGCGGCGACGGCGTCACTCGGTCCCCCGATCAGCACGGTCATGCTGCCTGCGTTGATGTCGTCCGCGGTGCCGCTGACGGGCGCATCGAGGATGACCGGCGGCGAAAGACAACTATCCCGCAACGCCTCGAGGGTGGACAGGGTGCCGGTCGTGTGAGACACCAACACTGCACCCGGCTTAGCGTTGGCGATGAAACCGTCTGCGCCCAGCCCGGTTTCGCGCAACTGTGCATCCGAGAACAGGCATGCGATGAGGATGTCGCTACGGCGCGCCAGGTCAGCCACCGAATCGGCCATTGCCGCGCCCTTCGACTCCAGTCGCAGGCGGACCTCCTCGCGCCGGGCGTAGACCAGGACGTCGTGTTGGGCGCCGAGCAACCGCTCGACCATGGGCTCGCCGAGTTGTCCGGCGCCAAGGAATCCGACGGTGTTAGGCACTGCGCTCGCTAAAACTTGGACGGTCCCGATCAGCTCAGCTCCAGGTCAGCTTGAGCGAATCGACGCCGAACACCTGACCACCGTGCTCGATAGGCTGCCCGGAGACCTCGTAGTTCGGAATGCGCTTGTGCCACTCCTCCAGCACCACCGCCAGCTCCTGCCGCGCGAGGTGCGAACCGAGGCAGCGGTGCGGGCCGCCGCCGAAAGATAGGTGACGTGTGACGCCGCGGTCGAAGTTGACCGTGCGGGCATCGTCATAGGCCGATTTATCCCGGCCCGCGAACGCGAGGGAGAACGACGCCATGTCGCCCGCCTTGACCGGACATCCGTGAAAATCCATGTCCTGGGTTGCCTTTCGTGCCGTCTGCACGATCGGATAAACCCGTAGAAGTTCCTCCACTGCCTTTGGAATGAGCTCGGGTTCGGCAACGATCCGTGCGCGGTCGGCCGGATGGGTGGCCAGGTGCAGCATCGCGTAGGACAGCTGGTTGGAGACCGTGTCGAGCCCGGCCATGAACAGCAGCAGGAGACAGTTGAGCAGTTCCAGGTCGTTGATGGGTTCGCCGTCGAGCGTCCAGTCAATGGCCTTGCTGACGATGTCGTCCGCACTTGGGTCACGATTCTCGCGCCGCTCCGCAATCAGGCCGGAGAAGTAGCCCATCACGTGCGTCATGCCTTCGAGCCGGGCCGCGTTGACTTCCTCTCCCGCCCCGCTCTGGTGCAGGATCATGTCCTCCCAGGCCAGGAACTTCTCGAGATCCTCGACGGGCATGCCCATGATGGTCAGGAAGACCGTCGACGGGAACACCCGCGAGATCCGCGTCACGAAATCGCACCCACCCTCGCCGGCCACTTCTTCGATCAGTCCCGCGGCCAACTTCTGCTGCGCGTCGCGCAGGCCCTTGACGCGGCCAGGCGAGAAGTACTCCGCCAGCACATGACGCCACTTAGTGTGGTCGGGCGGGTCGAGCATGATCGGGATCCACTTGTACGGCGGCTCCGGATCCGTCGGCACGATCACGCTGCTGGACCAGAGCTCCGGGTGCTGGAGCCCGTCCAGGATCACCGAGTTGTCGGTGAATACCCAGTACTCCATACCGGCCTCGGTGTTGCGGAAGACCGGTCTGGCCTCGTCCTGGCACTCGTCGAGCAAATGGAAGTGAGCCAGCGCAGGCGAGTCCGGAGCGTTCATGTCAATCTGCTTCATGGGACACGTTGCCGTGGGCTGATTCTGGATCATGATGTCCTTCCGTGCGGCTTCGAACGGGCGCGAACTCGAAGCACTCGCGGCTCGCATAATACGACAGTCGACTGTCAATCTGGACCGAATGACGCGACAGGTCAAAGAAAACTCGTCAAACTAGGTTAACTATGTTGTGGGACGGACGCAATAGTCCGTGCAGCCTGGCGGGCTATCAGCGGACCGCGAAGCCGGCGTCGAGCGGCCAGGCGATACCGGTGATGAACTTCGCCTCGTCGGACACCAGGAACGCCACCGCGTTGGCGATGTCCTCGGGCATCAGGATCGGGATGGGCAGCGCGTTCTGCATCGTGGCCAGCGACGGATCATTGGCCTCGAACATCGCCGCCATCACGTCGTTCATCACCATTCCGGTGGCAACCCCAGTCGGGTGAATCGTGTTGACGCGGATCGAATGCTGCGCCAAGTTATTCGCCCAGGTCTGCATCAGAGCGACTAGACCGCGCTTCGCCGCGCCGTACGCTTGCCCGCCTGCGCGATCGGTATTCGGGGCCTTCAGGCCGGCGCTCGAACTGGTCAACACAATCGAACCGCCGCGTCCACCGTCGATGAGGGCTGGGATCGCCGCTTCCACCGTGTTCCATACGCCGATGAGGTTGACGTCGATGATGTCGCGGAACGTCTGTCGCCGATCGCCGCCCGGGCCCAGCCGAATGACGCCGGCGTTGGCGATCACGATGTCGAGGCGGCCGAACTCGGCGAGCCCGTCGGCCACCGCCTGCTCGACGGCATCGGCGTCGCGGACGTCGGCCTGGCGGGCGACGATACGTCTGCCCTCCTTTTCGACGAGCTTGGCGGTCTCGTCGAGATCCTCGGGACTGGCATTGGGATAGTCGATCGAGTCGATGTCGCGGCAGATGTCGAGCGCGATGATGTCCGCGCCGTCCGCCGCGAGCCGCACCGCGTGCGCGCGGCCCTGGCCTCGCGCTGCTCCGGTGATGAAGGCGACTTTGCCGTTTAGATTACCCATGGTCCCCTGCTCCTCAACATCTAGCCAGTCATGCTGCCGGTGTGAATCCTTGCTTGCCGCAAGCCTTCCTGCGGGTCGTCGACCTCGATGTCCCAGGCGCCGCACGAGCACGTACAGCGGAAATGCCCATTCAGGGGCAGGATCGCCTGACCGTCACAGGATCCGCCGGTGTTGGCGATGCTGCTGAGGAACTCGAGGGGCTTCTCATGCAGAGCGCTGTCGTCGGACACGGTGTTACTCCTCGCCCCGAGCGCGGACCCGGAAGACGGGCAGTAGCCAGCCATCGGCGATCGGTGAGAAGTCAACGTGCACAGGCATTCCTATCGTGACGTCGGCGGGTGCGATGTCGACGACGTTGGAGACCAGTCGCGCACCGGGTGCGTCGGGCAGGTCGAGGACCGCCGGCACCAGCACCAGATCCGGCATGCCGGGGAAACCGTGCACGACGGCGAAGCTGTAAACGACGGCATCGCCGCTGAGATCGATCCAATTTACTTGTCTCGACTGGCAATTGGGGCAGAATGGGGTGGGGGGCAGCCGGAAGGACCGGCAGTCGGCGCACTGCGGCGCCACCAGACGCCGTTGTTTCGCGGCGATCCAGAACGGCTCGGTGTCCTTGTTCATCGCAATCCGGACGTGCTCGCCGGGGATCGTAGTGGCGAGGGTGGCGGCGGCGGTGCTCACGCGGCGCGTCCCAGGATCAGGCCGCTCACGGGCAGGCTCGCGGGGCCACCGGTGACCAGGGCGAGTTCGGCGTCGGCGACCTGGTTGATGGCGGTCCCGCGCATCTGCTCGACTCCTTCCATGATGTGAGTCATCCCGATGATGTAGGCCTCGGAGAGCTGACCGCCGTGGGTGTTGACCGGAATCGAGCCGCCGTCGTACCGGATCGCTCCACTTTCGACGAACTCGCCGCCGTCCCCCTTGCCGCAGAACCCATAGTCCTCGAGCTGCATGAGCACCATCGGGCTGAAATGGTCGTAGAGCAGTGCGACGTCGATATCAGCGGCGCCGACGCCGGCCTGCTCGTAGAGCCGCTTGGCGATGGGCGCGTTGCCCGAGGAGGCGAAGTATTCGTCGGGCATGCCCATCCAGGCGAACGCCCTGCCCCAGTCCCGGACCCCACCGTGGGCTGCAGCAACCACCGGCACCGGCGGTTGCCGCAGATCTTTGGCCCGGTCCATGCTGGTGGTGATCACCGCGACGGCACCGTCGGTCTCTTGGCAGAAGTCGTAGAGGCACAAGGGCTCTGCGATCATTCGCGCATTGAAATAGTCGTCCAACGTCAGCGGTTCGGGGTGCATCGCCTTCGGCCGATTCGCCGCGTTGGCTCGCGTGGACAACGCGATCTCGGCGAACGCCTCGCGGCGGGTGCCGTAGAGATGCATGTGCCGGCGAGCCATCACCGACATCAGATGTCCCGGGCCGAACAGTCCCGACGGCTGCAGGAACGAATTGATCGGATCGGGCTCCAGTGCCGAAAACACCGACCCGAGGCGCTGTTTCGCCTGCTGCAGCGCCATCACCGTCACGACAACCGAGGCATCGCCGGCGACGATCGCGGCCCGCGCCAGCCCGATGGCACCCGCGGACCCGCCCCCGCCGGAGGTCAACGCGGCGGTGAACCGAATCTCAGGAATCCCAAGCGTTTCCACGAAGTCGGCGGTGTCCATCTTCTCGGTGTAGCCCGCGCTGGCGCCCGAGTAGTAGGCGAAGCCGTCGACCTCGGTCACGGGTAGGCCGGCGTCCGCACACGCCGCCAGGATCGCCTCGCCGGCCAGTTCGGTGATCGATTGAGGCAGCGACCCGCCACGCTTGTAGTAGGGCGTGGCACCGACGCCCACAATGGCGACGTCGCGTAAACCCTTTGTATTGGGCACGCGCTCAAACGTTTTCGACGGGAATTGGCGGAACGTCGGGGAAGAGTTCGTAGAACGTGCCCTGGGTGATGCGCAGTCGGGTCGCGTCGCTCACGCCGTCGAAGAGCCCCTTCAGGGTGTCCTGGGTGTGCCCGAAGGTGCCCTCCATGTGCGGGTAGTCGCTGCCGAACATCACGTTCTTGTAGCCCATGTGCTCATAGGCCGCGACCGCCGTTTCGTCGTGCTGGAATGACGCGTAGACCTGGCTGAACAGGATTTCCTTGGGGCTGCGCGTGAGCTTGGGCCGCACCGCGAGATGGTGCTGGCGGTATCCCTCCAGGAGCCGGTCACCCAGAAACGGTACCCACGTCGCACCTCCCTCGGAGATGAGCACCTTCAGGTTGGGGTGACGGTCCAGAGCGCCGGATGCGACCATCTTCATCGCCGCCCGCTGACCCGAGAACGTGGTCTCGGCGTAGTTCATGGTGGCACCACCCGGGCCGCGGTACACCTGGCCTGCGCCACCGGTCGCGCTGTTGCTGGCCGTCACCTCGACCGGATCGGTGCCGATGTGGAACGCGATCACCATGCCGGCCTCCTCGGCCGCCGCCCAGAACGGTTCCCATTCCTTGCGATGCCAGTCCGGTGCACTGGGATGCGGCGTGGTCGGCAGGAACACCGCTTTAAAGCCGTTGTCCGCGGCCCACTGCAACTCCTCGACAGCGTCATCCACCACGAGCGTCGACACCTGGGCGGTCACCACATATCGCGGCGACACCGCGCAGATCTCCTCGATAGCCCACTCGTTGCTCGCCCGCATGCATGCCTTGAGCAGCGCCGGCGTGCGGAAGGTGGACGCCCACATGCCCAGGGACGGAAAAATGACTTCGCCCCAGACGCCCTCGTTGTCGAGATCCCCGAGCCGGGCCTTCGCATCGCGAGTGCCCTGCGGCCTCGAGCTCATCTCGGCAAAGGCCACCACCGCCGACGACGGCAGCTTGCGCCTGAAGATCTGCCCGTCGACCGAGACGGTCTCGTACTCGCCGTCGGGATCCTTCTCGGCGCGCGGCGTCAGGTCGGCAAGCGCCTTCGGCAACCGGGACTTCCACAGGTCGTCGGGCTCGATGAAGTGGGAGTCGCCCGAATTCGTCCAGATCACGCTCATCGGCCCTCCATTGGATCCGCCACTCACTCGAATGATGCCAGCTGCCCTGACGCAAGTCCAGTATTTCTAATGACTAGCCATTATTATTTGGATGGAGGGGCGACGCCGGTAAGACTGAGGCGAACTGGAGGAGGCCCATGCCGGAGCTGGGAACGGAGTCACCCGCGGGCGAGCGGAGGCGCAACGCATCGGGTGAGTCGACCCGGGTGATGTTGATGGAGGTCGCCGAGCGGCTGTTCGCCACGCGCGGCATCGAGGCGGTCACGCTCAGGGAAATCCAACAGGCGGCCGGACAGTCCAACACCTCGGTGATCCGCTACCACTTCGGCTCCCGCGAGGGACTGATCCGCGCGCTGATCGCCTACCGCCAGGCGTCACTCGGAATCGACCGCCAAGAGATGCTCGCGCGGATGCGCGAGCAAGGCAAGGAGGCGGACCCCCGCGCCGTGGTGTGGCTCCTGGTGCGACCGCTGGCCAACAGCATCGCCGCGGGCGAGATGTTCGCGCCGTTCCTGGCTCGGCTCATGGAGGATCCGCGGGCGCGCAGCGACTACTGGCCGGATCACCTCGATGATGAGTGGACCCAGGAGAAGCTGGAAGAGCTGGTCGACGCCGCGTTGCAGGATCTGCCCGAGCGGATCCGGCGCGGCCGGACGTTTCAGCTCTACATCAGCCTGATCAACGTCCTTGCTGCGGCAGGCCGTTCGGGCCATGGACTCAGCGAAGCGCAGCTGCACAACTACGTGGACACCTGGGTCGGAATGCTCACCGCGCCGGTGTCTTACGAGACCCGCGCGCTGATCGCTGAGCGCGACGAGACCTGAAGGCTCAGCTACCGCCGACGACCTCGCTGGCTCTCAGGGCGGCGATCGCCGCTTCGTCCAACCCGATTTCGCGCAATACCGCATCGGTGTGCTGCCCGATAGTGCATCCCGCATCAGCCCGTGTCCGTGATCGCGAGAAGGTGCACAGCGGCGCGAGCCGACGGTGCTCCTCGAAGATCGGGCTGTGCGCGTCGACTGCATAGCCTGCCTCGTAATACGGATCGGTCTGCAGCACCAATTCGGAGTTGGCCTCCACCACCTCGACACAACCAACGTCTTGAGCGGACAATTCGTGCTCCCACTCCAGCTTGGTCTTAGTCACGAAAACCGTTGTTAGTGCAGCGATTAACTCGTCATCATGCTGGGTTCGGGAGTCGGCATCGGCAAAGCGCTCGTCGGCGTGCAAGTCGACGTACGGCGACATCGCTTTCGCCAATGCCGGCCATTCGCGCGGCAACGGCGCGGCAAGAAAGACATAACCGTCGGCCGCCGGGTACATCCGATACAGAGCATTCATACCGAAAAACTGTTCGTCCGCGGGCGTTTCGGCGGGTCGGGACGCATAGCTCGCGTTGTACGCGATCATCGCCTGCTGCGCGGTGGCGAGCATGGTCGTGACCACGTTCGTCAGCATCTTGCCACGGCGCTTGGCGTACAACGCGACCAGCAGCGCCGAACCGACACCGTGTGCCGCGATGCCGTCGGACTGCACGGCTGGGACGGCCCCGCCCGCGTGGAGTCTGACCGCCCGGCGGTGCAAGTCATCCAGGTCGGCGGGCGGCTCGCCCGTGTCGTGGCTGTCGACCTGCGCCAGGCCGGACGCCGCGCCGACCGATGGTGCGTAGGCCGCGCGATGGGCGAACGGCCCGTCGACTCCGTAACCGGAGGTCGTCACGAACGCCAGGTCCGGGTTGACCGCCCGCAGCGAGGCCTCGTCGATCTTCGAGCGTTCTGCCGCTTTGCCCCGGAAGCATTGCAGGACGACGTCGGACCGCTTGGCCAGCTCGTACACCAGCTCGAGGCCCTCGGGCTTGGTGAAGTCGATCGCGACACTTTCCTTGCCCTGCAGCACTTTTGCGCCACCCGCCTCGGGGAACGCGACCAGGTTGCGGATGTTGTCGCCGTCGAGCGGCTCGACCTTGATCACGCGGGCGCCCAGGTCGGCCAGCAGGGTCGCGCCGTACGGTCCGGCGAACATGCTGCCGAACTCCAGGACCGTCACACCCTTCAGCGGCGGCTCGTCGTGGTCTCCCTGCGGAGCGGGCGGGGCGGCGCCGCCTACTTGATCGAAGGTGACTGAGTCGTTGTGCTCGCCGATGCGCGGGGCCGGCCGAAGCCGGGTCAGCGGCTTGCCGTCTGCATGAATAAGGGTCGACGGCTGTCGTACGGGTCCGAGATCGGGGTCGATGACGGTGGTGGCGCGCCCTTCGTGCGCGGTCTGCGGGTGGTTCAGCGAGTCCTCGGGACTCCGGAACAGTTCCCCGCTCAGGTCGAGGTTTTCCGCCATGGCCTGCTGCCATTCGGCGAGCGTGCGGGCGCCGACCCGTTCGATCATGATGTCCCACCACTCGGTGCGAAGTTCGGGGGTCGGCAGCATCGGAAAGCCCTGCCACTTCGGGTCGGCGAGCTCCCCGAGCAGGTCGAGTTCGGTCAGCCAGGCGCCGATCAGCTTGGGCGACACCTGAGCGAACTGCAGCCAGCGGCCGTCCTTCGTCGGACACACCAGCAGTGCGTAAATGAGGTACGCCTGGGGCCGACCCTGATCGTCGTATGCGGCGTCCATCGGTTCGAATGCGCCCGGATACCGTTGCAGCACCATCTCGTAGAACCAGTTGTAGGGATCCATCGAACCCATGCCGCTCACCAAGTTGGTCTCGACGGTTTGGCCACGCCCACTGCTCTCCCGCTCGAGGAGCGCGGCCAGCACACCCTGAACAGCGGCATGGGCGGCGCCCCACGAGGCATAGGTGAACGTGGTGAACGCCGGGCCCGGACGCGGCGCGAGTCCGCGCTTCTCGTGCATGACGCCGGTCTTGGCCATGACCAGCGCTTCCCAGCCCTTATAGTTGCGGAACGGCCCCGGCGAGCCCCAGCCGGTGACGTTGGCGACCACCAACCGCGGATACCGGCGCGAGAGCGACTCGGCAGTGAGGCCGAGGCGCTCGGCGGTGTGCGGCCGCAGCGTGTTCACCATCACGTCGGCGCGCCGCAACAGTGCCCGCAACCGGTCGAGGTCTGCGTCGTCGTGCAGGTCCAAAGTCACGCTGCGCTTGCCGCGCAGCAGCGCCGGCCAGCCGGCGAGCTCGCGCAGCGGACTGCCGTCGGGGGGCTCGACCATGATCACCCCGGCGCCGCAGTCGGCGAGGAACTGCGTTGCCTGCGCGCCGGGCAGCGTCGTCGACAGGTCGACCACCACGAGGCCGGCCAGCGGACCGTCCGACGCTGAACCGACTTTCGGCATGTTCGCTCCCTAGCGCCTGCGGGCGGATCTCGTGAAGACGTGAAGTGGCACACGTCACGTCAGCATCGCAGCGATCAATATTAATGTCAATGTATTAGTCTTGCGAGATGACGGAGACCCATGAAGCGGAGTCACGGGGCGGGTTCCCGCCGATGCGTACCTGGCAGGAGCCGACGGTACGGAGCCCGGGCGGGGGCGCCGAATACGGCGACATGATCGCGGCGCTGCGCGATTTCCTCGACGACGTGGCCGCCGCAGCCCCGGATAGGGCGACAACCGTGGCGCTGACGAAGGACCTCAAGGACTGGACCGACCGGTTGGCCCCAGCCGCCGTCCCCGAGCGCAGGCAGATCTTCGCTCGCCGACTCGATCTGCCCGGCCGCGGACAAACCATGGCCCCCAGCTTTATTCCGATCGCGGGCGACCCGGAGAAGGTAGAGGGCACCGTCACGTTCGGCCGCTACTTTCTCGGTGGAGGCGGAGCCGTCCACGGCGGGGCCATCCCCCTGTTATTCGATGAGGTGCTCGGCCGGCTGGCCAGTAGCGGCGGCCGTGCGCCTGCGCGAACCGCATATCTGCACACCGATTTCCGGTCCATCACACCCGTCGGCGAAGAACTCGTGGTGCGCGCCTGGTTCGTCAGCGAACAGGGACGCAAGAGGCTGCTGCGCGCGGAGCTCACCCACGGGGACACACTATGCGCGGAAGCCGAGGGCCTGTTCATCGAGTTGCGCCCGGATCAGCCATGACTCTCTTGTTCCGTCGGTCGTCGACGTTGAATGTCTTTGTCGTGCAATCTGATCAGCTCCCGTAGGGCAAGCCGGTCCGGCTTGAGCATCGCTGTCAGCGGTAACTCGTCGACGATCAGCAATTCGTCGGGCGCCTTGTAATCGGCCAGCTCGTCCGCCACATAAGTGCGCAACTCGGCCAGCCCCGGGGGCCTAGCGGCGTCAGCCGGCACCACGCACGCGACGCCGATCTCCCCGATAACCGGGGCCGAGCACCCCACTACGGCAGCATTTTTCACACCCGCGTGACCGGCGAGCACACGCTCCACCTCACCGGGATGCACGTTGTAGCCGCCGCGGATGTACATGTCGCCGCTGCGCCCAACCAGGGTGAGATTCCCGTCGGCACCGAGGGCGCCGATGTCGCCGGTGCGCAGCCAGCCGTCGCGCAGCACCTCTTCGGTGAGTTCCGGGTTGCACCAATAGCCGCGCATCACGCAGGGACCGCGTACCTCGACACCGCCGTCGGGCCCGACGCGGACCTCCATTCCGGCGGCCGGCCGCCCGACCGTGCGGAACTGAATCTCGGGGGCGTCGTTCGGTTCGGTGCCGCAAATAGTCGGGCACTCGGTCATCGCATACCGCACCACCAGCGGAACCCCGATCCGCTCGGCGACCCGACGTATCAACTCGGGCGGCGCCGGCGCCGTGGCGACCACCCCGATCCGTAAGTGCGACAACGCCTGCCGGCTCACGCCATCGACATCGAGCAGCTTGGCCCACTGGGTCGGAACCGCACCCGCCACGGTGACCCGCTCGTCGCGCAGGATGTCGAACATGCCCTGGGCCGACCACGGAGTCGGCGGCACCACCAGCGTGCTGCCCCACACCAACTGATCCCAGAGCTTGAACATGTAGCCGGCGTGGGAGAACGGTGTCGATGTGAGGCGCCGGTCGTAGGGCGCGCTCATCACCCCTGATGCTGCCGCGCCCGCCGCCAGTCGGTCGGCATCGAATGCCGCGCCCTTCGGCATCCCAGTCGTGCCACTGGTGAAGATCAACGCAACCAGGTCCCGACGGTTGAGCTCCACGGCAGGTGGTGCCGATGACGACGTGTCGCTGCACAGCGCATCCCGCGACAACAGCCGGTGCCCGGTATCGGGTAGCGCTCCAAGCCGTTCATCGGCGACGATCAACGCGGGATCAGCTTGTTGCAGAACAGATTCGATCTCTCGACGACCGAGTCGGGGGTTCAGACCCGCGGTGATGGCGCCGAGCATCGCCGCGGCGGCATAACACGTCGCATAGTCGATGCCCGACGGCAGCCACAGCACGATTACGTCGCCCTTGCCGACCCCGAGGTCGGCGAACTGCGAAGCGACACCACGGGCCCGGCCGATCCAGTCCGCGAAGGTGATGCGCCCTCCCGGCTCAACGTAGGCCTCACGGTCACCGTGCACGGTAGCAGCGCACTCCAGCATCGACCGGGTGTCGCTGACGTCGGCGCTCAGCGGTGCACGGGCCACCTACGGCTCCTCGGCGCCGAGAATCATTGTGCCGCTGGAACAGAACCAGCCGCCGGTGCCGCTGACACAGGCGATCCGGGCGTCCGGCACCTGCCGCGGCCCGCATTCGCCGCGCAACTGGCGCGCCGCCTCGACTAAGAGGAACAACCCCCGCTGACCCGGGTGACATGCCGACAGGCCGCCACCGTCGGTATTGGTGGGAAGTTCGCCGCCCAAACGCAACGAGCCCTTCTCGACAAAGCCGCCGCCCTCCCCCTTCGGGCAGAAGCCCAGGTCTTCGAGGGTGAGTAGCAACATATAGGTGAACGCGTCGTAGATCTCGGCGACGTCGACGTCGGACGGGGAGACCCCGGCGCGCGCAAAGGCGAGCGGTCCGCTGACCGCCGCCGGGCCGACGGTGAGGTCGTCCCACTGCGAGGTGAGCATGTGCGAGGTGGTCTCGCCCGAGCCGAGCACCCACACCGGCTTACTCCGCAGATCCTTTGCGCGTTCCGCGTTGACGAGGACGGCCGCCGCCCCGCCATCGCTGCGAATGCAGCAGTGCAGCTTGGTGAAAGGGTCGGCGATCATTGGTCCGCCGAGCACATCGTCGACGGTGATCGGATCGCGGTAGTAGGCCTCGGGATTGTCGGCCGCGTTGAACCGCGCGGACACAGCGACCTCGGCCAGCTGCTCGATCGTGGTGCCGTAAGTGAACATGTGCCGCCGTGCGGCCATGGCGTACTTGGAGATTAGGGTGTGGCCGTAGGGCGCCTCCCACTGCAGTGGTCCGCGCGCGCCCCAATTGATGTTGGCCCCCCGCAACCCCTTTCGAAGATCAGAGCGGGCAGTCGAGCCGTAGGTCAGCAACACCACGTCGGCATGCCCGGCGGCGATCGCGTCGGCCGCGTGGGCGGCCATCACCTCCCACGACGCTCCCCCGACCGCGGTGGAGTCGATCCAGCGGGGCCGCAGCCCCAGATACTCGCCGACATCGACCGGGGGCAGTGTGCCCTGACCGGTAGAGGCCAACCCATCGACGTCATCGGGCGTCAGCCCGGCATCAGCCAAGGCGCGGCGGCTGGCCTGCGCGATCAGCTCGTAGGGGCCCTTGTCGTCGACTCGGCCGACGTCGGACAGGGCGACACCGGCGATCGCAACGGTGCCGCTCACTGGGCGCGGTCCTGGGCCAGCAACTCGGCCAGCACGTCGGTGGGCTCGCCGAACAGATGCCGAAACACGTGCGCACGCTTCAGGTATAGGTGCATGTCGTTCTCGAACGTGTAACCCATCCCACCGAACACGTGGATGCCTGCTGCGGCATTGTCGACGGCCGCCGAGCCGGCCACCGTTGCGGCCGACAGCACCTGCAGCAGGGCGTCGGCGCGGCCACTCGCCACCGCGATTGCGGCGAAGAACGTCTGCGCCTGCGTGGCCTCGGCCGCGATCTCCATATCGACGCAGGCGTGCTTGATCGCCTGGTGGACCCCGATCGGTTTGCCGAACTGCTCACGCGTCTTGGCGTGTTCGGTCGCCAAACCGGCCGCGCCCGCGGCCAGCCCGGCCAGATAGCCCGCCGCGAGCACCATGGCGCGGCCCCAGATCCATTCGTCCTCAACCGGCAGCCAATACACCGGCTCGGCGGATTCGACTGTGGCCGAAGATATCCGAGTACCCGGGTCGGCTGCGGCCACGGATGTCAGCGGCCCGAAGGAATCGATGTCGAGCAGAGCGGCACCGCTGCGGGCCACCAGCAGGGCGTGCGAGGCACCCGCCGGCTCGAACAAATCGAAGGTCCCTTTAATGGGCCGCGCTGGCCGCACGTCGCCGTCGCCACGCAGTACCGCGAGGGCCACCACCGCCACCCCGGAGCCGATCCGCTGGGCCAGCGCGTCGTCGCCAGATCGGGCGGCTACCCGGGCACCCAACGTGCCCGCCAGGAACGGCCCGGGCGCGAGCCGCTTGCCGAGTTCGACGAACAGCAGCGCTTCGTCGTCCAGCGGCCGGCCCGATCCGCCGAACTCCTCGTCGAGCCCGAGAGTCAAAAGGCCCAACTCGGCGCATTCTCGCCATACCGACCCGGGAATCGGCGCTTCCGCGTGCCGATTAGCACGGATCCGCTCGACAGGCATCCTCTCAGCGAGGAATTCCCCTGCCGCCGTGATGATTTCAAGCTGCTCAGCTCCGGGCAGCAGGTTCATGGCCGTCTCCTCACGGTATTCATCGGGGCAGCCCCAACACGCGCTCGCCGACGATGTTGCGTTGGATCTCCGACGTTCCGCCCCCGATGGCTTGGGAGAAGCTGTAGTAGTAGTAACCGACCCAGCCGTCGACGTCCCAGCGCGACGAATACCGGACTGAGGCCGGACCGACGATGTCCATCGCCAATCTGCCGATCTCCTTGGCCAATTCGGCGTACATCAACTTGACGATCGAACCCCGCGGGCCGGGTGTCTCGGTCTTCAAGGCCTCGCAAATGTTGGTGTAGGTGAGCGCCCGCAGTGACGCCACCGAGGCGCGAGCCCTCGCCAGCCGTCGCGCGATGTCGTCATCGGCGATGGCGGGCCTGCGGCCGTCCGGCCCGACGTGGTCGCGGGCGTAGTCGATGAGGTCCTCGATGATCTTCGCCAGCCGCACCTGGTTGGCGGTGAACGCGGTGCCACGCTCAAAGGACAGCGTCGCCATCGCGACCGACCAACCTTCGCCCACCTCGCCGACCACGTTGCTCAGCGGAATGCGCACGTCGTCATAGAACACTTCGCAGAATTCCGAGCCGCCCTCGATGGTCTCGATCGGGCGGACGTCGATCCCTGAAGTGCTCATGTCGCAAATCACCCAGGTGATGCCCTTGTGCTTGCTGCCGGTGTTGTCGGTGCGCACCAGCAGTTCCTGGTAGTCGGCGACGGTGGCGAAGCTCGTCCACAGCTTCTGCCCCGACACCACCAGGTGCTCGCCGTCGATCACCGCCTTGGTGCGCAACGCCGCCAGATCCGACCCGGCGTCGGGCTCGGAGAAGCCCTGACACCAAATCACCTCACCGCCAAGGATTTTCGGCAAGTGGAACGACTTCTGCTCATCGGTTGCCCTGGTGATCAGGGTCGGCCCGGCGTGCGAGTTACCGACGAAGCATGCATCGATCCCAGGGAACCCCCGCGCGGCATACTCCTCGTACCAGATCAACTGCTGAAGCAGCGTCAGCCCCTTGCCGCCGTATTCTGTCGGCCAGGCGATGCCGGCCCAGCCGCCTTCCCATTGCGTGCGCTGCCACGCGAGGTCGTATTCCCGGATACCCGCATCGTCGCGCGGCCTTTGTTCGGTCGGCTTGTTCTCGTCGAGCCACGTGCGGACCTGGTCGCGGAACTCGAGCTGGTCAGGCGTGAAGTCGAGATCCATGGTCCGGAATTCTAGGTGACACGATAGTCAGAAACAATGCGTCAGTCATTGACCTCGATACCTCGCGGCCAGTTGTTCGGCACCGCGAGCCAGCAATGCGACGTCCGCTCCTACTAGCACGAAGCTCGCGCCGGCCATCATGTAGCGGCGTGCCAACGGCTCGCTGAACGCATTCACACCGGCGCGCTTGCCGTGGTCCACGATAGTCGCTAACGCAGCCTCTATGGTGCTCACGATCTCGGGATGCTCCGGCTGCCCAAGTTTGCCCATTGAGGCCGCCAGGTCGGCCGGACCGATGAAGATGGCGTCCACACCATCGACGTCGGCGATCTCGCCGAGCTGGGTCAGACCGGCCGCACTTTCCACTTGGACGGTCAACGACACCGTTGCATCTGCGGTGACAAGGTAGTCAGAAATGCGGTTCCAACGCGACGCCCGCGCCAACGCGCTGCCCACCCCGCGAATCCCCTCGGGCGGGTACCGGGTGGCGGAAACCGCCGCGACTGCCTCACCGGGGCCATCGATCATCGGAACGATGATGTTCTGCGCGCCGATGTCGAGCAGTTGCTTGATGAACACGGGATCGGCAGACGGCGGACGCACCAGCACGTCGACGTCCGGGTAGCCCGCCAACACCTGCAACTGTTCGAGCGTCGTGCGCGGATCGTTGGGCGCATGCTCCTGGTCCAACAGCAGCCAGTCGATTCCGGACCCCGCGCAGATCTCGGTGACATACCCGCTGCCCGAGGCCACCCACATGCCGATCCGCGGGTCGCCATCGCTGATGCGCTGCGTCCACCGGTTGGTCACGATGCCCCCGAATCGAACGTCACCGAGACCGTGCCCAGCGGTCCATAGTCGGCGACAAAGCTGTCCCCCGGTTCGGCGAACACCGGCTTGGTGAACGATCCGGACAGGATGACCTCGCCGCGCTCAAGGGAAACACCATGTGGGGCAAGCCGATTGGCTAGCCAGGCCACACCATTGCCGGGATGGTTGAGCACCGCGGCCGCCACCCCGGACTCCTCGATGGTGCCGTTGCGCAGCAGCAGGGCCGCCACCCAGCGCAGATCGACGTCCAAGGGGCGGAATACCCGGCCGCCCAGGACCAGGCCGGCGTCCGCGGCGTTGTCGGCGATGGTGTCGACGATGGTGCGCAGATGGCCGGTTTCGGGGTCCGACATCTGCACCCTGGCGTCGAGGATCTCCAGTGCAGGAGTCACGAACTCGGTGGCCCGCAGCACGTCGAACAACGTGACCCCCGGGCCGGATAGCCGCTCGCCCAGCACGAAAGCCAACTCGACCTCGACGCGCGGACGGATGTACCGGCCCAGCGGGACGCGGCCGCCATCCTCGATGAACATGTCGTCGAACAGCGCACCGTAATCCGGTTCGTCGATCGACACCGCCCGCTGCATCACCTTCGAGGTCAGACCAATCTTGCGGCCCTTGACTTCTCGCCCGTCGGCGACTTTCAGCGCGACGAGTGCCCGCTGCACCGCGTAGGCGTCCTCGATGGTCATGTCGGGATAGTCCAGCGACAACTGCCGGATCGGCGTGCGGTTCTGCTCGGCCTCGTACAGCCGCCGGGCAATGTCGGCGAGCTCGTCCTCGGCGGGTCTGGTCATCTGGTGAGGAACTCGATCGCCGCGGCGTTGAACGCCTCCGGATCCTCGAAATGCGGCCAATGCCGCACCGAGGGCATCTCGAAAACCTCTGAGTTCGGAATCAGGTTCGCGATCGTACGAGCGGTGTCCTGGTACACGCCGTGATCCTTGCCCGACGCCACGATCATCACCGGCGCCTCGATGCCGCGCCACTTGTCGTCGGGAATCAGGTTGCGGTGGCGCACCTTCTCGTCCTGCAGGATCAGCAGCCGGTCGATGGTGTTCCGGGTGTCCTCGCGCCGATACACGGCCTGACGCAAACCGATGAGATCGGGCAGGCGATTAGCCTCGTCGGCGATCAGGTGGGCGAACACGGCGTGTAGGGATTCCCACGTCGGCTCGTTGACCGCCTTGGTCCGTTCCGCCCGAATGCGCGCCATGTTCGCCGCCGACGCTTCCCGCCCGGCCGGCGACATCAGGATCACCTTGTCGACTCGGTCGGCGTGGCCGACGGAGATCGCGGACGCGACGAACGCGCCCAGCGACATTGCAATGAAGTTGGCTGACGTCATGCCGAAGTGGTCCATCACCCCCAGCACGTGTTCGACGTAAATCGCGATCTCGTAGTCGTAGTCCGGCTTGCCGGAGAACCCATTGCCGACCATGTCGATCGCCACGCAGTGGAAGTGCTGTGACAGTGCGGCGAGGTTGGGCGCGAACGTCTCCCAATGCCCGCCGGTGCCGTGCAGCAGGATGGCGTGCGGCTTGTCCGGCCCGCCCGCCTCGGCGTAACGGGTCCGGACAGGGACTCCCTTGACCGGGACATCGACGAACCCCTGCCGGAACTCGAGCTCCTTGAGATACATCCAGATGCTGCGGTAGTTCTGCGTGTCGACTCGGCTCACATCGACCGCAGCGGCCGGAGCTTGTGCTTGGCTCATCTCACCTTCTCGAATCTTCCGTATCTGACATACATGTCATCTATCGCTGACATCAGCATCCATTCTTCTCATCGTCGCACAAGCTCTATGTTCCCATGTGGAGAACGGCCTACAGCGCTCGACCCGGACGTGATCCGCCAGCCGTCATTCCTTCTTCCTCCATTGATTCTGACACTTGTATGCGGTAATACTGGGCAGGTGAATACTCCGGCCGGACGCCGCGTCCTCGCCGACCTGGTCAACGAGTTCGCGGCCGTGCGGTTGTCGCTGGACGTCAACGGCAACGGCCCCCGCCTGCTCGTTGAGGACCTGGAGGGCGGCGAGCAGGTCTTCCTGTGCCCCTTGGAGTTGGCCAGCTTCACCTTGGCCACCGCCGAAGACCGCGAGGAGTGGATCAGGGTAGGCAACTACCGCGGCGAACGCCGGCCAACGGAGCGGCCGTGAGCGCCGCCGACGCCGACCTGGTCGGCCTGGGCATGACCCCTATGTCGCTGCGTCCCGGCGCGACGCCCCTAGAACTGGCCGTCAAGGCGAGCGCCGCCGCGCTGGCCGACGCCGGACTCGGGCATGCCGACATCGACGGGATCCTGGTCGGCTCGTCGCAGGGCGTCCGGCCGGACCGGCTGGGCGTCGGCTTCGCCGCCGCGGCTGGCTTCTCGGACCTACGCCTGCTGGAGCACGTCGAGATCAAGGGCGCCACGACGATCGCCATGATCCAGCGCGCGCGCCACGCGATCGTCGCGGGCGAGGCGTCGACCATACTGTGCGTCTTCGCTGACGCACCCCTGGTGGCCGGCCGCGGTGCCGGCTCGACCTACGCACACAGTGGCGGCAACGTCGGGGTGCGCGGCCTGGAGCGCGCCTCCGGGCTGCTTGGCTCGGTGCCGACGTATGCGCTGATGACCCAGCGCTGGCTGCACGTCTCAGGCACCCCTGCCAAAGCGTTGCGCTCCGTCGCCACCACGGCCAGGGCATGGGCGCGCGGCAACCCCGATGCGGTGAACCGAGAGCCGCTCGACGACGCCGACTATGACTCTTCCCCGATGATCGCCGAACCACTTCGGCTGCTGGACTGCGCCCGGCCGGTGAACGGGGCGGTCGCCGTCGTGCTCACCGGGCGGCCCTCGGTCGGCGTCACCCGACTGCGGGTTCGCGGAGCCGGGCGCGAACACCCGGTGCGGCGCCGCCGCGCGGGAGCCGAGTCGTGGTTCGGGGGCGGTGGCCGCGCGGTACAGGACGCCCTCGACCAAGCCGGCATGGCCCGATCAGACCTGCACGTCGCCGAACTGTACGACCCGTTCTCGATCGTCACGCTGGCGCTGCTCGACGAATACCGGCTCACCGGTGACGTTCCGGCGGGTGCATTCGTGCGCGACGGCCACACCGGGCCGGGCGGCACGCTGCCGACCAACACCGGTGGTGGCCAGCTGTCCGGTTTCTACCTGCAGGGTATGACGCCGTTGGCGGAGGCGATGATTCAGCTGCGTGGCGCCGGCGGGCAACGTCAGGTTGCCGGGGCGACGGTCGCACTGGTCGGCGGTATCGGCGGCCGGATGGACCACCACGCCGCCTTGGTGCTGGAGCGCGCCGCATGACCGCCACGGCGGTCGAGGACTGGTTGCTGGACAGCGCGCTGGCACCCACCGCCGACGACGACGTGCTGGCGCCGCTGTACCGAGCGGCCGCGCGCAATGAGCTCGCATTACCGTTCTGCGCGGCCTGCGCCCTGCCGCTCGAGCTCGATCAGGAAGTCTGCGACGGCTGCGGAAACACCGAAAATGATTGGCGCACAGTCGATCTACACGGCACTGTACACGCGGCGACACTTATGCATCGCTGTGAGCCCGGCCTGGTGCGCGGCGGGGCGCCGTACCCCATCGTCGACGTCGAGCTGGCAAGCGGGCACCGGATGGTGATGACCACCGTGCAACCCGCGGACACCGCACCGCCCATCGGCACAGCGGTGCGCATCGGCTTCCGCCGACTGGGCGACGTCGCCATCCCGGCCATCGACATTCTGGAGGATCAATGACGACAGTCGAATCCAACGCTGCTGTAGACGAATTCGACGTCGACACTGTCATACGCCGCGACCGGGTGCACGGGACGGTGTACACGTCCGCCGAGATCTTCCGCCGTGAAATGGACAGCATCTTCAAGACCGGCTGGGTCTATGTGGCGCATGAGAGCGAGGTCAGCGAGCCGGGTGACTACCTCACCCGGATGATCGGCCATGACCCGGTTGTCGTGGTGCGCGGCAGGGACGGCGTGGTTCGGGTGGTGCTCAATCGCTGCACCCACCGTGCCAACAAGCTGTGCAACGCCGAGAAGGGCAACGCCAACTCGTTCCGGTGCCCGTATCACGGCTGGACGTTTGGCAATACGGGTGCGCTGCAGGGTGTTCCGATGCGTGAGGGTTACGGCGAGGAGTTCAACAAAGTGCGCGCCGAGCTGGGTCTCGCCCAGGCGCCCCGGGTGGACAGCTACGGCGGATTCGTCTTCGCGTCGCTGGCGCCCGAGGGCATCTCGCTACAAGAGCACCTTGGTAAGGCAACACGCGCCATCGATCGCCTGCTGAACCTGTCCCCCACCCGCGAGATCGACCTGCGGGCCAATTGGATGAAGCACCTGCACCACGCCAACTGGAAGATGGTGGTGGAGAACAACGTTGACGGCTACCACGCACTGTTCACGCACGCCTCGGTGTACGACGCGATCAAGCCCGCCAAGGTGTCGCACGTCCCGACCAAGGTCGACGTGCTGGTCCGCGATCTCGGCAATGGCCATTCCGAGATCGACTACAGCGACGAATACCGAAAACTCGATGAGGAATTCGTCTGGTACGGCCGGATCCCGCGGGCCAAGCTGGCCGGCTACGTCGACGCACTGGAAGGTGCGTACGGTCCCGAGCAAGCGCACGACGCTTTGGTGGTGGGTCCGCCGCACACACTGATCTGGCCCAACCTGTTCCTGGCCGAGATGAACGTAATGTTCGTCGAACCGCAGGCCCCCGACCGCACCGTCGCCTATACCACCGCGGTCCTCATACCCGGCCAGGACGCGTTGAACGAGCGCACGCTGCGCCGTTCCGAGGGGGCGATGGGTCCGGCCGGCTTCTTGATCGCGGACGACGGAGAGATCGGCATGCGCAACCAGGCCGGGCTCGCCGCCGAGCTGCCCGAGTGGCTGGTGCTGGCCCGCGGTGTCGACGGCGATGTGACCGACGAAAGCGGAATCATCAACCGCGACAAAAGCGCCGAGACTCCCCAGCGCGGTTTCTACTCGCACTGGGCCTCGGTCGTCGGCGGGAGGACCGGAGCATGACCGTCAACTCTGAAGCCCAGACGCGTCCGGTTCTGCGTCCGCTGCCGGACCCTGAGATCCTGTCGTTTCTTTATCTGGAGGCGCGGCTGGCCGACGAGGGCCGCTACTCGGAGTGGGAAGCGTTGTGGGCCGACGATGACGACACGGTCGAGTACCGCGTCCCGATGCACCCTGACGACGACCCGCGGAACACGCTGGCCTACATCAATGACAACCGGCGACGGATCAAGAGCCGGGTGGCGCAGCTCAACACCGGCAACCGGCACTCACAGACACCGCCGTCGGTAATGCGGCGTGTGGTCTCCAACAGTGAGGTGGTGGAAACGGGCACCAACACGGTCACGGTGGAATCCAACTTCGCGCTATTCGAATACCGTCTGCGTCAACGCTTCTGGGCCGGCCGGGTAGCCCACACCATTCGCTTGTCGTCAGAAGGCCCGCGGTTGATTCGCAAGATCGTGCATCTGATCGACGCAAGCGGCCCGGTCGAGACACTCGCTTTCCTGATTTGAACGGACTTCTCATCTGATGCTCATCGGTGACATCGCAACCAATAACGGCCGCCGCTACCCCGACAAGCGTGCGCTGGTCGACGCCGACCGGGCGCTTACCTGGTCGCAGGTCGACGAGCGGGCCCGGCGGCTCGCCGCCTTCCTGATCGGCCGCGGGTTGGTACCGGGCGATCGGGTGATGGTGATCGCCCGCAATTGCCTTGAATGGCCGGAGATCTCGTTCGGTCTGGCCAAAGCGGGGTTGATCACGGTGCCGGTGAATATCAGGCTGGCTCCCGACGAAGTCGCCCACGTCCGCGACGACTCCGGCGCACGAGCTGTCATCATCCACGCCGACCACGTGGACAAGTTCCTGGGCGAATTGACGGAGCTGGCACTGATATTGAGCGTGGGTGCGCGGTCAACGCTCGGCACGAACGAGTTGGTCACCGACTACGAGACGGCGCTGGCGCAGGCGCAGCCCGGCGACGGGCACCGCGACGTCACGCCGGATGACGTCGCGTTCATCCTGTACACCAGCGGCACGACCGGTCGAGCCAAGGGCGTGATGCACACCCACCGCGCCCTGCTCTACCAGGCGGCGGACACAAACCTGGTGACCGAGGCCAACCGCTCGGACGTCATGCTTGCCACCACCCCTTTCTTCACGGCGGGCGGCATGGTCCGCACGGTGTCATGGCTTTACCTCGGTCAGACCATGGTGATCCATCAGAGATTCGACCCGCAGGCCGTGATCGACGAGATCGAACGCAGCGCCATCACGTTCACGACGTTCATCCCGACGATGCTGCACCGCACGCTGGCGATCCTGGAAGACGGACCACCGCGGGACGTGTCGAGCCTGCGGCGCATCTCCTACGGTTCCGCGCCGGTTCCGCCGGGCCTGGCACGCAAGGCCATGGACCTGCTCGGTTGCGACCTGCAGCAGCGCTACGGACTCACCGAATGCGGCGGACAAGCAACGATTCTCACGCCCGAGGATCACCGCGACATCGTCGCCGGCAAAACCTCGATTGCGACCTCATGCGGGCGGGAAACGCCGATGTGCGTGATCCGGGTGGTCGATGTCGACGGCAACGATGCCCCACCCGGCGACGTCGGCGAAATCGTGATCGTCAGCCCCGCCAACGCGATTGGCTACTGGAACCGGCCCGAGCAGACCGCCGAGACGTTCCGACCCGACGGGTTGCGCAGCGGTGACTTGGGCTACCTCGACGAGGAAGGCTACCTCCATATCACCGGTCGCAAAACCGATCTCATCATCTCCGGCGGGTTCAATGTCTATCCGGCGGAGATCGAGCGGGTGCTCGCTCAGCATCGCGACGTAGACATGGTGGCGGTGGTCGGGGTGCCTGACCCTGAGTGGGGCGAGACGCCGGTGGCCGCCGTGATTCCCAAGGCCCACGTCAACGATGAGGACACTCTGAGCGTCGAGCTGGCTGCGCTGTGTCGCGCGGAACTGGCCGGTTACAAGCAGCCGCGCCGGTTCGTGTTCCGGCGCGAGTTCCCGTTGGGCCCTGCAGGCAAGATCCTCAAACGCGAGATCGCTAACCAGGTGAACCACGTCGCCGAGGCGGATGCGAAGATGCCGGTATCGACCGCATCGACCGAGGAGCGCCCGTGATCGAGCAGACCGACCTGGCCACCATCGAATTTTCGGTGACGGACCACGTCGCCACCGTGGCACTCAACCGGCCTGCGAAGCTGAACAGCTTCACCGAACAGATGGCCGCCGAGCTGGCCACGGTGTGGGCACGGGTGCGCGACGACGAGGACATCCGGGTCGCGGTGCTGTGCGCAAACGGGGAACGCGCGTTCTGCACCGGCATCGACGTGACCGAGGGCACCTGGTGGAAGCACCAACCGATCTTCAACCAGGAGGATCCGGGGGAGCTACTGGGGCCGAAGGCACACAAGGTGTGGAAGCCGGTGATCGCGGCACTGCACGGCATCGTGGCCGGCGGTGCCATGTACTTCGTCAACGAGTGTGACTTCTCGATCTGCAGCGAGACGGCAACCTTCTTTGACCCACATGCCAATGCGGGCATCGTCTCGGCACTGGAGCCGATGGGCATGCTGGCCCTCGGCGTGCCCTACGGCGAGGTGATGCGCTGGGCGCTGCTCGGCAGCGAGGAGCGGATGTCGGCGCAGACCGCACTGCGAATCGGGCTCGTGACTGAAGTGGTCCCCGACGACCAACTACGCACCCGGGCATTCGAGCTCGCCGGCGAAATCGCCGGGCGCAGACCAAATGGTGTTCAAGGCACCGTTCGCGCGATGTGGGAGGCCCGTGATTTGACGCCCAGCGTCGCCGCCCGACACGGCAAGTTCTTCACCGACCTTGGCAATGCCGGAGCCAGCCCGGACTCGTTGAACAACAAGAAGAAGCCGCGAACTCGATGAGGACGCATGACTGACACCGCGACCGAGACGTTGGTCCAGTTCGATCTACTGATCGGGGGCGAATCATCGTCCGCCGCATCGGGATTGACCTACGACAGCGTTGACCCCTTCACTGGAAGGCCCTGGGCACGGGTGCCCGACGGCGGGGCTGCCGATGTGGATCGCGCCGTGGCCGCCGCTCGTGCCGCGCTGAACGGACCGTGGGGTGCGCTCACCGCGACCGCCCGTGGCAAGCTGCTGGGGCGACTCGGTGAGATCATCGCGCGCGAGGCCGAGCAGCTCGCCGAACTCGAGGTGCGCGACGGCGGCAAGCTGGTTCGCGAGATGGTCGGCCAGATGCGGTCTTTGCCAGATTACTACCGCTACTACAGCGGGCTGGCGGACAAGCTGCAAGGAGATGTCATACCGGTCGACAAACCCAACTACCTCGTCTACACGCGCCATGAGCCCGTCGGTGTGGTCGGCGCGATCACGCCCTGGAACTCACCGCTGCTCCTGTTGACGTGGAAACTCGCCGCCGGCCTGGCCGCAGGCTGCACGTTCGTCGTCAAGCCCAGCAACCACACCCCGACGTCGACTCTCGCGTTCGCAAAGCTGTTCGCCGAGGCGGGCTTTCCGCCAGGTGTCATCAATGTCGTCACCGGCTGGGGTCCGGAGACCGGTGCTGCGCTGGCGTCGCACCCCGGTGTCGACAAGATCGCGTTCACCGGCTCGACGGCCACCGGCATCGAGGTCGGTAAGGCCGCGATCGAGAACATGACCCGGTTCTCACTCGAACTCGGTGGCAAGTCGGCGCAGGTGGTGTTCGCCGATGCCGACCTCGACGCCGCGGCCAACGGGGTGATCGCCGGCGTCTTCGCCGCCACCGGCCAGACGTGTCTGGCGGGCTCGCGCCTGTTGGTCGATCACAGCGTCGCCGACGCTCTGGTGGACAAGATCGTCGCCAGGGCGGCGACCATCAAACTGGGAGACCCGAAGGACCCGACGACCGAGATGGGCCCGGTGTCCAACCAGCCGCAGTACGAGAAGGTGCTGTCGCACTTCGCTTCCGCACGTGAACAGGGAGCCACGATCGCCTACGGCGGCGAGCCGGCAGGTGACCTCGGCGGCTACTTCGTCAAGCCGACCGTGCTGACCGGCGTCAACCCCTCGATGCGTGCCGTCGCTGAGGAGATCTTCGGACCCGTACTGGCGGTGATGACCTTCGCCGACGAGGACGAGGCCGTCGCCGCGGCCAACAGCACCGAGTTCGGATTGGCCGCCGCGGTGTGGAGCAAGGACGTTCACCGCGCGCACCGGGTGGCCGCCAAGTTGCGCGCGGGCACGGTGTGGATCAATGCGTACCGCGTCGTCGCGCCGCACGTTCCGTTCGGCGGCATAGGCTACAGCGGCATCGGGCGGGAGAACGGCATCGACGCCGTCAAGGACTTCACCGAGACAAAGGCGGTGTGGGTCGAGCTGTCCGGGGAGACCCGCGACCCGTTCACGCTCGGCTGAAACGACAAAAGGGGCGAAAGACATGACGTTAGACTTCGCGGCCGCCGACAAGGTACTGGCCGGACTACGGCCATTTCCGGTGGCAGTAACCACGATTGACGACAGCGTTGACCCCCCATTCTTGAATGGCCTGATGTCGCTGTCGGCCGGCTCGGCTAGCATCGTGCCCGAACTGCCACGCGCTACGGTCAGCCTGACCAAATACAACAAGACCCACGACATGCTGGTCAACTCGGGCATTTTCGTGATGCATATGCTGTCGGCCGGTCCCGACGAGATCGACAAGTCCATGGAAATCCTGATGACACTTGGCGGCAGTTCGGGCCGCGATGGCGACAAGATGTCGAAGCTGCGCACCAAGCCGGGTGTGACTGGCGCGCCGATCCTGCTCGATGCCCACAGCTACGTGGAGTGCCGCATCACCGGATCGTTGGACAATGATGAGAACACCATCTTCGTCGGCGACGTCGTGGCCGCGGAGGTGTTCAGCTCCGCGCAGCGGCTGCGGATCGGTGAAGCGTGGGGCAAACTGCCACCCGACTGGATCGAGCGATACGAGGCGAATCACGAGCCGCAGCTGCAGAGCGCGCGGGACCTGCGGGCTGCCGCTGCGGCACGGGTCTAATGGCCCAAGAGCCTTCTGGCGCGTGGCAGCTGCCCGAAGAATTGGTGATGCTGCGCGACACAGTGCGGCGGTTCATGGCTGCGCAGGTGCATCCACTCGAAGAGAAGCTGGAACACGACGCGGTCGGGTTACCTCGCGAACAGCTGGTGGAGTTTCAGGCGAAAGCCAGGGAGCTCGGACTGTGGGCGCTGCAGACGCCGGCCGAGTACGGCGGCGCCGGGCTCAGCGTGCTCGGCCAAGTCGTGGTCGCCGAAGAAGCCGCGAAATGCCGTATGGGAGCCTTCTTTCCGGCCCTCGGTGCGTTCGGCGGCAACCCGCCCAACATCATGTTCAAGGCGTCTGCGGAGCAGTTCGACAGATACGCCAGGCCCATCATCGACGGCACCATGTCCAAGGCGTACACCGCGATCACCGAGGCTTCAGGTGGGTCGGATCCGGCGCGGGCGATCAAACTCAAGGCGGTGCGTGACGGCGACGGCTACGTGCTCAACGGTTCGAAGATGTGGATTTCGCACGCCCCTGATGCCGATTGGGGTGTGGTGTACGCCCGCACCGGTGAGGGGGGCCAGGGTATCTCGGCATTCATTCTCGAGAAGGACACCCCGGGCGTCACGTTCAGCCGCATCCCTGTGATGGCATCGTTTGCCCCGTATGAGTTGCACTTCGATAATGCGCGGGTACCCGCGGACCGACTGATCGGTGATGAGGGTCAGGGTCTTTCGCTGGCGAACGAGTTCCTGGTACACGGCCGCATCGTGTACGGGGCCGGCCCGATCGGCATCGCGCAGAGCGCATTGGACATGACCTGCCAATGGGCCAAGGACCGGGATGTCTTCGGCGGCAGACTTGCTGATAAGCAGGGCGTCAAGTGGATGCTTGCGGACAGTGAGGTAGACCTGCGGGCCGCCCGGCTGCTGATCTACCAGGCCGCCTGGAACGCCGACCTCGGCCGCGACGTTCGAGTAGACGCCTCGGCGGCCAAGATGTTCGCCACCGAGGCAGCCTACCGAGTTCTGGACCGCTGCATCCAGACTCACGGCGCCCTGGGAATCTCCACCGAACTGCCGCTGGAAAGATGGTTTCGCGACCTTCGGGTCAAGCGGCTCGGGGAAGGCGCCACCGAAGTGCAGCGCGAAGTCATCGCGCGATCACTGGTGAAATAGTCGCTGCGACAATGGAGCTGAAAGGGGCCGAAGTGCGCTACAACCTGATGTTCCCGATGCGGGCCGTCAAGCACTGGAACAGGTGGTGCGAGGGCGTGGGCATCGGCGATGTCGCACAATTGGTGGAAGACGCAGGCTTCGACGGCTTTTCGATGTCCGAACACCCATATCCCGATCGGGAGTGGTTGGCTCGCGGCGGCCACCACGCTTTCGATCCGTTCGTGTCGCTGAGTTTCGCGGCGGCCGCCACCACCCGCATCCGATTGATGACCTACATCCTGGTGTCGGGTTATCGCAACCCCTACCTGACGGCAAAGGCCGCAGCGAGCTTCGATCTGCTCTCAGGTGGTCGGTTCACATTAGGCACGGGAGCCGGCTATCTCAAGGCCGAATTCCAGGCGTTGGGAGCCGACTTCGACCGGCGCGGCGCGCTGCTCGACGAGGCAATCGCCGCCTGGAGGGCGACCTGGGCGGGGGTCGACCACGACGGGCCGGAGTTCGGGGTCAGCGGACATGTCGCGCTGCCACCGCCGCTGACGACGGGCGGTCCGCCGATCTGGATCGGCGGAAACGGCGCGGCCGCGCAGCGCCGGGTCATCGAGGTCGCCGACGGCTGGATGCCGATGGCCGCTTCGGGCGAGATGGCTGCGATCACCCGCTCCCGGCCCCTGGAAGACATCGAGACGCTTGGCGAGTGGGTCGCGAGAGTGAACAAGCAGCGCGCGGAGTCCGGCCGCGACGCTGCCGACGTTGCCTTCGTCCCGTTCGAAGCAGACCTGCTGGCCAGCGGTGACTGCACCGGGTTTTGTGCCGCGGTGCGGCCCCGGCTGGATGCCTACGCCGAGGCGGGCGTCACGTGGATCACCATCGAGCCGGCCAGCAGGAGCTACACCGACTTCCGCGCCGACATCGACACGTTGAGCTCCCGGTTGATCGACTGATGAGGGTCCGACCATGACTCTGCCCGACCTGGTGCTCGTCCATGGCGGCGAGCACGCCGGCGACTGTTGGGATCTCGTCGTCGCCGAAATACACCGTCGAGAACCGGGATTGCGCACTCTCGCGGTGGATCTGCCCGGGCACGGCAACAAGCCAGGTGACCTCGCGACCGTGACGATCTCCGAGTGGGTGGACTCCGTCATCGCCGACATCGAGGAAGCGCGGCTAGGTGACATCGTGATCGTGGGCCACTCGATGGCGGGGGTAACGGTCCCCGGCGTCGTCGCTAAGCTCGGTTCCTCCAGAGTCCGGGAGATGATTCTGGCAACGGCATTCGTTCCGCCTCAGGGCTCGGCCATCGCGGACACACTCGGTGGGCCGCTAGCGCTCTTCGCTCGGCGCGCCGCCCGTATCGGCAGACCCATGAAGCTTCCAACGCCGGCGGCACGCTGGGCGTTCTGCAACGGCATGACCCCCGCGCAGCGCCGATTGGCGATGTCGAAGTTGCATGCCGAGTCGGCGCGGATACCCGGTGAGCCGGTGGACCGTAGCGGACTACCCGCCGACGTCCCACGCACCTGGATACTGACCACCCGCGACCGGGCCCTGTCCGTGGCATCGCAGCATGCAAGCATCGCCGCCCTGGGCGGGGTGGACACCGTCATCCCCGTTGATGCCTGCCACGAATTGATGTTCAGCGATCCGGAACGTGTGGCGCAGATACTTATCGAGCGATGCCGGTTACGGGGGTAGGGATCAAGTGGAGGACTCATCAGCGAAGCCGGCCCACGCCGCGCCGACCTGCTTCTTCGTCACCGACGGAAACGCTTACGTACCAACCCGATTGACGCAAGGACCCTGGGGTCCGTCAATCAGCGGTAACTACATCGGCGGGTTGCTGGCGCGAGCGGTCGAGCAAGAAGTCGACGACGCCGACATGCAGCCCGCCCGGCTGACGGTGGATCTGCTGAGGCCGGTGGCGCTGCAGCCCCTGCAGATGCACTCGTCGGTGGTGCGCGAGGGCCGGCGACTTCGCGCGGTCGACGCGGTCATGACTCAGAACGACGTTGTGGTGGCCCGCGCCAGTGCGTTGTTCCTTCGCCGCAGCGAGCATGCCGTGGACACGGTGTGGACGTCGCCGATCAGCATGCCCTCAGTACCGGCGGAACCCGACGCGTTGGCCGACGATGTCCCCATGGTGCTGCATTCGTTCGGCCGGGACCCGGTCGCGGGCAGTCCTGGTGTCGGAGTCACCGAATGGCGACACCATGGGCAGAAGTTCGTCTGGCTGCGGGAGACCAAGCTGCTCGTCGACGACGAGCCACTGTCGCCCTTCACCCGCGCCGTCATGGCCGGGGACGTCACCAGTTCGTTAACCCACTGGGGCACTGAAGGCTTGCAGTTCATTAACGCCGACTACACCGTCACGCTCAGTCGCTTGCCGCAAGGCGTCTACATCGGGTTGGCGTCGATGACGCACTACAGCCACGCAGGGGTCGCCACCGGCGTGGCGACGCTATTCGACGACAAAGGACCCATCGGCAGCGGTATGGCAACGGCGTTGGCGAACCCGGGATTCACGCCACCACCGTCGATAGTGTTGGGCTGACCAGCGCTCAGGTGATGGCGCCCTCGATCTTCAGTTCGATCAAGTCGTGATCGTTCATGCCGAGTTCCCGCAGCACCTCATCGGTGTGCTCGGCGAACATCGGCGCCCGGGTCAGGTGGGCCGCCGCCTCATCGAACTTCACCGGGTTCGCCACGAGCCGTTGCTGATTGCCCTGGGCATCCCGAAGGTCGGCGATGCGGCCGTTGGCGATCAACGACTCGTCGTGGGCGACCTCCCAGGCGTCCTGCACCGCAGACCACTGGCCCTTGAGAAGGCTCAGCAGTCGCGTGCACTCGTCGAAGGTCCGCGATCCGATCGCGTCTGCGAGCAGCGCGGCGGCGTCATCGGCGTGGGTCGCCAACGACTCGAGCGAAGCGAATCGCTCGTCCGCGGCGGCTGCGTCGAGTCCGAAGAGTCGACAGACGGATGCCCAGTACCGACTGGGCTGGAGCATCGAAAGCTGGATGAAGCGGTCGTCCGAGCATCGGTAGGCGCCGGTGAGCGGGTTGCCCAGGGTTTGGGTCCGCTGGTCGATCTTTGGCAGCGGGCAGCCGTAGAGCATCGCGAGGTTGACGCTGGACTGGTTGGCCCACGCCCCGACCGCCAGCAGCGATACGTCGATGACGGACGTCTGCCCGGTCGTCTGCCTGCCGTAGAGGGCAGCGGCGACGGCGCCGGCGATGGTGATGCCGCCGATGTTGTCGCCGAAGGCACCCGCCGGCATGCCCGTCGGCACCTCGGATCCCGTCGGCGTGACCCCATCAGCGTTGCCGGCCCGCGCCCAGAACGCCGTTGCGTCGCGCGCGCGCGTCTCACGGTCAGGCCCTTCGCTCCCGAATCCGCTGCCCGCCACGTAAACGATCGCCGGATTGATACGCCGTACCTCATCGAGGTCGATCCGTAGCTTCGCCCGCGCCTGCGGCAACAGGTTGGTCAGAAAGACGTCGCTGCGCCGGACGAGCTCTTCGAACACTGGCCGTGTCTGTTTCAACGCCAGAGACAGTCCGACACTGCGCTTGCCACGGTTGGGGGCCTCGACCGTGGGTGAGAACGAGACTCCCGGTGTGGCGGCGGAGCGGCCGGCGACGGTGACGAGTCCCCGTTGCGCGTCTCCTGTGACCGGATTCTCGATCTTGATGACGTCGGCGCCCCAGTCGGCAAGGACCGCTCCCGCAGAAGGCACAAAGGTGAATTGCGCGACCTCGAGGACGCGCACACCGGTCATCGGCTTCTGCACCCGTTCACCTCTGTCCTGCTGGCCGCGCCGCCTAGTGCCAACATAGGTTACTAGGTAAGCAATGTCGAGGTCTACTATCGGGTCAAGATGTTCGACAAATTCCGACCGCAGACCGAAAGAGGCGCAACGACATGGGGACGGACGACGATGTCGACACCATCGGGTGATGGTCCGAGGCACGAGTTGCCCCTGAGTGGGACGCGGGTCATCGACCTGACGGATGGTGTCGCCGCCTCGTCGACACGGCTGCTGGCCGAGCTGGGCGCTGACGTGGTGCTCGTCGAGCCGCCTGAGGGACTCGCGTCACGACGTGCACACCCGCAACATGACCGTCTCGGACTTCCTTTTCTCACCGCACATGCCAACAAACGGGGCGTAGTCCTCGACTTGAGAACCGACCGGGGTCGCGCCGCCCTGCTGTCGCTCGTGGATCGCGCCGACATAGTCGTGGAATCCCTGCCTCCCGGAACGCTGGACGGCCTTGGCGTGGGGCCCAGTGTCATGCGAGAGCGCAACCGCGCACTCGTCGTGGTGTCGATTACCGCCTTCGGGCAGACCGGCCCCTACCGCGACTGGCGAGGCACTGAGGCAGTGCAGATGGCGATGTCGTCCGCCTTGACCCGATCCGGCGCTCCGGATCGCGAGCCCCTATTGCCGCCGGGCGATTTCGCCACCGAGGCCGGCGCCGTGCAGGCGGCGTACGCCGCGCTGATCGCCTATTATCGCGCGCTCGAGTCCGGCCTCGGCGACTACGTCGACTGCGCCCTGCACGACATGGCCGTGCAAGGGCTCGACCCGGGCTTTGGGATGGCCGGCACCGCCACCATGGGCCGCCCGATCTCCGAGCTTCCACCGGGGCGACCGGACGCGCGAATGCTCTACCCGATCTTCGCGTGCGCCGACGGCCACGTACGGCTGTGCATGCTTGCGCCCAAGCATTGGCGGGCGATGTTCATCTGGCTTGGAGAGCCCCAGGAGTTCGCGGACCCGTCGTTCGAGCAACTCATCACCCGGTTCACGTCCTGGGACACACTCCGCAAAGTGATCGCCGACCTGTTCGCCGACAAGACTCGCGATCACATCGTCGCGCGGGCAAGCGAACTCGGTATCCCCATCGCAAGTGTGAACACGCCCGCCGAAGCCGCAACCAGCGATCATGCCACGAGCCGCAGGGCGTTCGTCGATGCCGAAGTCGCACCCGGGCTCGTCGGTCGGATGGCCAACGGTTACCTGGAATTCGGTGGCGAACGCGCTGGATTCCGTTTTCGGGCACCCACTTTGGGTGAGCACACCGACGAAGTGCTCAGCGGTGTCGGTGGCGGTGTGCCGGCTGGATCTGCGAGTTCACCTTCGCCTGCGGCCAGCCTGCGCCCGCTGGAAGGGCTTCGCGTCCTGGACCTCGGGGTGATTGTGGTAGGCGCCGAAACGGGACGCTTGCTCGCCGACCAGGGGGCCGAGGTCATCAAGGTCGAGAACCGGGCGTTCATGGATGGGGCGCGTCAGGCCGACACCCCGGAACGGGTTAGCCATGCCTTCTCAGTGGGTAACCGAAATAAGCTGAGCTTGGGCCTGAATCTGCGGGATCCGCGTGGTGCCGAACTGATGCGGGGCCTGATCGCCAAGTCGGATGTGCTGTTGACGAACTTCAAGCCCGGCACGATGGAGTCTCTGGGATTCGACGACGACACTCTGCGCGAGCTGAATCCCGCCATCGTAGTGGTTGAAAGCAGTGCGTTCGGCAGCAGCGGACCGTGGAGCAAGCGTATGGGTTACGGCCCGCTGGTGCGGGCGGCAGTTGGGCTGACCACCCTGTGGCGGCACCCGGATGCACCCGAAGGGTTCGGCGACGACATGACCGTCTACCCCGATCACGCCGCGGCACGGGTCGCTGTGGCAGCCATCATCGCCGCCCTGGTGGCCCGCCGACGCAGCGGCAAGGGCACGAAAATCACCGTGGCGCAGATGGAGACGGTTTTCGTCCAGTTGTGCACCGACTATCTGCGCGAATCGCTGCAGCCAGGCACGATGACCGCCCGGGGCAACGTCGGTGAGTTCGACGCGCCGTCCGGGGTATATCGCTGCGACGGTGAGGACGCCTACTGCGTCGTGGGGGTCGACGGCGATGCCGATTGGATCAATCTGGCCGCGGCCATCGGTAGAGACGATCTCGCCCGTCGCGACGACCTGCGCTCAGCCGACGGCAGGCTGGCTCACCGCGAGGAGCTCGATCGAGCCGTCGGGCAGTGGGCGTTGCCGCTCGATCCCCGGGATGCCGCCGCACAACTGCAGGCTGTCGGCGTCGCGGCCGGCGCGGCTGTGCACGTCAAGGACCTGCTCGACGATCCGCAGCTTGCGCATCGACACGCGCTGGGCCAACTGCGGCAGCCTGGTTGGGACGAGCCGCTCACTGTCGAGACCGGCATCGCGCTCTTCGATTCGATCGCGCCACCGCTATTGAACCCGGCACCAACCATGGCACAAGACACCCGATCGGTGTGCCATGCCGTGCTGAAACTCAGTGACACCGAGATAGATCAGCTTGCTCGGGAGGGCGTCCTCGAATTGTCCGAAGGGACAACGGGATGAGCGATTCCATCGATCCCCACACACCGGTGATCGTAGGTGTCGGTCAATTCAGCGAGCGGATCGATGATCCCGACTACCGGGGATTGTCGGCGGTCGAGCTGGCCAGCGAGGCCGCGCGTGCCGCACTTCGCGACTGCGGTGCCGACGCGACCGCTGCTGCTCGCCGGATCGACACAATCGCCGGAGTGCGCCAGTTCGAAATCTCCACCCCGTGGGCGACGGCGCCGTTGGGGAAGGCCACGAACTACCCGCGGTCCGTCGCGCGACGCATCGGGGCGAGTCCCGCCGACGCCATCCTGGAGGTGGTGGGCGGCCAGAGCCCCCAGCACCTCGTCAACGAAATGTCGGCAGCCATCGCCGCCGGCGAGCGAAACGTCGTTCTGTTGTTGGGGTCTGAAGCCATCTCCACTGTCCGTCATCTGGCGTCCGCTGACGACAAGCCCGATTTCTCCGAAGTCGTCGACGGACAATTGAACGACCGCGGATACGGACTGGAAGGCATGAGCGGCGCGGAATTCGTCGCCCACGGGCTGGTCGACGCGGCGTCGCAGTACGCACTGCTGGAGAATGCCCGCCGGGCGCGGCTGGGGTTGACTCGCGAGCAGTACCGCCAACAGATGGCTCAGCTGTTCGCTCCGCTCAGCACCGTCGCCGCCAGAAACCCGTTCGCGGCGTCGCCGGTCGAACGCAGTGTCACCGAGGTGGCCACGATCACCCCGTCCAACCGCTTGATCGCCGACCCGTACCCGCGGTTGATGGTGGCCCGCGACCAGGTGAACCAGAGTGCCGCAGTGCTCGTAATGACGGTGAGCGCCGCCACCGAACTCGGTGTGCCTGAGGATCGTTGGGTGTTCCTGCATGGACACGCAGACCTACGCGAACGAGTTCTGCTGGAGCGACCTGATTTGAGTCGGGCACCATCGGCCGTGGCGGCAACGCTGGAAGCACTGCGTGTCGCCGACATCGACGTGGACGGGATAGCTACGTTTGACCTGTACAGCTGCTTCCCGATCGCCGTGTCCAATGTGCTTGAGGGACTCGGTCTTTCGGCTGATGATCCTCGGGGATTGACTCTGACTGGTGGGCTGCCCTACTTCGGCGGCGCAGGCAATAACTATTCGATGCACGCCATCGCCGAGACGGTCCGTGCGATGCGCGAACGCCCGGGCTCGCACGGGCTGGTCGGCGCCAATGGCGGGACCTTGTCGAAGTATTCGGTCGGCATCTACTCGACGACTCCTCGTACTTGGCGAGCCGACCGAAGTGCCGCCCTCCAGTCAGAGCTGCAAGCTCGGCCCGTCGCCGAGGTGGCACAGGCCCCGGAGGGAGACGCTCGCATCGAGACATACACGGTTCGCTACACCAAATCGGGTCCCGCCGGCATCGTCGTCGGCCGCGTCGATGCGGACGACCGCCGCTTCCTGGCCAACCCCGGTGAGGGCGACCAGGACCTTCTCGACCTGCTCATCGACGGCGAACCGATCGGCGCCCCGATCGTGGTGCGGCCGGACCCGACCGGCAACAAGGCGGCGCTGAGCACTGCCGGAATTCGGAGGGTGCGTTAGATGAAAGTTCTGGTGACCGGGGCGACGGGACCGTTCGGCCGTGCCGTGTGTCGGCGCCTGGTCACCGCAGGCCATGACGTCACCGCCATGGCTCGCAACCGGCCGCAGACTCTTGTTGACGGTGTCGCCTTCACGGCCGGCGACGTCCGTGACGCCCGTGCGGTGACCGACGCGGTGTCTGGATGTGACGCAGTCGCGCATTTGGCGTGGGTCGTCGCTCCACTCAGGACCGAGGCCGCTACCGAGGAGATCAATCTCGGCGGGACCCAGAATGTGTTGGACGCGATGGCCGCAACGGGCTGTCAACGGCTGGTGTTCTCATCGTCAGTGCTCGCGTACGGAGCCGTGCCCGGTCATCCACCGACGCTGACCGAGACCGACGAGCGGCGACCGCCTCGCGAGCACTTCTACGCAGCGCACAAAAAAGCGGGCCGAGGACCTGATCGACCGCAGCGGGGTAGACGCGGTGATAGTGCGTGCGGGCATCATCGCCGGACGCGACGTCGACAACACCATCTTCCGGTTTTTCTCCAGTCCGGCATTGCCGGTTCCCGACCCAGACCGTCACCAACAGTTCGTGCACACCGACGACGTTGCGCGTTTCACCGCAGAGGCGGTGTCGCACACCCATACCGGTGCGGTCAACATCACCGGCACAGGCACTCTCACCATGCGCGAGATCGCACACATCATCGACCGGCCGCTCATCCGGGTCCCTGAGCGGGCCCTTCGAACGGCAATCAGCGCGGCCTGGAAGCTCGGAGTCAGCGAGCTGGCGCCCGGCGAGATCGGTGGCCTGCTGTACATGCCGATCGTCGACACCACCCGACTCCACGACGAGTGGGGGTTCACCTGCGCGTGGTCGAGCAGGGCCGCCCTCGAGGACATGGCTCGCGCCGCCCACGGCGTGGTCTCCTTGGGCAAAAGGACTGTCACGTTGCCCTGGCGGGTATCTCCCGGTTCAACCGAACATGTAGGTCCACTGCGCGCAATCCTGTTGCGGCGCACCTACGCAGACGAAGTAGACCGCGTCGTCCGCGATATCGAGCAGCTCGTTTTGGAGGGCAGGACGGAAGAAGGGCCCACAGCGGCTGCTCGCCGGCAGCTGATTCTGGATATGGCGGAACACAGCACGCTACTGGCCCGCATCGGTGACCAAGCGCGCCTGCCCGCGCATCTGGTGGCACGGGCAACCCAGGCCAGCGCGGCTGCAAAGGAAGGGATTTCACCGTGAAGCAGATGAATGGGCTCGACCGGATGTTCATCAATGTCGAGACAGCGAGGTTGCCGATGGACATGTTCGGCATCCTGATGCTGGACCCGTCTACCGCACCCGACGGGCACGATTTCGCCAGGTTTCGCGCCGAGATGGCGGCGCGACTGCCCAAGATCCCGGTGTTCGCCCGTCGTGCGGTGTCCGCACCCTTCGGCGCCGGCCACGAACACTGGATCGTCGATCCGAATTTCACCATCGACCGCCACCTCAAACACCTCGGCGCCCCCGCCCCGTACGATCTGTCGGCGTTGTGCGAGTTGGCCGTATCCCTCGCCGATGAACCACTGGACCGAACCCGTCCGCTCTGGCAGATGTACTACGTCGACGGACTTGCCGACGGGTCAGCAGCAATCCTGCTCCGACTGCATCACGCCGCGATCGACGGCGTCGGTGGCACCGAGATGCTGAGTGAGCTATTCGATAGGGCACCCCTGCCGATGGACCCTGACCTGGCAGCCTACAGAGTCAACGGGGAGCGGGTGCCGTCTCAAGTGGAGATGCTGCTCCGTTCCGTTCCGGATCAGATGCTCATACCCGTCAAGCTTGCTCAGCGCTCGGTTCCCATCGCCATCCCGCTGTTGAAGGGTTTGCTGTCCCGCGCCTCCTCGGCGGGCCGAACCACTGCCAAGCCCGACGTGGACGAAGCATCGCCTCCGGAGAAGAAGTCGCCCACCGGCCCTTCCCCCGCCGCATCCCGAAACTTGCTGAACCGGTTGACGTCTAGCCCCAAACGTTCGCTTGCCGTCGCGTCCCTGTCGATGTCGGAGGTGAAGCGGGCCAAGGATCGGTTCGGGGTGACGCTCAACGACGTCGTGCTGTCGATCACGAGCGCCGCCGTTGCAGACTATCTTCGGGACCGCGACGAGTTGCCCGGCGAGCCGTTGCGCATCGCTGGGCCGGTGAACGTTCGCGATGAAGCCGCCGAATCCGCCAGCGGCAACCACTTCGCGTTCATGATGGTGCCGGTACCTGACATCGCCGACCCAGTAGAACGCATCCGCACGGTGTCCGCTTTGACAGCCAAACGTAAGCCGGCACGCGCCAGCTCCGGGGCCACAGTGACGCGCACCAACCGCAAACCCACCGGCACCGTCAGCCAGGTGATGAAGCTGATCGACGCACTGCCAACCGGCGCATGGCTGGCATTGGGTCAGCTGGTGAATTCTCCGGCCGTCGAAGCCGTCCCGCCCATCGCGAACTTCGTGGTATCCAACATTCCCGGGCCGAGGGACAAGCTCTATATCGCAGGGGCCGAAATCACTCACATGTACGGACGGACCATGGTGGGAGCAGGCATCGGTCTATTCATCCACTGCCTCAGCTACGGCGACAGCCTTGATTTCGGGTTCACCGCGCTGGCCGACCTCATTCCGGACCCGGAAACAATCGTCAAGGGCGTGCATCGGCATCTGTCGGAGCTGCTGAACGCTCCAGCGCAAGGTTCGGACCAACGCACTGGTCTCGCCGCCCGCCGCGAGACGAAGGCTGCTGTCGCACAACGCAACAAGGTCAAGAGTTAGTGCTCGGCGAGTCCGTCCACCACATCCACAAAGGAGCCTCTGTATTGGCAGCACGCCAAGTGCCATCAAGAGCTGAAGTAGCGTTACTGGCCGACTCTAGGGGTCCGCAGCCGGCGAAATCTGGGCCGTCCAGTAACTGCCGCCACGGCATGAGCACCAAACCCCGGGGAAACCCGCCTGCGATTGTCGCGGCGTTGGTGACGAGTCGACGAATCAGCGCGTCGCGAAGCGCATTGACCACCGGCGTCTCCTTTTCGTCCTGTCGCGCCACGGTTCTGAGGCGAGTCGCGCCTTCGCTTCGACAGCCACCGAGAAGGGTTGCCTTGCGCGGGATCCCAGATAACACGAAGATGAGCCGACCGCATCGGCGGGCTTCGACCGAGACTAGTACAGCGCTGGCTGCACCGACAGTGAGAGTGATATACCAAGTTGAGGTGCCCGAATGGTGATGGCGGCCACAAATCGGACACAGGTGCCTCCGGGCTCCCGTATCAGGTTCGCACATCACCTCATTGAACTCGGTGACGGTCGGCGCGTCGGAGTTTCGGTCGGTGGCCACGGTGTCCCCTTGGTCTTCTTCCACGGGATCGGGATGAACCGGCGCGTGTACATGAAGCTGCTCAGCCGGCTTCCCCAGCTGGGATTTCTGGTAGTCGCCATCGATGCGCCAGGGCACGGGGAGACGTTCGCACCCAGAATTGGCGAGCACACGTTCGCCCACCGAATCGCAGTCACGGAACGGATTCTGGAAGGTCTCGGTATCGAGCGGGCCGTTCTCGTCGGTCACAGCATGGGTGGTCGCACCGCCGCAGAACTGGCCGCGAGACATCCGGAACGCGCGCTCGCGGTAGTCCTCATCGATCCCGCGATCGGCGCGGCCTTCGACGCGTCACGGGTGCGCATCGCATCACCGATGCGAACCGGCGCTGCGCTCGCCGCGGCGGTCGGCGACACAATCGTCGACCGGGTGGGGTTACGCCGTCGCGATCAGGTCCGCTACATGCGCACGCTGAGCAAACTGTTCTTCAACACGGCCGCCCATCCGGCGACATTCGCCTCCGCGGCGAGAGCAGTTGCCCGGGCTGACGACAGCGCGAACGCGCTGAAAGCGCTATGTAGGGCCAAGGCTCGGGTCGTCATCTTCCACGGCGAGCAGGACAAGATCGTCCCTCTCGCGTCCGCAGTCGATGCGGCACGTCTTAGTGGAGCGTTGTTGGTGACGCTGCCCAAGGCCTATCACTCATGGGTGCTCAACACCCCGTGGACCTTCACTGAGATCCTCAGCCGGCTGATCGCCGAGAACCGGCTCGGCGAGGACCTACGATCGGCAACGTCACCGCCGAGGCGGGGTGTCGGACCTGACAGCGAAGGTATGTCTCGCCCCGACGCGCTGGTTCACGGCCTAATCCCCCAGATCAGCGTCCTTGGCAAGGCGTATCCGCAACGGCGCCGCATGTACCACCGGTATCGAATCTGGGATCCCCAGGAGGTAGCGGACTTTGCAGCGAGTTAAGCCCCGACGAAGACTGTCTTCTGACCTATCGAGATTCGGTGTGCAGAGCCTGGGAGATCGGAATGGCCACCGCTGCACACGTCACCAGCATGACGAGCCCGCCGAGCGCT
This sequence comes from Mycobacterium sp. NGS40, assembly GCF_059812735.1. Lineage (NCBI taxonomy): Bacteria > Bacillati > Actinomycetota > Actinomycetes > Mycobacteriales > Mycobacteriaceae > Mycobacterium > Mycobacterium sp. NGS40. Next base: position 94,835 of record NZ_JCALDG010000013.1, read on the forward strand.
TGATCCCAGGCGACCGAAATCTTCAGCGGGCCAGCGGCGCCCGGGCCGCCCCACGCACCGAATACGGACAGCAGCCCGACGAGCGCGGCGATTTCTTGCGCTGCGAGTAACGAGATGCGACGAATCTTCAACGGAAGGACTGCGGCTGTCCGAAGCACGACAAACCAATACGCTATGCCGATCATCGATGCGCCAATGGCGAGCCACAACGGCACGACATTCCTTGCCCCTCCGTGGTGATGTCCTCCCGGAAGGTGGATCGCGATGAGCAGTGCCGCGTAAGCCAGCGCCGATCCCCCGCTCAACAAGATCTAACCAGCACGGCGGCAACCGGTGCGCCCCGTATCTGCGGCGGACGGCAGGACCGTGAGTATCCAGAGCGGGACCGCAACCAACTGCACCTCGAGAACAATCATGCCGACCAAATGCGACTGCGCAGCGAGCACACGAACTGGGTGAGACGCCATGCAAATAATGGCGGCGGCGGCGCCCACCACGGTGACGATGATTTGTCGGCGCAACACCCACCAGATGAACGCGGCTACGGCCAGCACACCGACAGTGAACACCGGCCACGTCCAATGCAGATGTGGCGCAGACGGTTTCGGCACGTCTGACATCGGCGCCATACCGTGCGTCGGTGCCATGCCCTGCTCATGGCGGTGCCCCGCAGGGCGGTCGGTCCAGACCAAGATGCGGGCCAGCACGAGTCCGCCGACGAGCTCTGCCGCTGCGATGATCCAGGTACGCGCCAGCGGAGCGCCGCGCCAGTCAGTCATGCGCTGACCCCCGCCAGACAACCAACGCCTCTTTCCCCGACAGGCCATCCACGTGGCTGAGTATATGGTCAACTAGGTTTGATAAGTGCGATCCGTCGAGATCAATCCCGTCTGGCACCGAGTCCGGCTGCCGGACGCGTCGCAGTGGTGGCAATGCCCGACATGGAGGTCCGCGTGACGTCTCTGCAGACTCCCGGCGAGCTCTTCGATCTGAGCGGCCAGGTTGCCGTCGTGACCGGAGCGTCCAGCGGGCTCGGCGACCGGTTCGTCCGTGTGCTGCACGCCGCGGGTGCCTCGGTCGTCGCCGTGGCCCGGCGCTCGGATCGACTCGCCGCGCTCGCGGCCGAACTCGATCGCGTGCTCCCGGTCACCGCCGATCTAGCCGACGACTCCGCAGTCGAGGAGATCGTCCCGCAGACGATGCAGCGCTACGGCCGGCTCGACATCGTTGTGAACAATGCCGGCTTCGGCTCCCCCCAACCAGCGGTTGAGGAACCTATCGATGCCTTCCGGCGCACCTTGGAGGTCAATCTGGTCGGCGCCTTTCATCTCGCCAGGCTGGCCGCCGTGCCGATGATCGCCACGGGAAGTGGCTCGATCATCAACGTCTCCTCGATCCTCGGTCTCGTCGCCGCCTGGCCGATCCCGGACGCCTCGTACAGCTCCTCGAAGGGAGCCCTGGTCAGCCTCACCCGTGACCTCGCATGCCAATGGGCACGACATGGAATACGGGTCAACGCTCTGGCGCCGGGCTTCTTCCCCAGCGAAAGCTCGGCTCCGATGATGGAGGACGAAGCAAGCCGGCGCTATCTGCGCACGGGGTGCCCGATGGGACGAATGGGTGAACCCGACGAGCTCGACGGAGCCCTCCTGTATCTGGCGTCGCGGGCCTCGACATACATGACCGGGCAGGTGCTGACCGTGGACGGCGGGTGGACGGCGCATTGATGGTACCGAGGTCGGCGCCAGCCGTCCGCAGGTAGGAGGCGACGATGACTTTTCTGGCTGGCTGTCGGGTGGTGTTGGATCTGGACTGACGAACGCGAGCTGTTGACCGGACCACAGCGCCGACTGGGCTCGCGCCACCGGCACGCACGACATGTACGTCAATGCGCTTACGCTACTGCGCATTTGGGAATGCAGCGTCCGCGACTGGCTCGGCCTCATTACGCTCGATCGCCGAGCCGGTTCGAATGGGTGCGCTACTCCTCGTGCTCTTGGCGGTCAATGATCAGGTCGGACAACTCGACGGCGTTCAGCGACACGTAATCGCCCGTTTCGAGATCTTCGAGGATGACACGCGGCTCCGACCCGTTTCTGTCGAGCCACAGCCGCACAGCGGCGGCCCTGTCGATGAGGATTGCCAACTCGCGGGGTTGCCGTCTCTTCAACTTTTCCCAGCTGCTGCGGACGGAATCGACCCGGCCGATAGTGCCATCGCGAGAACCGACCGAGAAGGCCGCCGCGTCGCACCGGTAGCGACGGTCCATCATTTCCGGCCCGCGAGCAGGTCGTTCACTCGGCTGGTTCGCGAAGGGCGCATCCGGATCGATCGAGTCATCCTCCGGCACGTCTTTCATCGGCCAACCCATTGTGATTCCTCCACCCGGTGACGGGCTCGCCCTGTCGCCATCCGATCAATTGCGACCGTCGCAGCTCGACCGCTCGTGGCATCGCACGTCGCCAGCGGCACTGCTGTCGTTTTGTAGCAACGTGACTTACTAAGTAGACCATGTAACCGTTGGCGTCGGCCCTCACTGGGCGGCGAGCTCGCCACTCCAGCGAGGCCAAAACAGGACTGACCGAGGATGATTGGCGGCCGAATTGGCCCTGTGGGACACGACCGCAACGAAAACACATCCAGCACCGGGCTCAGCGACGTTCTGGACTGTGCCGATCCGATGGCCGACCCAACGTCGAGCCAGCTGTGACCTGGGTCTCGCCCAGCACCACTGCGCCTGATACTCTCGACTCGTCCAGTCGCAGGAATGCGCCATCAATCGACGATAATCGCAGGACCTCGGAGGAAACGTGACAACGAGCGAGCAGGCGGCGACGGTGCCGGTCGTCACCTTCGACTACACCACCACTGAGCCCGAGGGAACGTGGTTCGCTAAATACGATGAGCTGCGCGCTCAGTTTCCTTGGTACCGAAACGAATTTGGGCCTGGCTTCTGGACGGTCTGCAACTACGAGGGAATCCTGCAGATCATGCAGAACCCGGAGGCCTTCTCCAACAGCGTGGTTACCGCGCTGGATCCGAATCCACCGATCAAGTGGATACCGGAGATGCTGGACGGGGAGGAGCACAGGCAGTGGCGGCGCCAGCTAGGTCCGCTGTTCTCCCCTGGCGCAGTCGAGAAGCTCGAGTCCACGGTGCGCCAGCGCGCGATCGACCTCATCGACGGCCTCGTCAGTCGCGGCTCCTGCGACTTCATGGCCGACTTCGCCGCCCGCTTCCCCACCACGATCTTTCTGGAAATGATGGGACTGCCTGTCGAGGAACTCGACGAGTTCCTTGCATGGGAACACGACATCTTGCACGCCGGCGGTAGCGACGAGGAGAAGCTGCGCACGCAAATGACCGCGATGATGTCGGTGATGGGCCGGTTCACAACGGTCATCGCCGAGCGTCGCGAAGAACCGCGCGACGACATCGTCAGCAAGGCCCTGACCTACGAGATCGACGGCGAGCCGGTCACCGACCAGGATCTGTTGTCCTTCTGCCTGCTGATGTTCATGGCGGGCTTGGACACCGTCTCGGTCACTCTTGGCTGGATGTTTCTTCATCTGGCCCGCAACGACGACGACCGGCACAGGATCGTGAACGAGCCGGCCGTCATCCCCAGCGCGGTCGAGGAGTTCGTCCGTGCCTACGCGATCGTGATCCCCGCCCGCAAGGTTATGCGGGACATCGACATTCAGGGCTGCCCGATGAAGGCCGGTGACATGGTGAACATCCCGCTGGCCGCGGCGACCCGCGACGATGCCGCCTTCACCGACGCGACGTCGGTGGACATCACCCGTAAACCGAACAACCACATCGGGTTCGGCGCTGGCCCGCACCGATGCCTCGGCTCACACCTGGCCCGTCAGGAACTCAGAATTGCCCTGGAGGAATGGCACAAGCGGATCCCTAACTACCGGGTGGCTCCGGACGCACAGATGCTCGAAAGCGGCAGCCAGCTGGGACTGGAGAGCCTTCCGCTGGTCTGGGACATCTGATGCGCAAGCCGCTCGACGGAGTTCGCGTGCTTGAGGTCGCGCAGTTCACCTACGTCCCCTCCGCCGGAGCCGTACTCGCCGACTGGGGTGCCGAGGTTATCAAGATCGAGCATCCCGTGACCGGCGATGCACAACGGGGGTTGGTCAAGGTGCTCGGCGCGGCGGCCACCAAACCAGGATCGACTTTCGCGCCGATCATGGAAGCGCCCAATCGCGGAAAACGCAGCGTCGGAATGGCACTGGACAACGCCGACGTGCGCCCAGAGTTCGACGAGTTGATCCGCCGCAGTGACGTCTTCCTCACCAACTACCTTCCTTCAGCACGGACGAAGCTGCACATCGACGTCGCCGACGTCCGAAAGGTCAACCCCGACATCATCTACGTGGCGGGCAGCGGATTCGGCATGAACGGACCCGACCGCGACGCGGGCGCCTATGACGCGACAGCGTTCTGGGCCCGCGGCGGCAGCGCCGACGGACTCAATCCACCAGATGCCGATCAGTCGGCGTTCATGCCCGCAGGCGCCTACGGCGACAACATCGGCGGCATCACCATCGCCGGGGGTGTGGCAGCGGCACTGTACGGCCGGCACGTCACCGGTGAGGCCTCGGTGCTCGACGTCTCCCTGCTCGCGGTCGGCGCTTGGGCTACCCAGTTCAGCGTCAACATGGCGATGTTGATGGGCGGACCGCTACCGAAGATCGAGCGCCGCACCCAAGCTCCGGGCAATCCTCTGACCGGCGCCTACCGCACCTCAGACGGGAGGTTCGTCCAGCTGTCGATGCTGCAGCCCACCCGGTACTGGCCGGAGTTCTGCCGGCTGATGGGCCTGGACCAATACATCGAGGACCCGCGGTTCGAATCACTGCAGGCGATGGCCGAGCACGCTGATCTCGCCTACGGCATCGTCCACGACGCCATCGCAAAGCTGACTTTCGCCGAGTGCAAGGAGGTACTGAGCCGGGGCACCGGACAGTGGGCACCGGTCCAGGACGCCTGGGAATTGGCCCACGACGAAGGACTGACCGCCAACGGTCGGATCGCCCACATCGTTGACGTCGAGGGAAATCCGCAACACTTGGTGACAAATCCGGTGCGGTTCGACGACGACCCTGCCGAACTGCAACGCGCCCCCCAGTTCGCCGAACACACCGACGACGTCCTCCGCGAACTCGGGGTGGACGACGAGCGCCTCATCGAATTGAAGATCGCCGGTGCCATCACCTAAGGCCGCCCCTTTGGTGACGACCCTCGACGACAAGGGCAGCGTCAAGGATCGGTTGATCCGCGCCGCGGACGCAGAGATCACCGCCTGCGGCATCAATGCCGTGCAGATGGACGTGGTCGCCAAGAATGCGGGCGTCTCCCGAGCCACCGCATTCCGCCAACTCGGCAGCGTCTCGGAGATGCTGGTGCAGGTCGCGCTGCTGCGAGCGCGCCGACACGTAGCGGCGGTAGAGGCGCTGATGGCTCCGAAGACCGGTGTCTTCGCCAAACTGGAAGCCGCTCTTGTGTATACGGCTCAGGAATTACCGTCAGATCCGTCGATTTCCGCTCTGATCGCCCGGGGTGCAGCCAGCGTGCACGACCCTCGGGTGCACCAGGTTGCCATGGATGTGATGGGTCCGGTGCTGGACGACGGCCAACGTAGCGGCCAGATACGCACCGACATCGACACCGACGAAATGGTCGACTTTCTGGTGGAGCAGACGTACCTCGCCGCCGAGGAGATCGATAGGTCCGTCGACGAGGTTCGGCGTCGCTTTCGCCATTTCATCGTCCCTGGGCTGGCCGCGCCGAAAGGCTTTGGCGGTGCACACATTTCGCGGACCATGGAGGTCCGGGGCGCGGTGACGACGGCGATTGAGGCACTGACCGATTTCGCCGACCTCTTGCGTCGCTCCGAGTGAGCGTGGCGGCACGTTCATTGCAGGCGGTCATCCGTTGCGGATCGCTGCTGCAAGTTGCCGGGGCGCATCAATCATGACAAAGGCTGAGCAGTCGGGGACCTCGATCAACGTGGCATGCGGGAACGCGTCGCGTAGTCGTCGAGCGTGACCCAGGGGAAACAGCTGATCCTCGGTGCCCCACGCCAAGGTGACGGGTCGGTCGAAAGCTTCGATCGCCGGCGCGGCGCGCAGTGTGAGAACCGGGTCCAATGAGGCGGTCACCGTGACGGCGTCGCGGCGGGCCGCCGCACTGGTGCCAAAGGCTCCGAAGATCTCCCGCTGCCGCTCAGGAGCGGGGGGGTGCTTGCACACCGCCTTGAGGAAGAATGCCTGCCCTGGTCCGCTGGCCAGCATGCGTACAACGGCACCACCCAGCGCGGTGCTGAAACGGCACAGCTTGACGATCTGCGCGAACGAGCCAGGCGGAAAGTGTTCGTAGCTGTCGCAATTGGTGAGCACCAAGCGGGCGATCCGGGATGTGTCCAGCGTTGGATCACCTAGCGACGCCAGCACCAGGCCGCCGCCGGTGTCGTTGGCCACCACAGTGACGTCGGTCAGATCGAGGACTTCCATGAAGTGGACGATGCGACGGGCGGCCGCCTCAGCGCCGAGGTCGGCACCGTCGGTGGCCGTGCGGTGGGCTCCCAGCGGCCAAGTGGGGGTGATGCAGCGGAAGCCGTCCCCCAGTTCAGCCACGACGTCGTTCCACACTGCGCCGGTAACAAAGACGCCGTGCACGAACAGGATCGTCGGACCCGTTCCGCCGTCGGTGTATTCGATGTCCAAGCCGTCGACTCGTACCTTCTTGGTCGTCACGTCGGTTCTCCTTGCATCAATGTCCGCCAAACTCGGGGTGCCGTCGTTCCCGAAAGGCGCGCGCACCTTCTTTGAAGTCGGCAGATTCGATTAACGCCAACTGCCCCTCGGCTTCGATCGCTTGCACCGGCTCGAGTGCGCCGAGCGTCGCTGCGGCCAACGCGCGCTTGGTCCAGCCAAACGCCAACGTCGGACCGCCGGAGACCGACCGCAGAACGTCGGCCAGCACAGACTGGTAGTCGTCTTCGCCAGTCAAATAGGAGATCATTCCCCAGTCGAATGCCGTTGCCGCGGAAACTTTCTCAGCCGTCATCGCCATGCGCGCCGTGCGTGCTCGCCCGATCAACCCTGGCAGCAGCGCGGACGCACCGCCGTCCGGCATCAACCCGACCCGGGTGAAGGCCAACTGAAAGTATGCCGAGGGTACGGCCACCACCAGATCACAGGCCAGCGCGAGTGGGCATCCGAAGCCCACTGCAGCGCCGTTGACGCCGGCAACCACGGGCTTGGGCAGCCCGACGATCGCCCGCACGACCCGGTTCGCGGCTTCGGCGGCGCCTGCGGTATCACCACCGGTGAGGTCGCCACCGGAACAGAACGCTCGGCCGGCGCCGGTGAGCAGCACCGCGCGAACTGAGTCATCCGACCCGGCGCCGCGGATGTGCGCCGACAACTCATCGAGCATCGGTGTGTCGACGGCGTTGAGCTTCTCCGGCCGGTCCAGCCGGATCCGCAGCACAGTGCCGTCGCGCTCGGAGATGCCATTCACGACAACGGGTTCACAAGCCGAGATCGCGGCCGATGATGTCTTTCATGATCTCGGTGGTGCCGCCGAAGATCGTCATGATGCGGTTGTCCAGGTAGTCACGCGCAACCCGGTATTCCGTCATATAGCCGTATCCGCCGTGCAACTGCACGCAGCCGTCGATGACCTTCTTCGCGGTCTCGGTGCACCACCACTTGGCTTTCGACGCCTCGACCGCCGTCAGTTCACCGTCGACCACAGCCTGCAGGCACCGGTCGATGTACTGCTCGCCGATTTCGAGCTCGGTGTCCATCTCGGCCAACAGGAACCGGTTGTGCTGGAAACTGCCGATCGGCTGGCCGAAGGCTTTGCGGTCCTTGGCGTACTGCAATGTCTGCCGCCAGGTCTCGCGCGCACCGGCGATCGCTGAGATGGCGATGGACAGCCGCTCCGACGGGAGGTTGTGCATCAGATGATAAAAGCCGCGTCCCTCCTTGCCCAGCAGGTTCGCCGACGGCACCCGCACGTTTTCGAAGGCCAGCTCGGCGGTGTCCTGGTAGTGCAATCCCATCTTCTCGAGCTTGCGTCCGCGGCTGAAACCCTCCATGCCCGCCTCGACCACCAGCAGCGTGAAGCCCTTGTGGCCGGCGTCCGGGTCGGTACGACACACCACCACCACCAGGTCGGCGTTGATACCCGAGGAGATGAATGTTTTGGCGCCGTTGATGATCCAGTCGTCGCCATCGCGGACGGCCGAGGTGCGGATACCGGCCAGGTCGCTGCCAGCGCCAGGCTCGGTCATCGCGACAGCGACAATCAATTCGCCGCTGATGATGCCCGGCAGCCAGCGCTCCTTCTGTTCGTCGTTGGCCAGTGACGAGAAGTACGGGCCGACAACGTCGTTCTGCAAGCTCAGCGACGGCGACGGCCCCCCGTAGCGGGCGATCTCCTCGTCGATCACGGCGTTGAACCGGAAGTCGTCGACTCCCCCGCCGCCGTATTGCTCGGGCATGTTGAAACCGATCAGGCCGTACTTGCCGGCGGCGACGAACGCCGAGCGGTCGACGATGCGGTCACTCTCCCACTTCTCGGCGTTGGGCACCAGCTCACGTTCGATGAACTGCCGGACCGTCTCGCGGAACGCCTCGTGCTCGGGCTCCAGAACGAGTCTTTTCATGTGGTGGTCTCACTCTCCATACAGTCGTCGCATCTCTTCACCGACTTTGCCGAACACTCGCGACACGACCTGCGCGCCCCGCCTTCGCAGGTCGGCGTCCGGGATCGGCAGCACCACCGCACCGGAAGTCTTCGACGGCAGCAACACCTTGGCGGTGCCCCGTGTGGTGGTTTCGTTCCGCTGGCTGGTGGCGAAGACGTCCAATGACACTAAGTCATCGGGCCCGTCACCCTTCGCGGTGACCGTGCCGGTGCACCGGTGCACGTCGCCGTGGTAGTTGAAGCCACGCAGCTGCAGGTCCATTTCGGCCAGCCAACCGTCGTCGCCGATCCAGTTGGTGATCAAATGGCTCACCCATGCTGCGCGCATCTGTCCGTAGTCGTAGGGCGCCGGAATACCCAGGGCCTGAGCGCGTGCGGCATCCCAGTGCAGTCGTTGCACGACATCGGGGACGCCATATTCATCGGGCTGGTAGAAGGCGGGCATCCGCTTGCGCAGTTGGTGGGCAAACTTCAATGGCCCCACGCCGTAACCGCCCCAGCCCCACCCCATGTGCATCGAGATGATGTCGACGACGGTCAACGGCCCCTTGATGATTCCGGGAAGTTCGTCGCCGACCGAGATGTCCTCCCACCATTGCGGATCGGCGCCTCGCCGTCGTTCTGCCTCGTACTCTTCCTCGACTTGGGCGAATTCCTCGGGAGTCCAGTGCTTGCGCTGTATGTCTTTGAGCTTGCCGGACTTCTTCGAACCGTGACGCTCGGCGTTGATGTAGGACTCGTCGCGGGTCGCGATCGGGTTGCCATCGATGTCGACGTAGAGGTAGCGGTAAGTCTCCTTGACCGAACGCCCACCGGAGAATTCGCTGTCCTTCACCTGAACGTCGAGCGTGTAGTTCTCCGCGAGCACCGGCCGACCCGCGTAGATCGGGCGGTACCACGTCCACTTCACCCCCGAGTAGTACTTCCCGGTCCCGCGAAACAGACCGCGAAACAGCTTCTTTCGCTCCGGGTCGGTGAATTTCGGGGTTTGGTCCAGGCCCGTCGCTATCGGGAAGGTCGGCGATGCGATCTGTCCGTGCCAGCGCGTGGTCGGTCCGTAGGCCGGATCGTAGAACAGCGGGTTGTCGTCACCGCAGCCGAACGCGAAGTGCGTGATGGCATCGGCTGACGGCAGCTTGTGCCACGCTTCGTCGCGCTGGTGAACGGGAATTCCGATCTGCCCTTTGGCGCGTTCGATGTCCTCGTCGGTGATGCGGCCCTCTTCGGCGGCCAGATCATCCCCGGTCGCTTCGCTCGCCCCCGCGTCAGCACCGGGCTTTTGGGTGGTGGTCATCGGTCCTCCTAGAACTTCAGCATGGCGCCGGCGTCGACCTTGAACTGCAGGCCCGTCACATAACGGGACTCGTCAGAGGCCAGGAAGCACACCGCGTTCGAGATGTCCGAGGCTTCGACGTACGGGGTGGGCATCGCCTGCATGGCGGGGAACGCCAGCAGGGCGTCGTCGCGGCTCGGCGCCTCGAGGTCCGGCCGGAACTGCCGGTACATCGGCGCACTGTTGAGCATCGACGTGTTCACGTTTGTGGGATGAACGACGTTGGCGCGGATGGATTGGGGCGCCAGTTGCGCGGCGAGCTGCAGAGTGTAGGAATCCACCAGCTGCTTGGCGTAGCTGTAGCCTGCGCCGCCGGGGCCCTGCGGGCCGCCCGCCCCGGGGGGCTGTGCGGCCGCGATGAGGCCGGCGACCGATCCGGTGGTGATGATCGACGCTCCCGACTTCAGATACGGGAGCGCGGCGTGGACCGTGTTGACGACGCCGACGAAGTCCACGTCGAAGGCATCGGCGAAGGCCTGAACCGGCAGATGAGCACCCAGCGGACAGATGCCCGCGTTGGCGATGACTACGTCGAGTTTGCCGAATTCGGCCACCGCGTTGGCTAGTTCGCGGCTCACGGCCGCCCGGTCGCGGACGTCGACTTCGGCGGTGTACGCCTTGCGACCGGTCTTCTCCACCTCCAGACCGGCTTCCTCGAGATCGCGCGATGTCGCCAGCGGGTACTCGTTGGTGTCGATGTCGTGACAGATGTCAAAGAGGATGACGTCCGCGCCCTCCTCTGCCAGCTTGACGGCGTGGCTGCGGCCCTGGCTGCGGGCGCCCCCGGTGATCAGAACGACTTTTCCTGCTACGCGTCCCACGCTCTCCGCCATGCTCAACGTGCCTTCCATTCAGGGAGACGCTTTTCAGCGAAGGCCCGTGGGCCCTCCTTGGCGTCTTCGGATTTCAACAACTCGGTGAATTCGCGAGTCGTGCGCTCCCACTTGGGTTCCTCCGCGCCGATGATCCCGTTGTCTGCACCGTAGGCGACTCGTTTGCTGGCTTGTACCGACAACGGCGCGTTGCAGGTGATCCGCGCGGCGAGTGCCAGGGCGGCTTCCACGACGGTACCGTCCGGCACGACCTCATTGATCAGGCCCCACCGCAGCGCGTCGGCCGCGGACATGGGCTCACCTGTCAACACCAGCTCCAACGCGACCTTGCGTGGCAGCTGTTCGACGATCCGGAACACGCCGCCCGCCCCTGCGATCAGGCCGCGTTTCACCTCGGGCAGCCCGAAAGTTGCGCTCTGGCAGGCGATCACCAGATCGCTGGCCAGGGCGAGCTCTGAGCCGCCGCCGAGCGCGGTGCCGTTCACTGCGGCGATTGTGGGTTTGTCGATGAAGTGATGCACGTAGCCGGCGAAGCCCCATTCAGGGTGCTCCGCGTGGTAGAGATTCTCGCCGCGCGAGACGGCCTTGAGATCGGCTCCGGCACAGAATGACTTCTCGCCGGCACCGGTGATGACGACCGCCCGCACCTCGGGATCGCGCTGCGCCTCCTCGAGCGCGTCACCCACGGCCGTGCTCACCGCCCCGTTAACGGCGTTGCGCGCGTCAGGCCGATTGATGGTGATCAACGAGACGTTGCCGCGCAGCTCCACGCTGGCCGCCAAGCTCGCCACGTCGGTCGCAGTTTCGGTCACTACGGTTCCTCTCCAAGTCGATGGTTGCCTGATAGGCGTTTTAGCCTGCACCGGCTGGTTGGACAGTGCTCGCGCCGAGCTCGTCGAACATCGTGAGCAGCCTGCGCCGGTCGACCTTGAGCGCCGCTCCGCGCGGCAACTCGTCGACTACGAAGACGCGAGCGGGCACCTCATAGGGCGTCAGCGTCGCCCGGCAGTGCTCGCGCAGCTCCTCGCCTTCGATGGCCGCCCCGGGACGCAATTCGACTGCGGCAACCGGAATCTGGCCCAACCGCTGATCGGGCACGGGCGCGATGGCGGCATCTGCGACGGCCGGGTGCGCACGCAGCGCCCGGACCACGGTCTCGGGTGACACCTTGAAACCGCCCCGCACGATCACGTCGTCCGCGCGACCGTCGATGTAGAGGAAACCGTCTTCGTCGAGATGCGCCAGGTCACTGGTGGTGACCCAGTCACCGGCTTGACCGGCCTGCGGCGTGGCGACCTGCAGCCTGCCGCCCTCGTTGGCGCCAAGGACGGCGCCGTCCTCGTCTACGACTCGCAACCGCACGCCGGGAAAGGCACGCCCGACGCTGCCTTTTTTGTCGGCCCATCGCGCGTGGAAGTCCTTGACGGTCCACCCGGCCACCGCGCCGGAGAACTCCGTCGCGCCGTAGACGACGAGGATCGGGATGCCGTACCGCTCGAAAAACGCATCAACCAATGCCGGGTCGACGGCGGCTGTCCCCGCATTGATGGCGCGGATGCTCGCCAAATCTTGGCGGGGGATGTCGGAGTCGAGCACCGATCGCATGGCCGCCGGGGGCAGTCCTGCCACCGCGGGCCGATACTGCTTCACCACGGCGTGCCAGCCCGGCACCGTGAATCGATCGAGCATCGCGATCGGGCGTGCCGCGACCAGCGACTGCAACAACGACCACAGCCCGCCGATGTGCACGATGGGCAACGTCACCAGGCCCACGGTGCCCGACAGCGGAGGTTTGGGCTTGGCATCGGCGCGGTCGTTGTGCTGCAGCGCCGACGCGATCGAGGCCTCCAGTTGCGCACGGGTCAGGGGGATGCGCTTGGGAGCGCCCGTCGTGCCCGAGGTCAGCATCTCGATTGCGATCGCCGCGTCGCCGCTGACGGCCTGCGTCGTGCCCTTTACCTGGAGAGCCAGTTCGCCGTCGTCGAGACGCCAACCGGTCGCCCCCAGATCGGTGACGGCACGGCTGAAGACGTCTTCGGACCATAATGCGGCCGGCGCAAGGACATACGCGACGCCGGACGCCGCAAGATCGTCACTCAGCCGGTCCGGCGGCTGCAGCGGACTGATGGTCACCAGCGTGCGTCTCCCGCGGAAGATCGCGATGAGCGCCGCGACGGACTCCATCCGATTGGAGAGCACGACGGCTACCCGCCCGCCGGCTTGACATCCCGCGGCAGTCAGTTCCTGGTCGATCCGCTCGGTGAGCGACCTAACGGAACCCCACGACGTCCAGCGTCCGTCGCACTCCAGCATGCGGTCGTGGTCGTTGGCGTCCCAAAGCCGTCCCAGCGCGTTGTCGATGCTCGTCATCGTCACTTTCCAAATCGGCCCTCGCGGCGAAAGCCCGTCATCTGAACCTAGAGGACATGGTTTACTAGGTCAACTTAGTAGAAGGGCCATCGATGGACTTCGGCTTGACCGACGAACAGGACCAACTCGCCGCGGCGGAGCGCGCCTGGCTTACCAAGCACGACCCCATCGCCAGGGTCCGCGAAACGCTGGACTCGGCTGCGGTCACGGTAGATTCCGCGGTCGTCGCGCACGCGGCAGAATCGGGTCTTCTGGAGCTGCTCACTCACGAAATAGGCGGCACGCATGTAGATCTCGCCGTCGTGACGGAGCAGCATGGATACGCGGGGAGCTCGCTGCCGGTCGCGGATCTGAACATTGCGGCGTGGCTGCTCGACTGCGTCGACTGCCCCACCGAAGACTGCGAGCTGACAGGAGTGGCGCTCGGTCCTGACGCCGCTCTCGATGGCGATGCGCTGCGGCTGACAGGCGTCACCCGTCCGGTGCCGATGGCCGCCGACATGGACTCCATCGCGGTGGCAGGGCAGGTGGGCGATGGCGAATACGTGACGGTCCTCAGTGCCCCGACGTTGTCGGTGATGTCGACCCTCGACCTGAGCCGTTCGTGGGCGCGGCTGGACCTCGACGCGACGATCGCGGAATGGAAGCCGCTGCCACCCGGCACGCTGGCCTTGCTGCGCGACGCTCTCGCGGTGCACCGGGCGTTCGACGCGTTGGGCGCGGCAGCCCGGCTGCTCGATATGACGGTGTCTTACGCCGGCCAGCGGGAACAGTTCGGCGCGCCGATCGGCTCGTTCCAGGCCGTCAAGCATCACTGCGCCGACATGGCCGTCGCGGTGGAGGCCGGCCGGGCCACCTTGTGGGCCGGGGCTCTCGCGCTGGACACCGCACCCGTCGCTGCGCGGTCCCGGGCCGCGTCCGCGGCGGCGGCATACACCAAGTCCGCTGCCGCGAAGGTGGCCGGAACGGCGCTGCAAGTGCACGGCGGCATCGGATTCACCTGGGAACACGATCTGCATCTCTTCCTGCGCCGGATCAAGGTCGACGAGGCCTTCAACGGGAGCGTCGCAGAACACCGCGCGGCACTGCTCGGCGCCTGACATTCAGCGCCGATCCCGCGGCAGTGCCAAGCCCCGCTCGGCGATCAGGTTGCGCATGATCTCCGAACTGCCGCCTGCGATCGTGTAAGCCCGGGCGTACAGCCACTCGTCCTGCCAACGGCCGCCGTCGAGCGCGCCCGGGTCGCCCTCCACCAACATGCCTGCCTCACCGCCGAGTTCGACTGCGAAGCTGGCCATCTCGAGATTCAGCTCGCTGAACATCAACTTGGCCATCGCGCCGTCGTGCATGCGTTCGGTGCCACGCAGCCACCGCGTGAGGTTGGCGTACGTCAGCGCCGACAGCGCCTCCACCTCAGCGCTGAACTCGCCGATGCGATCACGTACCCGATCGCTATCGATCGCTGGACGACCGTCGAGGTTGACCTGCGAGGCGAGTGTGACAAGTCTGTCGATCGCCAACCTCAATTTGACGACCGCGGCGCCGACGCTGGTGCGTTCGTGCCCCAACGTGGCGTTCGCGATGGCCCAGCCCTGTCCTGGTTCTCCGATCATCGCCTCGGCAGGTACCTCGACGGAATCGAAGAAGACTTCGTTGAAGTCAGAAGTGCCGGTCAACTCGCGCAATGGCCGAACCGTGACGCCGGGGCTCGACATGTCGAGGATGAACGCACTGATGCCTTTGTGCTTGGGGGCGTCGGAATCGGTGCGCGCCAACAGATATCCGTAATCGGCCCAGTGCCCGTCGGTGGTCCACACCTTCTGCCCGTTGACGGTGTAGGTATCACCGTCGAGCACCGCCCGGGTGCGCAACGACGCCAGGTCGCTTCCCGCGCCCGGTTCGCTGAACAACTGACACCACAGCTGTCGACCCGCGCGAATCTCGGGCAAGTGCCTGCGCCGCTGCTCATCGGTGCCGTAGTGGATCAGCGCATGCGATGCCAGCGCGTTGCCGCTCGGCACGCCCGGCACCGCGGCCCGGGCCAATTCCTCGCTCACCACGATGGCGTGTTCAGCGGAGCGATCGTCGCGACCACCGAACTCGACCGGCCAGTCCGCGCCGACGTAACCGGCTTCGAACAGGCGCGCCGTCCATTCTTGAAGTGCCTTGAGTTCAGCTTTATTCTCGGCGCTCCGCACGCCCGCTCGTGGTGGGATGGGCGGTGCATGCTCGGCAATGAACGCCCGTACTTCGGCGCGGAAGGCCTCCATTTCGGCACCCATTCCGTATTCCACGTTGCCGTCTTCCTGTTCGATGTGACGTATTAGCGGCTCAGCGCCAGCAGTTCGCCGGCGGCGTGGTCTCGCAGCGCGTCGGCACGGCCGACCAACACGGCGTTAGCCTTGGCGCGGCGTAGCAGCAGATGACTGGGATGCTCCCAGGTGAACCCGATGCCGCCGTGGATCTGCAACGCACCCTCGGTGGCCATCACCCCGGCGTCGAGCGCGGCCGCGGCGGCCAAATCCGCGATGTACCCCGACTTCTCGAGGTCAACTTCGGCGGCCGCGAGCACTTGGCTGCGGGCGCCTTCGAGGGCGACCAACATGTCCGCGCATCGGTGCGACACCGCCTGAAAGCTGCCGATGGCGCGGCCGAACTGTTGCCGTTCGCCTGCCCACTGAACGGCCATCGCTAGCGCGCGCGAAGCAACACCAATGGAATCCGCCGCCACGGCTAACACCGCCTGACGGCGAGCCGTGCTCAGCACTCGAGCCACGTCGTTTCCGTCGGCGACCACCTCACCCGCGGCCGCGGTGAAGGTCACCGAGCCGATGGTCGCGGTCATATCGAGCGGTTGCTGAGCCGTCACGTCGACGCCTTCTGCCGTGGCGTCGACCGCCACGAGAAGCTCACCGACGCCGTCGGCGACGCGAGCCAGCACCACCAGAACCTCGACGTTCGGCGCCCCTGCCACGATCGGGATCACACCGGAAAGACCCGACCCATCCCACTCGGGTAAAACGGGACCGCTGGTCACCCAGCCACTGTCGTCGACGGGCACGGCGAATGCCGCCGCCGCGCCGGCGGTGATTCGCTGCACCAAAGCCTTTGCGCCACACTGGAACGCGACGCCGAGTGCGATGACCGTCGGAACGAGCGGCGCAGGTGCCAACGCCCTCGCGGCCTCCTCGATGGCGGCGTACAGCAGACGTGGTCGGGCGCCCGCTCCGCCAAGGGATTCCTCGACTGAGAGACCTGGTAGACCGAATTCGGTGAGCGCCGACCACACTTCGGGCTCTGCTGTATCGATGGGACGCTTGCGGTCGAGCAATGCCGCTTCGTCCACCGTGGCCTGCAGTGCGGCCGCCAACACCTCGCGAAGCTCGCGTTCATCCTCCTCGGGCGTGGCCAGTGGTGCGCCAGGCGCAATGGCGGCTGCGCGGCTGCCCTCGCCTCGGTGCGACGGCAGCCCGAGGACACCCTCGGCGATGGTATTGCGCTGAATCTCGGCGGTACCCGCGCCGATCGTGGTCGCCCGGCTCATCAGGTAGCCGAACGTCCAGCGCCCGTTATCGACGGCGTCGGATGCCCGGCTGCCCAGCGCTGCATAAGGACCCGCTGCGCGCAGGGCGAGCGCGTGCATATGCTGCTCGAACTCCGATTTCACCAACCGGTTCACCGAAGCCACACCGCCCGGATCCTCGCCGCGCAGCACCGCGGCCAATGCGCGGGCGCTGTTGGCGGCGATGGTGCGAACCCCAGATTCCAGCCGCGCGACGTCCTGGCGAACCATTGGGTTGGTGTCGAGCCCTTGGGAGACAACGAGATCGATCACCCGGTCGACCGTGCGGCGGTACTTGAACTCGTCGGCCAGAAACGCAGTCGCCCGCTCGTGGCCCAGCGACGTTCGCATGATCGACCAGCCGGCACCCTCCTCGCCGACGACGTTCTCGACCGGCACCGCCACGTCGTCGAAGAAGACCTCGGCGAAGTGCGCGGCGCCGCTGATGTCGCGCAGCGGACGCACCGTAATCCCCGGGCTGTTCATCGGGATCAGCAGATAGGTGATGCCGTCGGAGGGCTTGTCCCCCGAACCCGTCCGCACCAGGGCGAACATCCAGTCGGCGCGGTCGGCCATCGTGGTCCAGACCTTCTGGCCCGTCACCCGATACACATCGCCGTCGCGGACCGCCCGGGTGGACAGTGACGACAGGTCACTGCCGGCTCCGGGCTCGGAAAACCCTTGGCACCAGAACTCATCCGCGCGAAGCAACGGCGTCAGGAATCGATCCTTTTGCTGCTGCGTGCCGTGCGCGATCAGCGTCGGGGCCAGGATGAATGACAGCGGACACGGATGCGGCGGTGCACCCGCTTCCGTGGTCATCCGGTAGTAATCCAGCTGATCGGCCAGCGGCAGGTCCAGCCCACCGACCTCGCGCGGCCACCCCGGGGCGGCCAGCCCGTGATCGACGAGTTCGGCGTGCCAGGCCCGGGCCACCTCGATGCGGTCAGGCTTGGTACCTGACCGCGCGGCGTCCGCCCGGCGACGACGGAAGTCGGCGAGAAGCAATTCGAGCCGGCTACGCCAATCAGCTGTATGCATGACACTCCACAAAGTGAACTTGGTTAACTATGTCTGAGTGTGCCGGTTAGCGTGGCCGATTGGCAAGCACGCCGATCAGCCGTCTTCAAGGATGAGTGCGAGTTCGGGGCATGCGGCAACCCCGTCCTTTGTGGCCTGCTCGTCTTCCGGCCGCACCTCGCGCTCCCGGAGGATGGAGTAGCCGGAGTCGTCGATCGGGAACAACTCCGGGTCGACGGCGTAGCACTGGGCATGACCCACGCACTTCGACTGTTCGAGGCGGACTTTCATAGGACCTCCCTTTGCTCGACCGTTCTCAGCCGGACGGTTCGTCCAGCTGTCAGCATAAGACTAAAGCTTTAACTATTTTCGAACGACCGGACGCCCGATGCCGCTTCTAACAGTAGTGTCAATCTATAAGGGCGGGCATATATGCTCGGTTCGTGCGGATTGAGGACTATCCATCACGGCGCGTTCCCCCTATTCTGACGGTCGTATCCAGCAAAGGGACACTGCGATGACATCTTCGCTCACTGAGGAAGAGACCATGCTGGTCGAAACGGTACGAACCTTTATCGACCGCGACGTCAGGCCCACGGTCCGCGCAGTCGAGCACGCGAATGAGTACCCGGAAGCGTGGATCGAGCAGATGAAACGCATCGGGATTTTTGGGCTTGCGGTGCCAGAGGAATACGGCGGTTCGCCGGTGTCGATGCCCTGCTATGTGCAAGTGACCGAGGAACTGGCCCGCGGCTGGATGAGCCTGGCCGGCGCGATGGGCGGACACACCGTGGTCGCGACGCTGATCTCGTTGTACGGCACCGAGCAGCAGAAACAGAAGTACTTGCCACGCATGGCGAGCGGGGAGATGCGTGCCACGATGGCGCTCACCGAACCCGGTGGCGGCTCCGACCTGCAGGCGATGACGACCACCGCACGAGCCGAGGGCAACGAGCTGGTGATCAACGGCGCGAAGACCTGGATCAGTAACGCGCGTAGGTCCGGCCTCATCGCACTGTTGTGCAAGACCGATCCACAAGCCGAGCCACGCCATAGGGGCATCTCGATAGTCCTGGTCGAACACGGTCAGGGTCTGACCGTCTCACGCGACCTGCCCAAGCTGGGCTACAAGGGCGTGGAGAGTTGCGAATTGTCGTTCGACGACTGCCGGGTACCGACTTCGGCAGTCCTCGGCGACGAGCCGGGCAAAGGATTCGCCCAGATGATGAAAGGCCTTGAAACGGGCCGTATTCAGGTGGCCTCGCGGGCACTGGGGGTGGCAAGCGCAGCACTCGAGGACGCGCTGAAATACGCACAGGAGCGGGAGAGCTTTGGCCAACCGATCTGGAAGCACCAATCAGTCGGAAACTACCTGGCTGACATGGCCACCAAACTGACCGCCGCCCGCCAACTCACCCGCTACGCCGCCGAACGCTACGACAGCGGCGAACGCTGCGACATGGAGGCCGGGATGGCCAAGCTCTTCGCGTCGGAGGCTGCCATGGAAATCGCGCTCAACGCCGTCCGAATCCACGGTGGCTACGGCTATTCCACCGAATACGACGTCGAGCGCTACTTCCGCGACGCACCTTTGATGATCGTCGGCGAAGGCACCAATGAGATCCAGCGCAATGTCATTGCCGCACAGCTGGTCTCGCGAGGCAAACTTTAGACGCCGGCGAGTTGCCGATCGTCCGCTTTCACCCGCGGGAAGTTGAGCATCCGGCGGGCGTTCTCCTCGACGATCAGCTTGCACTCGTCGTCGGGCACCTCCGCGAGCACCTCGGCGGCCCGCTTGCGCGAGTTCGGCCAGTTGGAGTCGCTGTGCGGGAAGTCGATCTCGAGCATGATGCGGTCGATGCCGATGCTGTGCCGGTTCTTCAGGCCGTGCTCGTCGTCGATGAAGCAGCCCCAGAAGTGCTTGCGGAACAACTCCGACGGACGGGTGTCGAAGTCGATCTTCTGGTAGTAGCGGTGCCGCTCCCACACATAGTCGGTGCGCTCCAGGATGTAGGGCACCCAACCGATGCCGCCTTCGGCCAGCGAGATCTGCAGCTCGGGGAATTGTTGGAGCTTGCCAGAGAACAGCAGATCGACGGTGCTCCACATCAGGTTGGTCGAGAACAGCGCCGTCGCCACGGCAAAGGGGGCGTCCGGCACGGTGATCTGACCCGCGATCGGCTTGACCGACGAGAACGAGAAGCCCGGCACGTAGGAGCCGGAGCCGAAGTGCAGCGAGACCGGCATCTTGGCCTCGGAGCAGACCCGCCACAGTCCGTCCCAGTGGTCTGAGTGGAACGACGGGAGACCAAGGGGCACAGGACTATCGGGGAACGAAATGGTCCTGGCGCCCTTGGCAGCCACCCGCTCGGCCTCCGCGATGCAGGCATCGATGTCCCAGGTCGGCAGAATCGCCAGCGGGATGTAGCGATCAGGTGCGGTCGCACACCACTCGTCGATGTAGAAGTCGTTCCACGCCTTGACGCACAGCAGGGCTAGCTCTTTGTCGTCCGCGCGCTGGAACGTGCCGCCGCCGAATCCGGGGAACGACGGGAAGCACAACGCTGACTGCACACCGTCGAGATCCATGTCGGCGACCCGGGCGACCGGGTCATAGCAGCCCGGAATCATGTCCTCGTAGCGGACGGGGTCCATGCCCCACTCCTCGGGCGGTTTACCGGCCACAGCGTTCAGGCCGATGGTCGGGAAGACCTGCCCGTCGTAGTGCCACAGATGCATGCCGTTGTCCTCGACGATGCGCGGGCCCTGTTCGAGGTATTTCTGCGGCAACCGGTCCTGCCACACGCGTGGGTGCTCGACCAAGTGGTCATCAACGGACACGATCTGGTGGTCATCCTGAAGCGGCATGATGCTCCTTCGCATCTGACGATCGGCCATATTTTTCTGACATATCGTCTTGTTTTCTGACGGTTCGTCTCACAGACTATATGACACACGCCACATTCGTCCAGCAGTTGAGAGGGCCGACATGGAAACCACGGACCGACCCGCCGAAGACGCAGGCCGGGACAAGGTCGATGAAGACGACCACGACCTGTTGACCTTCGGCGAAGCGGGCGAACGGCTGCGCATCGAGATCGCCGCGGCGGCGCGAAACGTCCAGGACCTACAACAATCCGGCCCGGTCGAAGCACTCGAGAAGGCTCAGGCCCGCCTGGATGCGCTGCGGTCTGCTGCTGCTCGCAACAGCGCGCAACCCATCAACGACGCCAACTTCGAGAAGTTCTTCGGCTATCCCGGCAAAGCCAAGCGCAACCTGCCCGGAGCGCCGTCGGCACCATGACGACCGCGCCGGCGCGGAATACTTCTCCCATGGCCCGCACTCCCGACAAGCTACGGCGCCCCGGCTACGCCCCCGCCACCAATGCCGGCGTGGGGCGCCGTGGTCTGCACACCCGCGACCGGATACTCGGGTGCGCCGCGAAGGTCTTCCTGGCCAATGGATTTCATGCCACCTCGCTTGACGCCATCGCCAAGGCGGCCCGCGCCTCCCGCGCCACCGTTTATCAATACTTCGCCGGCAAGGAGGAGATCTTCGGTGAACTGAGCGCGCTGGCCGGGCGTGATGTGCTGGCACACGGCGAACACCTCGGTGGACTCGGCCCGACGGCCGACGGGATTAACGCGCTGCACCGCTGGCTCGTCGAATGGGCGGATATCTACGACGCCCACGCTGCGGTGTTCGCCGAGTTTCCGGGCATCGGCACGGCCACCGGGTTGGCCGTCGTCGACGCCAGTTCGGCCGCCGCCCAGTTTCATCAGACCGTCACCGATCGGCTGCGGCGGACACCCCTGCGGGATCTGGAAGCCGACGACGCGGCCGCAGCACTCGGGCGGATCCCCCACATGGTTCACCTCTACAGGTACCGAAACATGTTCCCTTTGCCCGCTCGCGCGACCGTGACGTGGTCGTTGACCGGTGCATTGCAGCTGATGCTGTTCCCCGAGACCCCAGCCGACATGTTGCAGGTGCTAGCACCGGCAAGAGACGGATGCGCACGAACCACGCCCCGCGCCCTCGGCTATGCGGCGGCGACACCTGCGGCTGTCGAGGCGTCGGCATCGCCGATTCCGCAGGATGTGCTGTCGGTCAGTTCGACGTTGTTCGCCGAACGCGGCTACTACGCCATCGGCATGGCGGAGATCGCGGCCGCCGCCGACGTCAGCCGCGCGACCTTGTACCGGTACTTCAGCACCAAGGACAAGATCCTGGCCGAGCTGACCCGCCGAGCGGTCGCCGAGATCGAGAAGCACGCCGCCGCCCTGCCTGCCATGGCCGCGGATTCTCTGACCGAATGGATGCTTGGCTACGTCCAATTCCATCGCACCTACCGCGGCGTGATCCGGGCGTGGTTCGACGGCACGGTCGCAGAACAGCTCTCCAACGCCGATGTGGACCACGGTATTGGCGCGATTTTCCAGGCGGTTGCCGCGTTGTTGTCCACCGTCGACCTGCCGCCCGGGATCGACGCCGACGTCGCAGGCGCGGTCTTCGCGGCGGTCCTGGGCCGGATGTCCGAGCCGACGGGGGCTAGCGGACCGGACAGCGACGAGCAGGCCGCTGAGTTGATGGTCAAGCTGTTGCGCCGTTCGCTCTTGCGCGAAGCGTGAGCATAGGAGCTCAGCCGGCGGCGGCCTTCAGCTCGGCGCGCAGTCGCTTCTTGTCCACCTTGCCGCTGGCCAGTACAGGCAGTTCGGCGACCAGCACCAGTCGACGAGGCACCTTGTAGCGCGCCAGTCGTTGCCGGACCCCCTCTTGCACCATTTCCAGCGTCGGCGACGCACCGCTGCGCGGCACCACGACCGCGCAGACCGCCTCGCCCCACTTGTCGTCGGGCACCCCGACGACAGCGCAGGCGACTACTCCGACAACCGCACTGACCGCATCCTCGACCTCGGGCGAATAAATGTTCTCGCCGCCGCTGATGATCACGTCCTTCTTGCGGTCCATCAGATAGAGCAGACCGCGCCCGTCCAGTCGACCCATGTCGCCGGTGCGACACCACCCGTCCCGCAGCGTCGCCTGCGTTGCCGCCTCGTCCTGCCAGTAGCCGCGGAACATCGAGTCGGACCGCACGACGATCTCACCTGCCTGCCCCACGGGCAGGACGCCACCGTCCGCATCGACCACACGTACCCGGGTGTCGGGAAATGGGAAGCCAACCGAGCTCAGCCGCTCGGCAGCGTTGGGGTCGTCGAGGATGTGCAGTTCGCGGGGCAGTCCAGAGACAATGGCTTCCGTCTGTCCGTAAAGGTTGAGGAAGCCCGCGTCCGGCAGCACGGCGAGTGCCCGCCGCAGAATGGCCGCGGTCATCGGCGCAGCCGAATAGACCACCGTGCGAACCGATTCCACCGCCAAGCGATCACTCACCTCATCAAGGAGCGCCCTGAGCATGACCGGCGCCAGATGCAGCACCGTGATCCGCTCGTCGGCGATCAGCCTCACCGCATCGGCCGCGTCGAACTGTTGCTGCAGCACCACGGTTCCGCCGCGAGCATGCAGTCCACCGATAATCCCGAGCGCACCGAAGTGGAACATTGGCATGTTGATTAGCCCGCGATCGGCGCTGCCGCAACGCATCTCGTTGTTCATGGTGAATGCGACCCGGCGCATCTCTCGCTGCCCGAGGATGCAGCACTTGGATGCGCCGGTCGTGCCGCTGGTGAACAGCAGATACGCGGTGTCGTCCGGCCGGGCTACGAAGTCGGGCTCTCCACTGCGGCCTTCCTCCACAAATCGTTCGTAACCCGTGATCCCCGGCGGAGCCTGTCCGCCGATGACCACCAACATCGGTGGCGACGGCACACCCGCGATGAGATCGCCGATCACCGGCACGAACTCGGCGGCGCAGAACACGATCGACGGGGCGACGCGCCGCAGCGCATCATCCATCTCGGGTGGCGAAAGCCGAAAGTTGATGGTGGCCATGATGATTCCGCCAAGTTGGGCGGCCGCGTTCAGTTCGCCGAACTCGATGCTGTTGCGGCTCAACACCGCGATGCGGTCCTGGCGCTTTACCCTGTTCGCGGCCATGGCCGACACCAATCGGACTGCCCGGTCCCGTAATTGTGCGTGGGTCACGGAGCGCTGGCCGTACCGGTAGGCGACGACGTCGGGGAAGCGGACCGCGTTGTCGGTCACGATGTCACCGAGCGTCATGTCGTCGACTTCGGCCCTCGACATGAGTTACCGGCTACTCAGCAGCATCGATCCGGCCACCGGCCCGCCGCCCACACCGACGGCCACCACCTCGGGGGTGCGGGGCGCCTGCCGGTCGCCGCCCTCGCCCCACAGCTGGACACACGCCTCACACAGGAAGCCCATTCCGTGCAGGCGACCGCCGGAGAGTTGCCCGCCACTGGTGTTGATCGGCAGCGAACCGTCCAGTGCGATAGCCGAACCGTCGCCGACGAACTCGCCGACCTTGCCGTGCTCGCAGAAGCCCATCGCTTCCAGCCACATCACGGTCAGGAAGGAGAAGCCGTCGTAGAGCTGGGCCATGTCGACATCGGCGGGGGTCAGGGTGGTGTGCTCCCACAGCGTGGCCGCCGAATCGTGCGCGGCCATCGTGGTGATGTCGCAGCGCTGATCCCAGGTCGCCCGCTCGAACATCCCGGACCCGACGGACTCCACCGTCAGCGGGTGTCGCGGCAGGCCATTGGCGGCGTCACGGCGCGACACGATCACGGCGGTGGCGCCGTCGCAGGGCACATCGCAGTCGTAGAGGCACAGCGGCTCGGAGATCATCCGCGCTTCAAGGTAGTCGTCCATCGTCATCGGCTCGCGATAGATCGCATCGGGATTGAGTCCGGCGTTGGTGCGGGCGTTGATCGCGATGCGGCCGAGGTGCTCGCGGGTCAGACCGAAGTCGTGCATATAGCGCTGAGCGGGCATCGCCAGCCAGTTCGCCGCCGACAGTGCGCCAAAGGGCGCCATCCACTCAAGGTGCGGGGGCAATTCCCCGCCGCCGAACAGCACCGAGGCGCGGCCGCCGCCGGCCTGCTGCGCGGCGGTGGACTCCCACACCGACCGATACACCACGACATGGTTGGCCAGCCCGAGCGTGACCGCCATACAGGCCTCGATTGCCGGCCCGATCTGCCCCGCTGTCTCCATCGCCGAGACGTACCAGCGGGAGCGCAGTCCGAGTGCGTTGCGGACCTCCTGGACGGTGGCACCGGAGAATCCCGCGTCCGGCACACCCGGTCCCGGGTAGCTGGCGATCCCGTCTACGTCGTCGACGCTCAGCCCGGCGTCGGCGATCGCCCGCAGCACCGCCTCGAGGGTGAGGTCCAATCCCGTCCGGCCCAGCCTGCGGCCGACCTGCGACTTACCCGCTCCGGTCAGGACGGCTTTGCCGTCGAACGGGCCACTGGTCACCAGACGAACCTAGCGATCAGTTCGGCCACGGCGGCCGGTTTGTCGACTCCGTCGATCTCGACGGTGTGTCGCACGGTCAGGTTCACGGTGTCGTCGGCGACCTTGGTGGCGTCGGCGAGCTCGGACCGGACTCGGATGCGGCTACCGGCGGTGACCGCGGACAGGAATCGCACCTTGTTCAGGCCGTAGTTGATACCCATCTTGGCGTTCTCGACGCGGTAGTTGTCCTTGCTCACACCGGGGATGAGCGAGAGCGTGAGAAAGCCGTGCGCGATCGTTGCGCCGTAAGGACTTTCGGCCTTGGCCTTCTCGACGTCGACGTGGATCCACTGATGATCCATCGTGACGTCGGCGAAGGCGTCGATCCGGCTCTGGTCGATTTCCACCCACCGGCTGACGCCCAGTTCCTCACCGATCGTCGCGAGTGCATCGTCCACGGACCTGATCAACTTCATCGCTGCTCCCAACGTCGCCTGCGCCGATATACCGATATCTATTTAACGGTATAGACTGGCCTCGCTCGTCGGGCAAGCAGCCCGTCAACTCTGACGACTTGGGAGACACATGGCCACCACCACGTCCCGCGCAGCGATCGTGGCCGCTGCCCGCACACCGATCGGAACGGCGCGCAAGGGCACGCTGGCCAACATGCCCGCGATCGAGCTCGCCAAACCCGTCGTGCAGGCCGTCGTCGAACGCTCCGGACTGGACGCGGCGGACTTCGACGACCTGGTGCTGGCCGAGAGCATGCAGGGCGGCGGCGACAGTGCCCGCTACATCGCGGTGGCCCTCGGCATGCTCGACATTCCCGGGCTCGCCGTGAACCGCCAGTGCGCATCGAGTCTTTCGGCCATCGCCGTGGGCGCCGGGCAGATCGCGTCCGGGATGAGCCGCGCCATCCTGGCCGGCGGTATGGAGTCGCTGTCGACCGGCCCAATCATGCAGAAGCGCAAGCTCTTCACCACAGGCAAGTCGCCCGAGGACTATGCGCAGTGGTTCCCCGAGTCGCATCCGCCGACTGCGGAAGCGCCCGCTATGGACATGTCCATCACCGTCGCGCACAACTGCAACCTTCAGTACGGGATCACCCGCGAGGACCAGGACAAGTGGGCGCTGCGCAGCCACCAGCGTGCGATCAAGGCCATCGACGCTGGGGCGTTCACCGACGAGATCATCCCGCTCCAGGTGCCCCAGGCCGGCGGCAGCGTGATTACCTTCGCCGAGGACGAGCATCCACGGCGCGGGAGTTCGATGGAGTCGCTTGCCGGGCTGAAGGTGCTGCATCCTGAGATCGAAGGCTTCACCGTGACGGCAGGAAACTCCTCCGGGATCAACGACGCAGCGGCAGCGGTCGCGCTGGCCAGCCCGGACACCCAGCGGGAGGTGCTGGCAAGCGTGCTTTCCTGGACGCAGGTCGGACTGGACCCGACGCGGACCGGCAGCGGGCCGATCAAAGCTATCCCGAAGGCGCTCGAGTTGGCGGGCCGCAAGCTCGAGGATGTCGCACTATTCGAAATCAACGAGGCGTTCGCCGCTCAGGCGGTGGCGTGTGCGCGCGAACTCGGTCTCGACGAGGAGATCGTCAACGTCTACGGCTCGGGCATCAGCCTGGGCCACCCGATCGCCGCAACCGGCGCCCGCATGGTCACCTCGGCGATCTACGAATTGCGCAGGCGCGGTGGGGGTATCGGCGTGCTCTCGATGTGCGCCGGCGGTGGTATGGGTGCCGCGATGGTCATTGAGGTGGCCTGAGATGACCGCACTGATCACTGAGGGACTGTTCCGGGTCGACGGCGGCCGTGCGGTGCTGTTCGCGTCGCGCAGGCGTTCGTCGGGTGCGGTGAAGTTCCCTGCAGAGCGGCCCGAGCTGTTCGACGGTGACCCTGAAATTCAGCAGGACATCGAGTCGATCGAATTGTCCACCGCCGGAACGTTGTACACCTATACGACGCAGGAGTTCCCGCCACCGCTGCCCTACAAGGGCAATCGGGATTTGAAGGTGTTCCAGCCGTATGTGGTGGGCTTCGTCGAGCTGGCCGAGGGCGTTCTGGTGGAGACGCTGATCGTCGACGCGACCGCCGACGAACTGCGGATCGGTCAGCGCCTGGTCTCGACCACCACGACCCTGGAGACCGCCGACGGTCAGTCGCTGGTGACGTTCGCGTTCCGACCGGCCGAGGAGAGTTAGAGTCCATCCAGTGACGGACCTGGGCTCTCCGCAATTCGGGCTTCATCCCCTGCACGGCGTGCACGACCCCACGACCGGCAATCCGCCGCGCCGGCCGCGATCCGCGCGCCAGACCACGTCGATCGACATGACCCGCGACGAGGGCTCGCTGGACCCGGTGTATCTGAGTGGGCGGGCGCGCGATCTGTGGACAGCCGGCGACGAAACGGTGACCGAACTCGCCTCCGCGACACTCTCGGCCACCATCGAGCTGGTCGCCCGCGTCGTGCGTCACGTCGAGGTGACGCCAGCCGTCGTCGCGATGTCTCGACTGGCGGGCGCACCCGCGATGAGCGGGTTCCGCGCCGCGGCCGACGTGGTGGCTCCCGAGCTGCGGCACGCCCGCGACCTGCGCTACACCCTGCTCGATGACGTTCCCGTCGCCACGCTGATCTCCGGCCACGCGCTGTCGGCGTCCAACCTGCTCGGCGATGTCGCGAAGTCCGGATACTACCTGCCGGTCGCAGACCAGTGTGCCCGCTTCGCGACCGGGGGTCTGCTAATGACTTCGTTCGAGGCGGGCGATCCCGTGATCGTCACCGGCCCAAAGGCTCCCGACCTCGACCACGGCCCAGATCCTGGGGACCCCTGGGCCTGGCACGAAGTGGGGGCGCTGCCGCGCCACGCCATGCGCCGCAGGCGGCGCATCGACGTCTACGAAGAACGCACCGGGCGAGTCGGCATCGATGCGATGTTCCGCGACACCTACGTGCGAAGCGACGGGGTGGAGACGATCATCCATGAGTACACCCTGGACGCCGTCGTGGACGCCCAGACCGGCGTCATCGTCGATTCGCGGGCCACACCGCGAGTGCTGCCGTGGCAGGAATGCCCGGGAGCCGTCGCCAGTGCTGCGCGAATCACCGGAATGACGTTGCAGGAACTTCACTTTCGTGTGCGCCGCGAATTACAGGGCACCAGCACATGCACCCATCTCAACGACCTGCTGCGTAGCATCGCCGACGCCGAGGCGTTGATACACCTCGTGACGGAAGCCTGAGCGCGTCAGCGCGGGCCGGGCGTCGCGTCGCCCAGCTCGTCGGGTTGAGCGGGAGGTGTGGCGGACTTCGGCTTGGTCGCGCCGTCAGTCTCGTCGATGTCCTCGAGGGACGCCTCGTCGGTAATCGGTTGGCTGGTATCGAATCCTGACATGGCTACTGAATAGCCAGAATCCCGGCGTTCAATCCTCTAAGCGTTGGCGAACGAGAACGTCCGTGTGCGGCTAACCGTCAGCGTGGTCACGTGATTCGTTGCGGGTGGCCAGATCACTGTTCCCTGCGAGATCACACCGCGAATGTCCCGATAGGCGGTGAAGGTGTCAGCCACCACACACGCCTGGATTTCAGCGCGTTGTGCGGCGTCACCCTTCACACCATCAACGACGACGGCGATTGTGGCGGAATCGAAGTCGACCACCCGCGCCGGTAGGGCCAGCAACTGGCCGTCGGTGTCGACGACACAGATCGCGCCGGACGGCCCTTGCGCCAAGAACTCGGCTAGTTCGTCCTCGGCCATCTCAATCGGACCGGAGCTGCACGGATTAGGCACGTCGATCGGGGAGATCGGCGGCGCGGATCTGGTTGAGCGTCAGGACGATGAAGCACCGCTTGCCGCTGAGGAGGCGGTCGCGGACGTTCGTCACGACCGCCTCCGGCACGCGTTGATCCGGTGAGCTTTCGCCGATGAGCTCGTCGACCTCGGCTGCGGACGGTTGGTAGACGGACGCATGACCACAAACAGAGACCCAACCCTCGTCGTCGCCGACTAAGCAGGCGACCTCGGGAGCCGAGCGCAGGTGTTGGACCTTGGCGCTCTTGGCGTAGGTGGCGAAGTAGAGACAGCGGGTGGCGGAGCGATAGGCGACCGATCGCATGGCGTAGCCGATCGGACGTCCGGCGCCGTCGCGGCAGAAGAGAAACACGCGGTGGTGGGCACGGATGAGCTCGATGACGTCCGGCGCGTCGAGCGACAGCGGAGTCACGACGCGAGAGGCGCTGCCATCGCGACGATCATCTCCGCGACCACCGCGATCATCTCGTCGCGGTCGACGGCCACGGTCTGCCGGTGCACCGTGTGCCAGGCGCGGTCTAGCAGCCCCATCACCGCGACGCCGACGACGTCTGGCGAGTGTGTGCCGTTTCCGGCAATCGCCTGGCCAAGTTTCCATGACGCCCGAGTCACCATGCGGTTGCGGGAGTTTCGGAAATCGTCGTCGTCGGGCGCCGACTGCGCCGAAGCGAGTACGAATGCGCCGTGGTGATCCATGTAGTCGAAGTAATG
The DNA here is from genome assembly GCF_059812735.1 of Mycobacterium sp. NGS40. Taxonomy (NCBI): domain Bacteria; kingdom Bacillati; phylum Actinomycetota; class Actinomycetes; order Mycobacteriales; family Mycobacteriaceae; genus Mycobacterium; species Mycobacterium sp. NGS40. The sequence continues at coordinate 124,595 of NZ_JCALDG010000013.1, forward strand.
ACCGACCCAGGCCCGGATGTCGGCTGGGCCGAACGCTGCGTCGGCCTCGGCCCATTCCGCGATGACGGCCAGGGCTTCGCGGTAGGCGTTTTTGCCGAGGACGTTGAAGATCTCGCGCTTGTCTTTGAAGTAGGTGTAGAAGCCGGCCCGAGAGATGCCACACGCCTCAGTGATCGCATTGATCGGCGTGCCCGCGTAGCCGCGTTCCAGAAACAGACGGCGACTGGCGTTCAGGATCGCCGCGCGGGTGCGCTCACCGCGGGTGGGGTCCGATTCCCGTTCGGTGGCCGAAGCCGAGGTCACCGTCATGCGGCGACCTTATATGACAGTGTCGTCAACTGCAATCAATACACCTATTCGACAAATCATGGCACGGAATCATCCGAACTTGACACAAGTGTCAAGTTCGGCGAAGCTCATAGCCAAGCCCATAGTCGAGTAGCGAGAGGCACCACGATGACGCAGTTCACCGACGCACCGATCTTCGATGCCGATCAGCACATGTATGAGACCCCCGACGCGCTGACGAAATATCTGCCGAAGGAGTTCCAGTCCAAGGTGCAGTTCGTCCAGATCGGCAGGCACACCCGCATCGCGATCCTGAACAAGATCACCGACTACATGCCGAACCCGACGTTCGAACGGGTCGCAGCCCCCGGCGCGCACGAGAAGTTCTACTCGGGCCAAAACCCCGAGGGCCTGTCGATGCGAGAGATGTCCGGTCGTGGCATCGACACCCCGCCGGGCGCGCGCAACCCCGAGGACCGGATCGCCGAGCTCGACCGCCAGGGCGTCGACGCGTGCCTGAACTACCCGACGCTGGCCAACCTCGTCGAGCACTCATCGGCTGAGGATCCCGACCTGACCGTGGCGATCATCCATGCGCTGAACCAATGGATGCTGGAGCATTGGGGGTTCAACCACGCCAACCGGGTGTACTCGACGCCGGTGCTCAACCTCGGCCTGGTCGACGCAGCGCGACGCGAGCTCGAGTACATCCTGGACAACGGCGCCAAGGTCGCGCTCATCAAGCCGGCACCAGTCAATGGATATAAGGGCTGGCGGTCCCCCGCGCTGCCCGAGTTCGATCCGTTCTGGCGCGACGTCGAGGACGCAGGCCTACCGATTGTGTTGCACGCCAGCCAACCTCCGCTGCAGGAGTACATCGACAAGTGGGAGCCGCCGTCGACCAGCAGCGCGTTCGAGATGTCGGCGTTCAAGTGGACCGCGCTGGGCCACCGAGAGATCGCCGACATGTTGACCAGCCTGATCTGCCACGGCACGTTGACCCGATTCCCGAAGTTGCGGATCGCCAGCGTCGAGAACGGCAGCGCATGGATCAAGCCGCTGTTCGACGACCTGCAGTCGACATACGGCAAGATGCCGCAGAACTTCCCCGAGCATCCGCACGACGTGTTCCGACGCAACATCTGGGTCAGCCCGTTCTGGGAGGGTTCCGTGGCCGACGTCGTACAGACCGTCGGATGGGACAAGGTGATGTTCGGCTCGGATTGGCCGCATCCCGAGGGCTTGGCGGAGCCAAAGCGCTATTGGCAGTACGCCGAGGGTATGGACGAGCGTCGCACCTATGACTTCATGGGTGACAACGCCCGTCGCTTCATGGGGCTGCCGATCGCCAACCCCGACCCAGACGCCGTCAAGCCCCCGCAAATGGCGAACGCCTGAGTCACCGACAGTCCGCAGCAGCCAACAGCGCAGGAGGCCACACGCAGCGCTAACAGCCATTTAGTAAGCACGCCTAACTTTTCGGGTAGGCTCGGAATAGCTCGTTTCGCCGAGAGCCACGAAAGGGACCGTGATGGCCAGAACCGACAATGACACGTGGGACATCAACGAGAGCGTCGGCGCCACCGCCTTGGGGGTTGCCGGCGGGCGGGCCGCGGAGACCAACAGCGCCGATCCGCTGATCAGCGATCCCTACGCAAAACTGTTCCTCGAAGCTGCCGGCGACGGCATCTGGCGGGTTTATCTGGACGATGAGTTACCGGCCGAATTGGTCGGTGCCGATCCACAATTCGAGGACCGGATGCAGGCGATGCTGGGCTATACGGCGTGCCGGACGAAGTTCTTCGACGACTACTTTCTGGCGGCGGCCGGCGAAGGCATCCGGCAGATCGTGATCCTGGCGGCCGGTCTGGACTCACGCGCCTGGCGACTCGCCTGGCCCGCAGGATGTGTGGTCTACGAGATCGATCAGCCGAAGGTGCTGGAATTCAAGACCGGCACCTTGAAATCGCATGCGGTCGACTCGATCGCTTCTCATGTCAGCGTCGGCATCGACCTCCGTCTGGATTGGCCGAAGGCACTGGTGCAGGCCGGGTTTGACGCGTCGGCCCCGACGGCGTGGTCGGCGGAAGGGCTGTTGCCTTATCTAACAGCCGATGCCCAGGACCTGTTGTTCGATCGAATCCAGTCGCTCAGCGCTCCCGGGAGCCGTGTCGCGGTCGAAGCGTTCACCAACGAGTTCTTCAGCCCAGAGAGTTTCGCGCGTCGCGAGGAGCAAATGGAACGCTACCGACAGGCCGCAATCAAGCTGGGCGGCAAAGACATCACCGAGTCTGGCAACCTGCTCTATGAAGAAGAGCGAACCGAGGTCGTCGACTGGCTGCAAGCGCACGGCTGGACTGTCACCGCTGCGACTAGCGCAGAGGATCTGATGGCCGCAAGCAACCGAGCCGTCCTGGCGGGCCTCGATGCCGCCGTCCCGGAAAGCGTGTTCGTCGAAGGCCGGCTGCGCTGACCCCACCGACCCGCCCGATATGCTAAACGGCCCGGCCTCGAGACGGCGGCCACTCCCCACTCGCTGTCAGTCACTGGCCGGCAGCGGCTTGGCTTCCTTGAGCGCCAACGGCTTTCCCCCGATGCTGAGTGAACCGGCGCCCGCCTTGGTGACCAGCACCTCGGCGTCGCCGTCGTCGACGTAGCGCTTGCCCATCGTGGTGCCGTCGGCGAAGGCCGGGTCGAGCGTGGCGTCGGCGGGCCGCTCGGCGTCCAGTGGCAGCATCGGCCGGCCCCCGCAACGCAGATCGTCGAGGCTCTCAGCGGCTTTGACGACGATCACCTGGGTATCACACACCTGGCTCTGCAGGCGCGTGCCGTTCTTGATCATGTCGGACTCCTTGTCGTTGTCTGGGAGACGGATTCAGTGCTCGGCTGCCGCCGGTTTGAGGCCTTCGAGGATCTCCCGGCGCAGCACCTTGCCGGTCGGCGTGGTCGGCAGCTCATCCCGGAACACGATGCGGTCCGGCGTGCGGGACCCGCGCAGCTTGGTGCGGGCGAACTCGCGCAACTGCTCGGGTGCCGGCGCGGCACCCGCCTCGGGCACGATCACCGCTACGATTGCCTGCCCCCACTCGGCGTCATCCAGCCCGACGACGACGACCTCGCGGACGTCGGGGTGCTCGATGAGCACGTCCTCGACCTCCGACGGGGCGATATTCTCGCCGCCCCGGATGATGGTGTCGTCGGACCGCCCTCCGATGAACAGGTAGCCATCCTCATCCAGCATCGCGACGTCCCTGGTCGGGAACCAGCCCTGCGCATCGAGCACCGAACCGATCTCGGTGTAACGGCCCGACACCTGGGGGCCGCGAACGAACAGCTCACCCGTCTCGCCCGGCGCTAGCACGGTGCCGTCCTCCGCGCGAATCTGCACCTCGATGCCGGGGACCGGTCGACCGACCGAAGTCAGTCGACGGGCGATGGCGTCGTCTCGCGCCTCGTGGGCCAGGCGATGGTCGTCGGGTGTGAGCACCGCAATGGTCGAACTGGTCTCGGTCAGCCCGTAGGCGTTGACGAAGCCGACCTGCGGTAGCAGGTCGAGCGCCCTTCGGACCAGGGGTCGCGCCACCTTCGATCCGCCGTACGCGAAGTTGCGCAGCGTCGGAAGCTCGGCAGACCGCTCCTCGAGGACCGCCACAATGCGGGACAGCATGGTCGGCACCACCGTTGCGGTGGTCACCCGCTCGTCGCGGACCAGTCGAACCCATTCGTGCGGATCGAACCGGCGCAGGTACACGATTGCCCGTCCGGCATACAGGTTTGACAATGCGGCCCCGACCCCCGCGATGTGATATGGCGGGACGCACACCAGCCCAGCATCGGCGGGATCGGCGGAACCGAATTCGACAGTGCCGGTGACATAACTGGTCAGGTTGTTGTGAGTCAGCTCAACGGCTTTGGGCCGCGACGTGGTACCCGAGGTGAACAACACGACCGCCACGTCGTCGGGGTCGGCGAAGACCGAGACGGGCTCGGTGGATCGCGCGGCCTCGATGAACTCGTCGGACGTCATCATCTGCTGGCCGAAACCGGCCACGATCTCGCGGTACTCGGCGTCAACCACGACCAACGGTGAGGGCAGCCGATCGATGAGTTCGCGCAGCCCCTCTGGACTCAGCCGATAATTCAGTGGCGTGAACGCCGTGTTCGCGCGCGCCGAAGAGAATAACAACAGCGGGAGAAGTACTCCGCCGGTGCCGACGTAAGCGACATGGGATGCCCCGGATGCGACGATAACGCCTGCACCGCCGTCGGCGAGCTCGCTGAGGTCGGCGGTGGTCAGCCGAATGTCGCCGTCCACCACGGCAACCCGGTCGGGATCACCCGACGCCGCCATCTCCAGCAACAAAGAAATACTCAACGCCCTCAGCCCTCATCTGCGAGTTGATGCCCTAACGCCGTCAGTGCGCAGCGATCCGATTGTAGACCCGCACCGACTAATCAGATATATAGTTATAGGCTTAGTGGTATCTGAGTCAACGCGCGCTCCCGTCGACGGCTGGTTCGACAGTGACGCCTGCTGGAAGGAACACGATGAGCAGCACGCCCGACATCGCCATCATCGGCGTTGGACTTCACCCGTTCGGGCGGTACGAGGACCGGTCGGCGCTGGAGATGGGCGCCGTGGCGATCAGCAGGGCACTGCGCGATGCCGGGGTGGCGTGGTCCGACGTGGGCAGCCTGTATGCGGGCAGCCTCGAGGTGGCCAATCCCGAGGCGGTGACGGGGTTGGCCGGGATGACCGGCCTGCCGGCGCGGGCCACGTTGAGCGGCTGCGCGACCGGTAACTCGCTGTTGACCCTGGCCGCGCGAGACGTCCAACTCGGCGAAGCCGACATTGCGGTCGGCGTCGGGCTGGACAAGCACCCGCGCGGCGCCTTCGGCGCCGACCCGTCGATATCGGGGTTGCCGCAGTGGTACGGCGATCAGGGCATGTTCCTGACCACGCATTACTTCGGCACCAAGATCATGCGCTACATGCACGATCACGGCATCACCGAGGAGACCCTGGCCCGCGTTGCCGCCAAGAACTTCGACAACGGAGCGCTGGCGCCGCACGCATGGCGCCGCAAGCCGATGAGCGTCGACGCGATCCTGAGCTCTCCGGTCGTGAACGCACCGCTGCGTCAATACATGTACTGCAACCCGAACGAAGGCGCTGCCGCCGTCGTGGTGTGCCGGGCCGATAAAGCCAAGCAGTACACCGATACCCCGATCTACCTGCGCTCGACCGCGCTGCGCAGCCGCCGCGAAGGCGCCTACGAACTGCTGCGTACCTCGATCGAGCTGCCGATCGTGCCCGGCACCACCGCGGAGGCCGCCCGCGCCGCCTACGAGTTGGCCGGGATAGGCCCTGAGGACGTCGACGTCGCGCAATTGCAGGACACCGACTCGGGTTCCGAGATCATCCACATGGCCGAGACGGGGTTGTGCAAGGACGGCGAACAGGAGGCGCTGCTCGCTGACGGCGCCACCAAGATCGGTGGCCGGCTGTCTATCAACACCGACGGTGGCCTGCTGGCGAACGGCGAACCGGTCGGCGCGTCCGGCCTTCGCCAGGTCTACGAGCTCGTCCAGCAGTTGCGCGGTACCGCGGGCGACCGTCAGGTGCCGAACGATCCGCAGGTCGGGCTGGCCCAGTTGTATGGGGCCCCCGGAACCGCAGCCGTCGCCATCTTGTCCAAGTAGCCGCCATCCCGAAGGGAGTACTGCCGATGACCGACACCCAGGCGGAGTCGCGCCCGCGGGCCGAGGTCGACCTCGACCACCACTCACCCGAGTTCCGCGAGGACCCGTATGGCCGGTTCCGTGAGATGCGCGAATCGGGCTGTCCGGTAGCATATTCCGATCACTACGAAGGCTTCTGGGCGTTGGTCGACTACGCATCGGTCTTCGAAGCGGCCCGCGACGACGACCTGTTCAACTCCTATCCGTCGGTGGGGGTGCCGGCCAGTGAGCTGCCATTGCCGATCCTGCCGATCGAGTCGGATCCTCCCGAGACGCAGGAGTTGCGCGAGGTCACCCTCAAGCGATTCTCCCCGGGTTCGGCGGAGCGATTCCGTGAGTCCGCCATCGAGATGACCAATGAGGCGATCGATGCCTTCATCGAGCGCGGTGAGTGCGACCTGGTCGGTGAGCTGACGACGCCGCTGCCGGCGCGGTTGATCCTGCGGCTGTTGAACTTTGACGAGTCGCGGTTCATGGACTGGGTCGGCTGGGTGCACACCACCGTGCACGACCGTGCTCACGACCCGGAGAAGGCCGGAATCGCGGGGATGGAGATGTTCGGCGAGATCGTCAAGCACATGGAGCAGCGGCGCGCCGAAGGGCTCGGCGATGACCTGTTCAGTGACATCCTGCGCGGAACGCTGAACGGCGAACCGCTGGACGACGGTCAGGTCACCATGTACACGGTGCTGATGATGCTCGGTGGCATGGACACCACCAGTGGCTTCACCGGCAATGTGCTGTTGCGGCTGTGCAAGGACGCCGAGCTGCGGGCCAAGTTCACCGCCGATCCGAGCCTGGTGAAGAAGTCCACCGATGAGCTGCTGCGCCTGTACACGCCGACGCTCGGTTTGGCGCGCACTGTCTCGCGCGACGCCGACTTTCACGGCCAACGGCTATGCCAGGGCGACCGGGCGATCCTGATGTGGGCTGCGGCCAACCGAGACCCCGCAATGTTCGAGAACCCTGACGAGCTCGACCTCGATCGCCCAAATGCCAAGAAGCACATGGCTTTCGGTGTGGGCATGCACCGCTGCCTGGGTTCGCACTATGCCAAGCTGATGTTCGACGTGATGATCACCCAGGTACTCAAGCGGCTACCCGACTTCGAGTTGGCCGGTAATCCGAAACTGTTCGAGGACGCGGGCGAGGTGTACGCCGTGCGCGAACTGCCGGTCCGTTTCACGCCCGGACCGCGGGTGGGTTGACGGCCGGCCGGGACGGGAGAACACGGTGACGGCTGGCACCATCGCCGGGCTGCTGGATGAGTGCGCCGCCAGCCGACCGGATCGTCCGCTGCTGCGCGACGTCGAAGGCGAGACACTCACCATCTCGCAGGTAGCCGGGCTCGCGTCGGCCGCCGCGGGATGGTTGGCAGATGCCGGTGTGCGCCCCGGCATGACGGTCGCCTGGCAGCTGCCCTCACACGTCAACGCCGCGGTGGTGATGCTGGCCCTTGCCCGCATGCCCGTTACGCAGGCCCCGGTATTGCACCTATACCGGTGCCGCGAGGTGTGCGCGGCGGTCGACGTCGCGCGCGCGGACATCCTGCTGGTCGACGAGTCGACGGCCGCCAATGCGGCGCCCGGGCTACCGACAATCACGGTCCCTGCCGACCTTGTCCGCCGGCTCCAGACGTCGCCGGCCGCGAGCGCCGCGTATGAAGCGCCCCACGGCGCAGCGGAGCCGCGCTGGGTGTACTTCACGTCGGGTACCACCGGGCGCCCGAAAGCCGTGCGCCACACCGACGGCACGTTGCTCAGCGCGGCCCGCGGTTATGTCGCTCATCTCGGTGTGGGCAGTCATCCGCGGGAAGTCGGCACCATCGCGTTCCCCATCGCCCACATCGGCGGCATGGTCTACCTCGCCACCGCTTTGTTCGGCGACTTTCCGGTGGTGCTCATCCCCAAGGTTTCCGCAGCCGACCTGCCCCGGGTGCTCGCGGAACGCCAGGTGACGGTGACCGGAGCGAGCACCGCCTTCTACCAGATGCTGCTGGCCGCCCAAATGGCTGCGCCCACAACGGAATTGTTGATGCCGTCGCTGCGGATGCTGATCGGCGGGGGTGCCGCGTGTCCGCCCGAGGTGCACAGACAGGTGCGTGAACACCTACGCGTTCCGGTCGTGCATGCCTACGGAATGACCGAGGCGCCGATGATCTGCGTCAGCGAGGCCACCGACACCGACGAACAACTGGCCAACAGCGCGGGTCGGCCCATCCCCGGATCGCAGGTGCGGATCGCAGCGAACGGCGAGATCGAGCTGCGCGGCGACAACCTGACACCGGGATATCTGCAGCACGACCAGTGGGCCGACGCGATCACCGCGGACGGGTGGTTCCGCAGCGGCGACCGGGGCCACCTTCGCCCGGACGGCCGCATCGTGGTCACCGGTCGCACCAAGGATTTGATCATTCGCAAGGGCGAGAACGTCGCCCCCGACGAGATCGAGAACGAACTGCTGGCCCACCCCCTGGTCGACGAAATCGCCGTCCTCGGCCAGCCCGACGAACTGCGCGGTGAGCTGGTGTGCGCGGTCGTGCGTCGTTCGCCACGCCATCGCGACGTCACCCTCGACGAACTCTGCACGTTCCTCGACGAACGCGGGCTGATGAAGCAGAAGTGGCCCGAGCGGCTCGTCCTCGTCGACGAGTTCCCGCTGACGGGGCTCGGCAAGGTCGCCAAGTCCGAGCTGGCCCGGCAGATCGCAGGAGGAACCCGATGACGACGTTGTCCGCTGACGAACGTCAGGAACTCGCGCAGTCGGTGCGTTCCGCCTGTGAGCGACTGGCATCCGAGGAACGAGTGCGCGCGGTTGCATACGGCGAGGTCGACCGGGGCGGCGTAGCCGGACGTTCCGGCTTCGACACGGTGCTGTGGGACGTGCTGTGCAACCAGGTGGGGATAGCCGCCATCGCGCTGCCTGAACACCTGGGCGGCGCCGGTTACGGCGCGTCCGCGCTGGGCGTGGTCGCCCACGAACTCGGTCGCGCGCTGGCCCCGGTGCCATTCGTCAGCTCCACGGTGCTGGCCACCGGCCTGCTGCTCGACTTGACCGAGCGCGACCCGGATGCCGATAAGCGACTCACCGGGCTCATCGAAGGTCGCCGCACCGCTGCCGCCGCCCTTACCGGCGACGGCGGGTTGTGGCGACCGTCCGCGGTGACGCTGAGCGCTACGCGCGCCGGGGATGATTGGAACCTCGACGGCACGGTGCGCCACGTGCTGGGCGGTTCCGTTGCAGACGACCTCGTCGTGGTCGCCATCGACGAAGATGGCGAGCCGGCGGTGTTCCTGCTCGACCCGACTATCGACAGCGTCGTCGCGAAGGCCGAACGCGTGCTTGACCACACCAGGCCGATGGCCACCATCACGCTCAGCTCGGCGCCGGCACTGCGGCTATCCGGCGACGCACCCCTGGGCGACGTCGTCGAGCGCAACGTCGACATCGCGCTGGCGGTGCTGTCGGCCGAACAGATCGGCGCCTGCGAGCGGGTGCTCGAGATCGCCACCGACTATGCCCGCACGCGTGAGCAGTTCGGACGGCAGATCGGCAGCTTTCAGGCCATCAAGCACAAGTGCGCCGACATGCTCGTCGATCTCGAGTGGGCGCGCTCGGCATCACAGGCGGCCCTGGAGGCTCTCGACGATCCGGACTCCGCTGCCGCCGCCGAAGCGGGCTGGCGGGCGAGCATGGCCAAGGCGGTCTGCTCAGAGGCGCTGCGCAACGCGACCAAGGCAAACGTCCAGATTCACGGCGGCATCGGCTTTACCTGGGAGGATTCCGCACACCTGTACTTCCGGCGCGCCCGCACGGACGAGGTGATACTCGGCACCCCGGCCCAGCACTGGGACAGGTTATCGACGCTGGAGCCGTCGACTCAGCTGCCGGCTTCGCCACAAGTGACGAAAGAACCCAACGACGTCGACGCCTTACGCGCGGAGATCCGCTCGTTTCTGCACAGCGCACCGAGGCCGGCCGGTTTGCGGAACTACGGGCCCACGCCCACCGCGGATGATGTCGGGCCCGGCCGAATCTGGCACCGCTACCTGGCCGACCACGGCTACGCGTGCCTGCACTGGCCGCGCGAGTTCGGCGGTGCCGCAGCGACGGTGGCGTACCAGGCGGTGTTCGCCGAGGAGTGCGCACGCGCCGACGTGCCCCGCCAGCTCAACATCACCGGCGCCGACCTGGTCGGTCCGGTGCTGATCAAGTTCGGCAGCCAGGAACAGAAAGACCGCTACCTGGAGCCGATCCGGTTGGGCGACGACGTCTGGTGTCAGTTGTTCTCCGAACCGGGCGCCGGATCAGACCTCGCCGGCGTTCGCACCCGGGCCGAACGCACCACGACCGGTTGGCGGATCGATGGCCAGAAGGTGTGGAGTTCGGCGGCCGCCTCGGCCCGATTCGGGCTGCTGCTCGCCCGCACGGGTCCAGAAAAGCACCGTGACTTGTCGATGTTCGTCGTACCCATGGATACCTCGGGTGTCACGGTCCGCCCGCTGACCCAGATGGACGGCGAGAGCAAGTTCAACGAAGTCTTCTTCGACGGCGCCGAGCTCGACGACGACGCCCTGATCGGTGACGTCGGTCAGGGCTGGACCGTGGCGATGGTGACGCTGGGGCGTGAGCGCCTGACATTGGGTTCGCAAGCGGTCTCCATGTTCCGCCTACACGAACGCATGGTCGACGCCGCCCGCGACCGCGACTTGCTCGACCCCGTGGTGTCCAGGTCGATGACCCGGCTGTGGGCCCGAATGTGGCTGCTGCGCTACACCTGGCAGCGCGCCATCGACTCCGGCGACCTCACGTCGCCGGCCTTCTCGGTGCTGAAGTTGATGACCTCGGAAACCGACCAGGACCTCGGGGACATGGCCACCGAAGTGCTGGGCACCGACGCGTGCACCGACCCCGCGGACGACGGGCTGGTGCATCACATGCTGGTCGGGCGGGCGCAGACGATCCTGGGCGGCACCAGCGAGATTCAGCGCAACATCCTCGGTGAGCGGGTGCTCGGGCTTCCCAAAGAGCCTCGATGACAACAGCTTTAACCACAACTGAGTTCGCCGCAGCGCTGCGCGCCGCGCTGCGCCCCGGAATGACAGTGGCCCTCGGCGACGGGGTGGGCGCGCTGCGCTGCCTCGACGACGGCGGGTCGGTCGGGGCGGCGCTGAGCGCCGCCGCTGGCGAGGTGGGCTCGGTGCGCCTGATACTGGGCTGGCTGCCCGCCCCGATCGACGGCCTCGACGCGGACGCGTTCGCCGAAGTCGTTGCGTTGATGCCCGGTTGGGGCGTGCGCGACCTATTGCGCAGCTCGAAGGGGCGATTCACACCGACGCGGCTGGCCGCGATACCCGCGCTGCTGACCGACGTCCTGCAACCCGATGTGCTGCTGACCCGGCTGGTACGTCGCGATGGTTCGTTGCAGTTCGGCACCGAAGTGTCCTGGCAGCGGGCGCTGGTTGACCGTGGCACCACGACGTTGGCGATGGTCGACTTCGCGGCCCCGGCAGCGGATGCCGGGCCTGCACTCGATCCGTCGAGCGTCGAGGTGCTCGGCACGGTCGCGGCCGGACCGCTGCGAGTACCGCACCGCGACCCCGAGCCGATGCACGACGCGCTCGCCGACGCGGTACTGCAGTTGCTCCCCGAAGATGCCCGGATCCAGTACGGCCCAGGCCAGCTCGGCACCGCGCTGCTGCGCCGGACACAGGTGCCGTTGCACATCGACACCGGGTTACTCACCGACGCCGTCGTCGACCTCGACAACCGCGGCCTGCTGGTGGGTACACCGTCGGCGACGTATCTCCTGGGCAGCGACGCGCTCTACGACTGGGCCGACGGGCGCCGGATCCTGCGCGGGCTCGACTACACCCACGACCTCACCCGGCTGTCCCGCGGGTCACCGCTGGTCGCAGTGAACACCGCCATCGAGATCGACCCGTACGGGCAGATCAACGTCGAGGGCTTGGGCGACAAGGTGTTCGGTGGCATCGGTGGGCATCCCGACTATTGCGCGGCCGCCCGAATGAGCAGCGGCGGACTGTCGATCATTGCCGTTCCTACGAGGAACAACGGGCGCTCACCGCTCGTCGAGCAGCTCAGCCGTCCCGCCTCCACGCCCGCCCACGACGTGGACGTGATCGTCACCGAGTCCGGATACGTCGACCTGCGCGCAGCAGACTGGTCGCAACGCCGGCAACTCATCACCGAATTGTTCTCGAAGTGAAGGGGATAACGAGCAATGCCTGAAGGTCCGCTGACCGGCAAGGTCGTTTTGGTGACGGGCGGCGGCCGGGGAATCGGCCGAGCCCACTGCCTCGAGTTGGCCAAGCAGGGCGCAGCCGTCGTTGTGAACGATCCAGGCGTCGGCAGGGATGGCTCAAGCGGCAACGGGGAAGGCCCCGCGGCCGACGTTGTCGCCGAAATCGAGGCGGCCGGCGGCAAGGCCGTCGCACATACGGGTTCGGTGTCGGCGTGGGATGACGTCGCCCACATGATCTCCACCGCCGTCGACACCTTCGGTACCCTCACCGGCGTAGTGAACAATGCCGGCATCCTGCGTGATTCCATGGTCGCCGCCTCCAGCGAGGCCGATTGGGACGCCGTCATCGCGGTACATCTGAAAGGCACCTTCGCGGTCACCCGACATGCCTGCGAGTACTGGCGTGCGCAGTTTAAAGCAGGCAACCCGATCGATGCCCACATCGTCAACACGGTTTCCGGCGCGGGGTTGTGGGGCAATGTCGGGCAGAGTGCCTATGGCGCGGCCAAGGCCGCGATCGCCAACCTGACGGTCGTTACCGCGATGGAGGCGCAGCGTTACGGTGTTGCGGTCAACGCGATTTCCCCGCTGGCGAGGTCGCGGATGACGGCCGAGGTGTTCGGTGGCCGCGCCGACGACCCCGCGCTGGATCCCGCCCGCAGCTCCGCCGTGGTGGCCTGGCTGCAGTCCGCGCAGTCGTCCTGGCTGACCGGGCAGATCCTGCGCATCAACGGCGACAAGCTGACCCGCATCGAGGGCTTCACCGAAGCGCCGGCCGCCTACCACGCCAAAGACGGTGCAGGTCTAGTCTTTTCGGAGATCGGGCAGGCCGTCAGCTGGCTCTACGGGACCTCACCCCGCGGACTGGCCGGCCCGCTCCCGACGGCCTGATTACGGCGCCCCGCCATCGGCGTAGATAGTCTGTCCCGTGACGAAAGCGCAGATATCCGAGAGCAAGAAGGCGATCAGCGCGCCGATCTCGTCCGGCTGGCCGGGGCGACCGAGCGCGGCGTCGAACCCGAAGTCCTCCACCAGCGCCCGCTCGAGGGCCTCGTCGTAGGGATAGCCTTTGCTTTCGGCAACGTATCCGCGAATGGCATGCAGCGCATCGGTTTCCACTGCACCGGGGGCGACGCTGTTCGCGCGGATACCCGATTTCCCGTGCGTACGTGCGATGCCGCGGGTGAACGTCGCAACGGCCGCCTTGAGGCTCGCATACGGCAGCCGCGGCTCGTGAGGCGAGCGTGCCGAGTACGCGGCCGTGGTCACGATCGCGCCCCCGTTGACGGCGAGGTGCGGCAGCGCGGCCTGCACACTGCGGGTGGTCGCCAGTAGAACGTCGTGAAACGCGGTGTCCCAGGCGTCGTCGTCGGCGTCGATGGGCATCATCCCGGCGGTCCCCATCGTGATGGCGATGCCGTCGAGCCTGCCGAGTATCCGGGCCGCTTCGTCGACGGCGGCTGCCGCCGCTCCGGGCTGGCTGACATCGAACGACAGTCCGTGTGCCGACTCCGCACCCGCGGCGGCGACTTCTTGGGCGGCGTTCTTGCCGCGGTCGGCGTCGCGCCCGACCAGCACGACGGCCGCGCCCTCGCGGGCCAGCGCGCGCGCTGCGGCCAGGCCCATGCCGGCTGTGCCGCCGACGACGACGTAGCCCTTCCCCGTCATCTGCAGATCCATCGGTCACCCACTCATCGTGTAAAGAAGCTCAGCGGCCGCTCGACGAATTCGAATACCACTCCGTCGGGTGAGCGCAGGAACGAGATGTAGAGCCCGTCGATCTTCGTCCCCGGCAACGGACACCACACCGGATCACCCATCACCTCAACGGAATCCGGAACCAAAGACATTGCGGCTTCGGTGTTTTCCACCCGCAGCGCGCACCGGTACAACCCCTGGCGATTTCCGCCCCACGGCACCGGATCCGCGTTACGGGTGTCGGGATGTTCCACAACGGTCAGGGTGAACTGATGCGCGTCCTCGGCGAGTGCATAGCGAGACACCGCGCACTTGACGGGAGTGGGTGACCCGCCCGGCGCGAGTTGATCGCCGGCGACCTCGACGTGCGCCGGCGTTTGGACCTGAATAAAACCGATCGCGGTGAGGAATTCTCCGGTGGCCACCGCGTCGATGGCGGCGACGCGGATTCCGGCGAACACCGCCCCCGGCTTGTCGCTTGGGGCTTGGGCGAGCTCGATGACCGCGCCGTCGGGGTCGAGTGCGAGAACCGACTTGGCGCCCGAAATCAGGCCGTCGACCGGCTCGCTCACGGTGATGCCGGCCGCGCGCAACGCTGTGACGGTTGCATCAAGATCGGCCACGGTCAGCAGCGTCGACCGGATGCCGGGACGGGTCGGGTCGCTGTTCGGGTCGGGTTTTAGCGCCGGGCTGTGAAACTCGATGGCCTCCAAAGCACAGCCGGCGCGGGCGCCTCGTGAGTCGTAGAGAAACGAGGTCTCACAGAAGGTTTGGTCGCCGTCGATGCCGAGGATGCTGCCGTCGGTCGGAACTTTGGGATCGGTGCGCATTCGCGCCGAGAGCCCCAGCCGCCCGACATAGAGGCCCTCGGTGGCGTCCAGCGAGGAACAATTGAGGTTGACGTGCAGGAAGCGCCGCGCAAGTTCCTCGGAACCCACTACAGCACAACCGAATTGATTTTGAACTCGATGATTTCGTCCTCGCTGAACCCGAGTTCGGCGAGTAGCGCGTCGGTGTGCTCACCGTGGCCCGGCGCACATGTGAGGTCCAGGGGTGTCTCATCGAATTGCACGGGACTGGCCGCCAGCGCGAACTTGTTGTCGTTCGCATCGGTGACTTTGGGCAAATATCCATTGGCGATCACCTGTGGATCGCTGTGCACCTCGTGCGCGGTGTGCATGACGTCCCACACCCCGTCGAAACCGGCGAATGCCTTCTCCCAGTGTGAAAGGTCTTGGGACTCAAAGGCGCTGCGCAACTCGCGAATGCACTCCTGCCGGTTGCCGAACCGCACGGCCGCGGTGGCGAACCTCTCATCTTCGATCAGGTCGGTGCGGCCCAGCCGGGTGCAGAAGTCCGCCCAGAATCGGTCGGCTTGCAGCAGCACGAAGGCGATGAACCGGTTGTCGCGGGTCTTGTAGATGCTGGCCACCGGGTTGGGCATCTCGTCCAGGTTGAACTTCGGGATGTCCTGACCGGTGACACCTGATCCGACGATGTCAGGACCCAACTGCCAGATCGCGGCGTTGAGCAGCGACACGTCGACGACCGACGGCTCGCCCGTGCGCTCGCGCTTCACCAGGGCCGCGGCGATTCCGCCCGCGATCGCCAGCCCGCCGTAGGAGTCGCCGAACGCCGGCCGCTGAATGGGCGGGTAGGAGCCGTCACCGGCCGAATAGGCATCGCCGATGCCGCCGCGCGCCCAGTAGGCCGCCAGGTCGAAGCCGCCCTGCGAGGCGAGGTCCCCACGGGTGCCGTAGCCGTGGCCGCGGGCATAGATGATCTTGGGGTTGCGCGCCCGCACCTGGTCGACGTCGATCCCCATCCGCTGACGCGAATCCGGCAGCAGATTCGTGACGAAGACGTCGGCGGTTTCAAGCAGCTTCATCAGCAGCTCGAGCCCCTCCGGGGTGGAGGTGTCCAGCCCAATGCTGCGCTTGCCGCGGTTGGGCTGCTCGATGAAGTGGTTCACTCCCCCTGCACCGGTGACGACCCCGGAGCTGATCAGGCCGCGCTGCGGGTCGCCGGTCTCGGGGTGTTCGATCTTGATGACGTCGGCGCCCCAGTCGGCGAGCACGGCGCCGGCGGCCGGAACGAACGTCCACGCCGCCAGCTCAACGACGCGTATTCCGCTGAGGATGTCGCTCATAGGGGGTATCCGATCGTCTTGGTCTGCAGATGCTGTTCGAAGCCCTCGATGCCGTTCTGCCTGCCGATACCGCTCATCTTGTAGCCCCCGAAGGGGGCGTCGGCGCCGTAGTACATGCCGCTGTTGATCATCAGCGAGCCGGTGCGGATGCGGCGGGCGACGGCCATGGCGCGCTCGTTGGAGCCCATGATGCCGCCGGCCAGGCCGTAGCTGGAGTTGTTAGCCAGCTCGACGGCTCCGTCGTCACCACCGTCGTACGGCGTGATGGACAGCACCGGCCCGAACACTTCCTCCTGGAAGATCGTGTGGTCCGGGGCGACGTCGGCAACGACGGTCGGTGCCACGAAGTATCCGCGGTCCAGGCCGTCGGGGACCCCGCCGCCGGTGGTGACGCGGCCTCCGTCACGCTTGGCAATCTCGATGTAGTTCAGCACCCGGGCCTGTTGCTTGGCCGAGATCAGCGGTCCGCAGAAGGTATTCGGGTCCGCGGGGTCACCGACGGCCAGTGAGCCGAATGTCGCGGAGGCGACCTCGACGGCCTGGTCGTAATGCGAGCGCGGCACCAGCATCCGGGTGGCCAGCGCGCACCCCTGCCCCGAGTGCATCAGGGCGCCGATACAGCCGGGCAGCGCCGTGGCCATGTCGGCGTCGTCGAGCACGAGGTACGCCGATTTGCCGCCGAGCTCGAGCATGTTGCGTTTCATGGTGTCGGCCGAGAGCCGCTGGATGAGTTTGCCGACCGCCGTCGATCCGGTGAAGGAGACCATGTCGATCCGCGGGTCGGTGGCCAGCACCTGGGCGATGTCGTTGTCCGACGCCGGAACGATGTTGACCACGCCGGCCGGGATGTCGGTCTTCTCGGCGATGATCCGACCCCACCGCAGGGCAGTCCAGGGTGTCTCGATGGCCGGCTTGAGCACCATCGTGTTCCCGGTGGCCAGGATCTGGCCCACCTTGTTGCTGATGATCTCGAACGGAAAGTTCCACGGCGTGATGGCGCCAACGACGCCCATCGGCTCCTTGACCACGACGCGGTTGTACGGCACACCCATCTTGGCGTCCTGGTCGAGCATCCGCTCCCAGGTGAACTCCGAGATGTACTGCGCCGGCCACCGGATGGCGTCGGCCAGCGGCCATCCCAGCTGCGCAATGTGGGTCATCCCCACCGTCGCGCCGACCTCCGCGATCAGCTCGGCGCGGATATCTTCGGCTTCCTCCTGTAGCGCGTCGTGCAACTGCATCAGGCAGCGTTGACGGAACTCGTGGTTGGTCGACCAGTCGGTGGTGTCGAAGGCGCGCCGGGCAGCGGCGATGGCCTCTTCCATGTCTTCGGCGCTGGCGTCGGTGGCGAGCCCCAGCACTTCCTCGTTAGCCGGATTGATGTTGTCGACGGTCTTGCCGGTCGACGAATCCCGCAGCCGGCCGTCGATGAAAAGCCTGGCCTCGGGATTGAAATGGACAGTTGTTGCGGCGACCGGTGAAGCCGTCATTGGCGCTCCCTCTCGCAGAATTGTCGGCGTGGGCTAGTGTACCTTGTTATAGATAACTGTTTAGCGGATTCAGCTCCGGCTGGCGAGACGCGAGAACCAACGAAAGGGCAACAGTTGTCCGCCCCTGTCGATAGTGCCCTACATAGCGGTCGCCACCCCGAATACCTGTCCAGCGTCGCAACGTACCGCGAGGACTTCCGGCGCTACCTGCGTGATGTGGAGGCGGCCGAGGGCTGGCGCGCGGCCGCGTTCACCAGTGCCGAGGATGGGCTTGCGCACGACGCACAGGTGATGGCCAGGCTGCACGCCGACGGCTGGAACCGGTACGGCTGGCCGGAGGCCGCAGGCGGATTGGGCGGCAACGAGATTCACCGTGCGGTGTACTTCGAGGAACTCGGCCACGCGATGCTGCCCATTCCGGCCCAGCACTGGACGCTGGAGACCCTCGGCCCCGCACTGTTGAAGTTCGCCCCCGACCTTGCCGCGGCGTACCTGCCGGGATACCTCAGCGGCGCCGAGTGGTGGGGCCAGAGTTTCTCCGAACCCGAGTCGGGCAGCGACCTGGCCAGCCTGCGCACCCGCGCGGTCGACGACGGGGCCGGAGGATTCGTCGTCAACGGCCAGAAGATCTGGACCAGCCAAGGGCCCACCGCCACGCGCCTGTTGGCGTTGGTCCGCACCGGAACCCCCGAGAGCCGGCACCGCGGGCTGACGATGATCATGGTCGACGCCGACGCACCGGGCGTCACCATTCGCCCCATCGCGCTGGCCAGCGGGCGCCGCGAACTCGCCGAGGTGTTCTTCGACGACGTCCGAGTCGAGGGTGAGCGCGTCGTTGGCGACGTCGACGGCGGCTGGGCCGTGGCGATGCACCTCATGCAGTACGAACGCGGCATGTACGGCTACGCGGTGCTGAACAAGGTGCTCACCGAATTGGGTCGATTGCGTGAGCACATGGTGACCGCCGGCGCTACCGACGCGCAGCGCCGGCGCTTTGCCAGGGTGTACGTCGACGTGTCGGCCGCCCAGGCGCGCACTGCCACCACCGTGCGCCGATTGGCCGCGGGCGAGGCGGTCGGCGCCGATAGCAGCATCGACAAGCTGCTGTTCGGCCGCGCCGAGAAGGAGGTCAACGACCTCATCCTGGAAATCGAGCGGGCGCACCTGATTGGCGGTACGGGCCGCGGCGGCGCGGAACTGGACACCGCGCGGGCCGAGTGGTGGTACTCGCGCGCCGCCACAGTGATGGGTGGCACCGCCGAAGTGCAGCGTGGCATCATCGCCGACCACCTGCTCGGGCTGCCCAAGGAGAAACGATGAGGAATGCGCCGGCGGCCGACGAGTCGTGGCAGATGGTCGAAGAGGCGGTGTTTCGCCTCTTCGAGGAGCTGGCGGGCAAGAACGCCGGTGAGCACCTGGCAATCGGTGGGCGGCTGGCCGAGTTGGGCTGGTCGGAGATCGAGGCCGAGTACCCCGTCGAGGCGGCCGCCCTGTTGTTCCGCGCGCAAGGCAGATCGCTGGCCCTGACGGACTGCTTGGACCGCATCATGTTGGCCGAACTGGCCGCAGTGCTCGACGGTCCCGCGGATCACGTGCTGCTGCCCGACCTGTCCACCGGTGGTGTGGTGGCTTCCGATACTGACCGGGTCTCGGGCATCGTCCTGGGGCCGTTGGAGGGTCGAATCGTGGTGCCGGTGTCCGGGTCGACGGGCGCGGTGTCGGCGGGCGTGGTCGACGCAACGCGGCTCGACGGCCAGCGGCTGGACACCTTTGATGTGTCGACGCACTGGACGCGGGTGAGCGGATCACTTGACGTCCCGCTGGTCGAGGCCTCCACCGAATGGAAGAACGCCGTCGCCGCGGCCCATCGTGGTCTGGCCACCGAACTGGTCGAACTGGCCGCGCAGGCGCTGCGCATCGCGGTCGAGCACGTCAGCGTGCGCGTCCAGTTCGGCTCACCGATCGGGTCATTTCAATCGCCGCGTCATGCACTGGCCGATGCCTCGGCGGTGCTCGAGGGCGCGCGGGCGTTGCTGGGCGAATCGTGGCGAGACGGCGGCGAGCTGTTGGCCCTGGCCGCCAAGGCCGCCGCGGGCCGGGCACACCGCGCCGCCAGCGACGTGGCACTGCAGGTGTGCGGGGCAATCGGACTGACCGCCGAGCACGACCTGCACCGCTATGTCACTCGCGGATTCCAGGTCGACGCGCTCTGTGGGTCGCACGATCAGCTCGAAGGGCTGCTCGCCGAGCGACTCTTCGAGGACTCCGGCGAGGACTGGGCACCCGGCCGCGCCCTGCCGGCCGTCGTCACGTGGGCCGAGTAGAAGGAAGCGTATGCGCCGCAACATTTTCGACGAGATTCACGACGAGTTCCGCGCCACCGCAAGGAGCTTTTTCGAACGCGAATGCGTGCCGAACGTCGAGAAGTGGGAACGCGACGGCAAGGTGAGCCGCGAGGCCTGGCTGGAAGCGGGCGAACACGGATTGATCGGTTGGGAGTTCGACGAGAAGTACGGCGGGCTCGGAGTCAAGGACTTCCGGTTCAACCAGATCATCTCCGAGGAAATGTTCCTGACCGGCTCGGTCGGCATCGGCCTGGGCGTGCAGAACGACATCCTGGTGCCGTATCTCAACGATCTGACCACCGAGGAGCAGAAGGAACGCTGGCTGCCCAAGTTCGTCGCGGGCGAGTACATCGGTTCCATCGCGATGTCCGAGCCCGCGGCCGGATCCGACCTGGCCGGCATCAAGACCACCGCCCGCGACGAGGGCGACCACTGGGTGGTCAACGGCCAGAAGACGTTCATCAGCAACGGGCTGCTGTCCAAGCTGGTGCTGACGGCTGTGAAGACCGATCCTTCCGCCCGGCACAAGGGCATCAGCCTGCTGATGATCGAGGACGGGATGGAGGGTTTCACCCGTGGCCGCAAGCTCGACAAAATCGGCCAGTACTCCGCCGACACTGCCGAATTGTTCTTCGAGGATGTCAAGGTGCCCAAGGAGAACCTTGTGGGAGAGCTCAACCGCGGCTTCTATCATCTGGTCTCCAACCTGCCGAGCGAGCGGGTCGGCGTGGCCTGCTACGCGTTGCCGGCCGCCCGCCGTGCGCTCGACCTGACCAAGGCCTACGCATCGGAGCGCACCGCGTTCGGGCAACCGATCGGCAAGTTTCAGGTCAATAGGCACTTCCTCGCCGAAATGCAGACCAAACTCGACGCCGCACAAACGTATCTCGATCAATGCGTGCTCTCGGTCAACGACGGCACGCTGACCGATCAAGATGCCGCAGGCTTGAAATGGTGGACCTCCGAAGTTCAGTGGGAGATCATCGACCGATGCCTGCAGCTGCACGGCGGCTACGGCTATATCAACGAGTATGAAGTGGCCAGGCTCTGGCGGGACTCGCGGGTGCAGCGGCTCTACGCGGGCACCACCGAGATCATGAAGGACCTCATGGGACGGGCGATGGGGTATTAAGGGTGACGTTGCTAACTGACGGTCGCGAATTGGCGGCTCAACCGGCTATTTCGGCTAACCTGCTAAATGGTTAGTTAATTCGCATATTCGCAGCGGCGGAGGTTGCAATGGAGGTCACCAGTCTTCGAGAACCGAAGATGGCCGATCGGGTGGCCACGGTGCTGCGGCGGATGTTCATCCGCGGCGAGATCACCGAAGGCACCATGTTGCCGCCGGAATCGGAGCTGATGGAGCGTTTCGGCGTGTCCCGGCCAACGCTGCGAGAAGCGTTCCGCGTGCTCGAATCGGAGTCGCTGATTCAGGTTCAGCGTGGGGTACGCGGTGGGGCCCGCGTCACGCGCCCCCGGCGCGAAACGCTCGCCCGCTACGCCGGCTTGATCCTCGAATACGAAGGCGTCACGGTGAAGGACGTCTACGACGCACGAGTGACGCTCGAGGTTCCGATGGTCGAGCAGTTGGCCAAGGACCGCAATCCCAAGGTGATCGCCGAACTCGAGCAGATCGTCGAACGCGAATCGCAGCTGAATCCCGGCAGCGAAGCCGTTGATCAGCTCACCGACTTCCACGCCGCGATCGCGCGGTTGTCGGGCAACAGCACCCTGCAAATCGTCAGCGACATGCTGCATCACATCATCGAGAAGGCCAACCGGTCGCTGCAGCCCACCAAGGGGACGCGAGCCGAGCAGGCGGTCCGCCGCTCGGCCAAGACTCACCGGATGGTGCTGGACATGATCAAGGACGGCGACGCCGAGAAGGCCGGCGAGCTCTGGAAGCGCCATCTGCAAAAGGCAGAGGAGTTCGTCCTGACCGGGGCCGAATTGTCCACTGTCGTAGACCTTCTCGAATGACCGGCGTCGACGAACAGGTAAACCAGCACGATCTCGAGACACCGGACTCGATACAGGTCCGGTTCGGTATCGAATACGTCGAATCACACCCGGCCAAGGCCATCGCCGTGCTGTCGATGCCGATGCACCGATTCCGCAATCCGTACACCGGCGCTCCCACTGTGGGCCCCTTGGCGATCCTCGTCGACGCCGCCGCCGGGATCGTCAACCATTACCGCAGACGGCCAGGCCAGTGGACGGTGTCAAGCGAGCTGTCGATGGACCTCAGCCCCGATGTCGGTGACCTCGACGGCACAGTGCTGGCCAGCGCGCACTCGCCGGGTCCACTGGGTGCCACGTCGCTGGGAATCTGCACACTGACCTATCGCGGCACGGTTATCGGCACCGGCATCGTGCGATCGTTCTTCATCCACGCCGGCGACGTCGTCCCCCAGCAACGGCCGGAGACGCTGCGCCGGTCGGGCGAGACCACTTTCGCCGACTTGATGGCGGTGCACGTTGCGCAGGATGGTCCGGCGACGGTGCTGGCGCAGCGTGTGGACCGCAACCTGAACAACGACATCGACATCGTGCACGGGGGCGTCGCCGCCGCCGGCCTGGAGCTCGCGGCATCGGCGGCGCTAAACCGGGACCCCGCCGACGGTCTGCTGCAGACCGGCTCGCTGCGAGTGAACTTTCTTCGCCCGTTTTTCGCCGGCGCCGAATCCCGCTATGAGGGCACGGCGATGCGGATAGGCCGCAACACCGGTGTGAGCGATGCGCAGGCCATCGGCGACGACGGCAAGGTGGCGATCACCGCGCGAGTGACCGCCTACCGCTGACCGCTCCCGCGCCGGCCCCTGGAAGCTACTTCTTCGAGCGCGCCCGAAACGCGGCCACCCGCTCCTGGAACTCCGGAGTTGTGAACGACGTGTATTCCTCGGCCAGCGCGTACTCCAGCACGCCGAGCGCGGCCCGCGACAGGTGCATGTTCATCGCGACCTTGCTGGCGCGCAGCGCCTGGGGCGGCAGACCGGCGAGTCGCTCGCCGATCGCGAGCGCCTCGTCGAGCACGGTGTCGTCGGTGGCCACCTTGGTGACGAGGTTCAGCTTGTCCGCGATGGCCGGGGTGATCCGATCCCCCAGCAGCACATACTCTTTGGCTTTCATCAGGCCGATCAGCAGCGGCAGCATCGCGGCACCGCCGTCGCCGGCAACCAAGCCGACCGCGACATGCGGGTCGGCCAGGTAGCTGTTCTCCCCCATCACCAGGAAGTCGCTCAACAAAGCGATCGAGCAGCCAAGCCCCACAGCCGGGCCGTTGACGGCCGACACCAGCGGCTTGGGGAAATTGATCACCTCGAGAAACACCGTGCGGGCCTCGGTGATCTGAAACTGACGTGCCACCGGGTCCTCGATGAGGCGCCCGAACATCACCATGTCGCCGCCCGCCGAAAATGCTTTTCCGACACCGGTTGTCACCACCGCGCGCACGTCGTCGTCGGCGGCCAATACCCGCCAGATCGTCGCGAATGCGTGGTGCACCTCCTCGTTGACGGCGTTGAACGCCTCCGGCCGGTTGATGCTGATCACGTGCACGTTGCCGGTCTTCTCCACCAGCAGCCACGGCGCAAACTCTTCGTAACCGGGTAGGGTGGCGATCTCGGAAGTGGTCATCTGATGGTCCTATCAGTTCTTCTGGTTGGAAAGGACGGTGACCGCGGAGACCGCGGTCGGCCCGCCGATGTTGTGCGCTAACGCGATTCGTGCGCCGTCGACTTGATTCTCGGCTTCTCCGCGAAGCTGGTTGAACAGTTCGTAGCACTGCGCCACGCCGGTAGCTCCCGGCGGATGCCCCTTGGCCTTCAGCCCGCCGCTTGGGTTGATCGGAATCGATCCGCCCACATAGTGTTCGCGGCCTTCCACCAGCTTGTAGGCCTCGAAGCGGTTGGCGAACCCCAGATCTTCGTAGCTGATGAGCTCGACGCCGGTGAAGCAGTCGTGGACCTCGGCGACGTCGATGTCGCGCGGCGTCACACCGGCCATCGCCATCGCGGCCTTGGCGGCACGCACCGTCGGCGGAAACGTGGTCATGTCCGTCTTGTGCTGGTGCATCACCCGGTCCATACCCAGCCCGACGCCGCGAACCCAGACGGGACGGTCGGTGTAGTGGTCGACGACGTCCTCGGCGGCCAAGATCACTGCGGCGGCGCCGTCGCTCTGCGGGGTGCAGTCGTAGAGCCCGAAGGGTTCGACCACGATCGGCGCGGCCAGCGCCTGCTCGACGGTGATCTCGTAGCGCAGTTGAGCTTTCGGGTTCTTGACGGCGTGGAAGTGGTTCTTCACCGCCACCATCGCCATGTGCTCTTTGGTCGCCGGCGACTCGTGCAGATATCGCATCACGTGCAGCGCGAAGTTGGCCGGCGCAACCAGCCCCAGCGGGTAGTCCCATGCGTTGTCGCGGGTCATCGCGGCCCAGTCCCAGAACGTGGTGTTCGAGGAGGTTTCGCGAACCTTGTCGGCCCCGACCACTAGGACCACATCGTAGAGGCCGGAGGCGATGGCCAACGTTCCGTTGCGAATCGCATCATTACCGGTGGCACAGGCATTTTCGACGCGCGTCACTGGAATGTCCGTCAAGTCCAAGGTGTCGGCCAAAATGCCGGACGGGAACCCGTCGGTGGTCGCTAGCTCGCCGAACCACGCGGCCTGGATCTCCGACTTCTGAACACCCTTGTCAACCTTGGCAACCGCCTCGGCGTAGGCCATCGGAATGAGATCCTTGACGCCGAGCTCGAAGTGTTCGGCGAAGGGCGTCATCCCCGCGCCGACGATGGCGACATTTCTCATGCAACCGCTCCTTGCAGCGTCCGTCCGGGCCAGAATGCGTAACCGTAATCGGGAATACCCGCGCGAATGGCGATCCTGCGCAACACTACGGAGCCCGGCTGACCGATCGTCGCCTCGCCCGCGGGCACGCCGGTGACTTTCAGCAGCACCCGCACCGGGCTGTCGTCGAGCTGAACGACGGCCAGGGAGTACGGGCTGGGCAGGTCGGGTACCGGAATCCGCACCGTGGTGTGGGTGTAGACGGTGCCGGTGCGCGGCAGCGACTCGAGCCGATATTCGGCCGCCAACCGTCCGGCATTGTCGACTCGCAACCGGGGTGGGAACTGCGGCGCGGCATCGATTCCTGGGCTCTCGTCGAAAACCGCTGCCTCCCAGCGAATTTTCGGCTCGAAGGCCCGCGCGTACGCGGGCATCGAGATTGGGATGCCGATGCCGTCGGCAACCCGCGTCTTGGGTAGCTCCCGCGCCGGGAACTCATCGCGGGCGATCCGGGTGTTGGTGCCCGCTACCGCGAGGTCGGCCGCGCTGATGCTGGACTGCTCGACGGCGAGCAACAGGCCCGAGGTGCCGGCCTCGATCGCGTCGGCCAGCAGTCGGATGATCGCCGCGGCGGAGACGGTGGGCTCGGCAACTGCCCGCGATGTGTCGAAGTCGCTCGCGATTTGCGCCAGCGGCACGCCTGCCACGGCGGCGAGCGCCGGGGTTCCGGTCAGGCCCAGTCGGGTCAGGGTGGCACGCACCCCCACCTCGCGTTGCAGCCGGGGGTCGACGTAGGCATGGCGCGCGCCGTCCTCCCCTCGGGCCGTCAGCGGCAGACTTCGCGTCTGGCGCGCCGCCGGGGTCAGCGTGGTGCCGCCGTCGCCCGTGAGGACAGCGCCGGCCCCCGCCGCGAGGTCGTTGTCGTCGGCGGCGATCACCAGGGTGCTGTCGCCGGCGCCGCTGATTTGGTCCAGCACCGCGGGCGCACCGCCGAGGACCTCGGCGACGGGGGTGTCGGCCGGTAGGGACAACGCGGCCAATAGCACCGCGCCGTTGCCGCCTTCCAGCAGCGGAAAGTCACGTGACACCAGCACCACGCGTTGCGCCGTGGCGCCGGGATCGGCGGCGCGACCGGCGGCGACGGCCATGGTCAGCGCGTCCTCGTCGGGTCCCTTGACCCGGCGGTCGCGCACAGTCCAGGGTGGCGAATAGGTGCCGACCGAAAAGACCCGAGTCATAGATCCCCGCTTTTGTGGATGAGCGCCCGTTACATCGCGCAACTAACTAGCTATATAGTTATACCATTCGACGGCACGGCCTAGCGACGGACGGAAGGTCAACCAAACGTGGGCAATCACCATCCTCGCAGTCTGAAGGGTCGCGTCGTGCTGGTAACAGGTGCCAGCCGCGGCATCGGCGCCGCCATCGCCGAGCGGATCGCCGAAGACGGTGCCGCCGTGGCTTTGCTGGCCAAGACTGACACGCCGAATCCCAAGATCGCGGGCACCCTTGGCGAGACCGCGGACGCCGTGCACCGCGCGGGCGGCCGGGCGCTCCCGCTGACCTGCGATGTGCGCGACCCGGTTGCGGTCGCGTCAGCCGTCAACGCGGTAGCTGACGCGTTCGGCGGCATCGACGTCGTCATCAACAATGCCGGAGCCCTGGATCTGCGGCCGACCGCGCAGCTACCGCCCAAGAGCCTGCGCCGGCTGCTGGAGGTCAATGTCGAAGGGCCGTTCGCGATTGTGCAGGCCGCACTTCCGCACTTGCGCCGGTCCGACAACGCGCACGTGGTCAACGTCGCTCCCCCGCTGAACCTGGACCCCAGGTGGGTTGGCGCCCATGTCGGGCACACGGTGGGCAAGTACGCCCAGAGCCTGCTGACCTTGGGGTGGGCCGCAGAGTTCGCCTCGGTGCCGATCGCGGTGAATTCGGTGTGGCCGGCCACCACGATCGCCAGTACGGGGATGATGGTCGCGTTGGGAGAGGAGGCGGTGCGGGCGCAGGCCCGCAGCCCGCAGATCATGGCCGAGGCGGTGCACGCGCTGGTCACCCGTCCCGCCGCGGCGTGCAGCGGCCACTTCTACACCGACGAGGACATCCTTCGCGAAGAGGGCCGCGCCGACCTCTCGGAGTACCTACTGGCCGCGAGCGAGGATGACCTGAAGCCCAACTTCTACCTGCTGTCGGCCCCGGCCCCTACGGTTTAGGAAGCGGCTGTGGTGAATTCGTTCGACGCGTTGAGCGCCCGTGTGCCCGAGTTGGTCAAGCTGCGGCATGCCGTGCGCGACTTCTTGGAGTCCGACCGCGCTGAATTCGGGTGGCAGCCCGGCGTCGACTCGTGGCTGGCCGGGTGGGACCAGGAGTTCTCAGCGCGGCTGGGCGCCGCCGGATTCGTCGGCCTGACCATCCCGAAGCAATACGGCGGCCACGGTCTCGGGTATTTGCACCGCTATGTGGTGACCGAGGAGCTGATCGCGGCGGGTGCGCCCGTGGCGGCGCACTGGACCGCCGATCGCCAGGTCGCACCGGGTCTGTTGACCTACGGCAATGAGGAGCAGCGCGAACGGTTGTTGCCCAAAATTGTTGCCGGCAAGCTCTATTCGTCGATCGGCATGAGCGAGCACGGTGCCGGGTCCGACCTTGCCGCCGTGCAAACCAAAGCCATCCGCGCCGACGGCGGCTGGTTACTCTCTGGCAGCAAGGTGTGGACCAGCGGCGCCCACCATGCGCACCAGGTCGTCGTGCTGGCCCGCACCAGCCCGCCGGATCCCGAACATCGCCACGCCGGTTTCAGCCAGTTCCTGGTGCCGTGCGATGCCGAGGGCGTCCGAATCGAACCCATCATCTTGATGTCGGGCGCACATCACTTCAACGAGGTGCTGTTCGATCAGGTCTTCGTAGCCGATGCCGATGTGCTCGGCGAGGTCGGCAACGGCTGGCACCAGGTCACCTCCGAGCTGTCGTTCGAACGCAGCGGGCCCGAGCGGATCCTCTCCACCGGCCCTCTACTGTTCGCCGCCATTCGCGCACTCGGTCGTGGGCCGGTGCCCGATGACCGCACCGCGGCCGACATCGGCGACCTGATGGCGCGGTTGATCTCGCTGCGGCAGCTCTCGTTGTCGGTGGCCCGCACGCTCACCGACGGCGGCGATGCGGCGAATCAGGCCGCGCTGGTGAAGGACCTCGGCACCCGCTTCGAAGCCGAATCCGTGGGATTGATCGCCGATCTGCTCGAGGCAGTGCCACCGAATTCCGAGCTGGAGACGATGCTGAGCACCGCGTGGCTGCACAAGCCCATGTTCACCCTGCGCGGCGGTACCAACGAGGTGTTGCGCGGCGTGATCGCCCGCGGAATGGGGCTGCGATGAGCGCGCTCGCTGGCGGGGTTTTCGCCGTGACAGGGTCTAAGGACGACGACACGCAGCTGCGTCAGCTGGTCGACGACCTTGGGCGGCGCTCCTACGACGCCGGTCTGGGCCATCGCGGCATCCCCGACCAGTTCGACACCGAGCTCTGGCGCAACCTCGAGGAAACCGGGCTGGCCAGGCTGACCAGCACGCCGGACATGGGAGCCGGCCCGCACGAGCTGGCCATTGCGCTCTACGGCCTGGCCCGCCACGCTGGTGCGGTGCCGTTGGCAGAAACCGACGCGCTTGCCGGCTGGCTCGGCCAGCAGGTCGGAATCGAGCTACCCAGCGGCCCGCTGACCGTTGCGGTCGCCGATGGCGAAGTCGACGGCGACCGGATCACCGGCACCGCGGACGCGGTGCCGTGGGCGCGAGCGTGCGCCGCCGCCCTGCTGGCCGTCACCACACCCGCCGGCCTGCGGATCGGTGTCATCGACGTGATCCCCGGCCAACTGCGGGAAGGTCACAACCTAGCGGGCGAACCCCGCGATTCGCTCGTGTTCGACGTGCCGGCCGACCAGTTGCATGACGTGGACCCGGCGCTCGGCGCCGAGCTGGCTCGGCGCGGCGCATGGTCACGCTGTGTGCAGACCATCGGGGTGCTGGACGCGGCCGCAGCGCTGTCGGTGCAGCACACCCGCCAGCGCGTCCAGTTCGGTCGTCCGCTCAGCGCCTTCCAGTCCGTGCAACAGTCACTGGCCGGGATGGCCGGGGAAATCGAAAGAGCCCGTGCTGCTGCGGAGTTGGCTGTCGCCGCCGCTGCCGAGCACGGCTTCGCTTCCCCCCACACCGACTACGCCGTCACCGTCGCGAAGGTCGCGGTCGGCCGCGCCGTCGACCCGGTCACCAGCGTCGCCCATCAGCTGCACGGTGCGATTGGTGTCACCAGCGAGCACCCGCTGTGGCTGTTCACCCTGCGCGCTCAGAGCTGGACCGGGGATTACGGCACGACCGCGAACTACGCGCGGCGACTCGGTCGGCTGGTCTTGGCGACGGACGATCCGTGGAGTTTGGTGACGGGCGATCCGGCTCAACTGGAAAACAACGGTAATTAAGGAGAATTGGTGACTGTAGCGAAATTCGAAGGCGCGTCGGCGATTGTCAGCGGCGGTGCGGGCGGCCTGGGCGAGGCGACGGTCCGTCGGCTCCATGCCGACGGACTCGGCGTGGTGATCGCCGATCTCGCTGCCGACAAGGGTAAGGCGCTGGCCGACGAGCTGGGCAGTGGGGCGCTGTTCGTGAGCACCGACGTGACGAGTGAGGACAGCGTTCTCGGCGCGATCGAGCAGGCCAACCAGCTCGGCCAGCTGCGCTACGCGGTCGTCGCGCACGGCGGTTTCGGTGTGGCGCAACGGATCGTCCAGCGCGACGGCAGCCCCGCGGACTTCGGCGGCTTCACCAAGACGATCGATCTCTATCTCAATGGCACCTACAACATGGCCCGACTCGTGGCCGCAGCCGTGGCCACCGCAGAACCCCGCGATGGCGGCGAGCGGGGCGCGCTGGTGCTCACCGCCTCGATTGCGGGCTACGAAGGGCAGATCGGGCAGACTGCCTATGCCGCCGCAAAAGCCGGTGTCATCGGGCTGACCATCGCTGCCGCCCGTGACCTGAGTTCGGCGGGTATCCGAGTCAACACCATTGCACCTGGAACGATGAAGACGCCGATCATGGAGTCGGTCGGCGAAGAGGCGATCGCCAAGTTCGCCGCCAACGTACCGTTCCCGAAACGACTCGGCTCCCCCGACGAGTTCGCCGACGCGGCGACGTTCCTGCTGACAAACGGCTACGTCAACGGCGAGGTGATGCGCCTCGACGGCGCGCAACGCTTCACTCCGAAGTAACCGGAATGGGCGGACGGGCCGGCCTCGCGCCAGCTGTAGCGACGCGCTACAACCGGCCCTCCACCCGAAGTTTCGGGTGCACCCAGTCCGGCGAGTTCTTCTGCTTGAACGCCCGGAAACCTTCGGCTGCCTCGGGACCGAAAAGACTGGTCGTCATGCCGATCCGGTCGTAGAGCCCGAGGTAGTTGTCCAGGCTCGCCTTGACCAACCCGCGCGCTCCCGGAGCGGTCCGGCAACACTGCGCGAGCAACTCCTTGGCGACGCTCATCAGGTCGTCGTGCGGGACCACCCTGCTCACCATGCCCCAGTCGAGCGCCTCCTGCGCGTTCAGCGTCCGTCCGGTGAACATCAGGTCCTTGGTCCGGACCGGTCCGATGAGCCGGGCCAGTACCTGGCTGTAGTACGTGTCGGCGATGCCACGGAACAATTCGGGCACCCGGAAGACGGCCCGATCACTTACCACGGCGAGGTCACTGCACATCGCGATCTGCAGGCCACCACCCTGACAGATGCCGTTGACCGCGGACACGACCGGCTTGGCCGACTGCCGCAGCGTGTCGAACGGGGTGACGTCGGTTCCCAGGGTGGACGCGAAGTCCATCCAGTTGTCTGCTGCTTTCTGACCCAGGTCACCTCCCGGCGCGAAGACGTCGCCGGTGCCCGTGATGAGCAGGCCCGCGAGGTCGGGGTCGGCATTGACCCGACTCACCGCGTAGCGGATCCCGAAGTACATTGCGGGCGTCATCGCATTCCGCGCCTCGGGGCGGTCCAGGGTGCAGATAGCAAACGCACCTTCACGTTCGAACCTCAGGTAGGGGCTCCCCAACCAGTCACCGTCGGGTGGGCGTGGACCGCCATTGGGGCTGTCGGACATGTGATATCCCTTCCAAGGCTCGGAGTGTTCCGTCGCCCACCAAATTAGCCAAATAGTTGTATGATTCCAATTCCGCGGCGTAACGTGGCGCACGTCACTGCGTCGCGCTCTCGCCACCACAGGGCGCGGCCGATAGCGCGAGCTACTGGAGGCTTACAGATATGGGTTCACTGGACGGCAGGGTTGTCTTCATCACCGGAGCCGCTCGCGGGCAAGGCCGTTCGCACGCGGTGATGTGTGCCGAGCAAGGTGCCGACATCGTCGGCGTCGACATCTGCGAGAACCTCGACATCGTGCCCTATGCACTTGGCACCGAAGATGATCTCGAGGAGACGGCCCGCCTGGTGGAGAAGACCGGTAGGAAGATGCTGACCCGCAAGGCCGACGTCCGCGACAAGGCTGCGCTACAGGAGGCATTCGACGCGGGCGTCACCGAGTTCGGCCACGTCGACACGGTGCTCGCCAATGCCGGGGTCGTCCTGACCAACGCCGATGAGCGCGACGCGTCGGAGGCGCTGAGGTTAGGGCTCGACATCATGCTCATCGGGGTGTGGAACGCTTTCCAGGTGGCGATCCCCCACATGAAGGAACGCGGTGAGGGTGGCAATCTGATCGCGACGAGTTCGATGATCGCCCTGCTGGACCTCACCGACGGCCGCGGCGGCAGCGATGCCTACTTGATGTCGAAGGTCGCCGTCGTCGGCCTGGTCCGCGCGTATGCGGCCATGCTTGCCCCCGACCGCATTCGCGTCAATGCCGTGGCGCCGACCAACTGCGCGACCCCGATGATCACTGACAACCCGGCTCTGTTCAAGGTGATTGAGGACAACCCTCGCATGGTCAATGCGGTCCAGACCGCGCTGCCGGGCTTGCCGCTGATCGAGCCACGCGACGTCAGCAACACGATCCTCTTCTTGCTCAGCGACGCGGGCCGTTCGTTCACCGGAAGCATGCTCAAGGTGGACGCCGGCATGGACGTGCGGCGAGGCTAGTCGGCGCACCGGATGCATTACCGTATCGACGGCCGATCGGCGCTGGTCGTAGGCGGCAGCAAGGGAATCGGCTTCGAGGTCGCCAAACTGCTTGCCGCGGAAGGTGCGCGGGTTGCGATACTGGCGCGGACTAAGACCGATGTCGACGCCGCGGTCGAGGCAATCCGCACCGAAGGGGGCACTGCCATCGGTGTCACTGCCGACGTGGCCGACGACGGGCAGCTGACCGACGCCGTCCGCGAGATTGCGGCCCAGCACGGGGCGCCGCTAATCGTTGTCGGCCAAGCTAAATACCAGCGGCCCGGCGATTTCGCCGACATCACCGATGTGAATGTCTATCGCGAGTCCTTCGAAATGCACACGATGAGCCAGATCCTGCTCTTGCGAGCGGTTCTGCCGGCGATGCGGGCCGCGGGCTGGGGCCGATTCGTGCACATCGGGTCGGCGACCGCCAAGGAGCCGGCGGGCAACATCCACCACGCAGTGGCCAACACCAGTCGGCCGTCGACGATCGGCCTGCTCAAGACGGTCTCCGACGAGTACGCCCAGTACGGCATCACGGTCAACACCGTCGCGCCCGGCTGGATTGAGACTGAGAACGCACTGGCCTACCTGGAGCAGCACCTCGGCGCGAGCACCGATCAGGAGCGACGCGAGTTCATGCTGCGCGAAGCTCGGGTGCCGGCAGCGCGAATGGGCAAACCGAGCGAGATCGCCTCGCTCATCGCCTACCTGTGCTCAGAACCTGCCGGCTACCTCACCGGTAGTTGGATCGAAGTCGACGGTGGCTTGCACCGGTCGGCGTTCTAACCTTTGGGAGCATACGTGGAAACCCTTGGCGCACCCGAACTTTCCTTCGCCAGCCTGCCGATGGCGGCAGACCGCGGGGCGGGGTGGAAGGTCCTTCGCGACGCAGGGCGGGTGGTGTCCGTCGACGGAATCTTCTATCTGACCCACCGCGAGGACGTGCTGGCCGCGCTGCGCGATCCTGAATTGTTCTCCTCGAAGAAGGCTTTTGACGTGCTCGGCAGCCCGCTGCCGTTGGTGCCCATCTCGTTCGACCCGCCAGAGCACACCCGGTTCCGTAAGATCCTGCAGCCCTTCTTCAGTCCGCACACCTTGAAAGAGATGCTGCCCTCGCTTCAGCAGCAGGCGATCGAGATCATCGAGCGGGTAGCCGCACAAGGCGAGTGCGAAGTCGTGGCCGACGTGGCGATCCCGTACCCCTCACAGGTATTCCTGACCTTGTTCGGGCTGCCGCTGGAGGATCGCGACAAGCTCGTCGCATGGAAAACCGCGGTCATCGCGATCTCGGAAGCGCCGTCACTGGAGGATGCCGACCTGACGCCGGCACTCGAATTGGTCGAGTACCTCACCGAGGCGATCAACGCGCGGCGGGCCGACCCCGGGCCGGACATCTTGTCTCAGTTGCTCAATGGCGAGGAGCCACTCGACGACGCCGAAATCATGGGCCTGAGCTTCCTTTTCGTCCTGGCCGGGCTGGACACCGTCACCGCGGCGATGAGTTCCGCACTGCTGGAGCTCGCCCGCAACCCGGAGCTGAGGACCACCCTCCGCGACGATCCCGACCAGATCGATGTGTTCGTCGAGGAGATCGTCCGGCTGGAGCCGCCGGCGCCGATGCTGCCCCGCGTGACCACCACCGAGGTCACCATCGGGGACGTCACGCTGCCCGCCGACACCATGGTGCGGTTGTGTGTCGCTGCCATCAATCGCGACGACAGCGACGAGATCTCGACCAACGACGTGGTGATGGATGGAAAGGTGCACCGGCACTGGGGCTTCGGTGGCGGGCCACACCGCTGCCTGGGGTCGCACCTGGCCCGCCTCGAGCTGAAATTGATCGTGGCCGAATGGCTCCGGCGCATTCCCGAGTTTTCGGTGAAAGTCGGTGAGGAACCGCAGATTGTGTTCCCCGCGAGCACCTTTTCACTTGAGCGCGTGCCTCTGAAACTGGGCTGATCGCCTATCCCTTCGCCGAATACTTGCCGACGAGCTGCTGCTTGTACAACTTACCGGCATCGGTCCGGGGCAGCTGCGCCTCGAACGAGAGAGACCGCGGACACTTGTAATGCGCCAACCGGTTTCGCAGCCACTCCAATAACTCTGCCGCGAAGCCGTCGTTGGCATCAGCCGGATCTACCGTCTGCACCACGCCTTTGACAGCCTGACCCATCTCGTCATCCGGAATACCGAAGACTGCCGCGTCGAGCACCTTGGGATGGGTGATCAGCAGGTCTTCGGCTTCTTGCGGGTAGATGTTCACCCCACCCGAAATGATCATGTGATGACGGCGATCAGTGAGATAGAGGTAGCCGTCCACGTCGAGATAGCCGATGTCACCGACGGTCACCCAGCCGTGCGCGTCGTGGGCCGCCGCCGTCTTCGCATCGTCTTTGAGGTACTGGAACGAATGCCCTCCCTCGTAATAGATCTCGCCGGGCACACCAGGCGGTAGCTCATGGCCGCTCTCGTCGAGGATGTGTGGGACCCCAACTAAGGGTCGGCCGACCGAGCCGGGGTGGGTCAGCCAGTCCTCGGCGCGGATGAACGAGGCTCCCACCGCCTCCGAAGCGGCGTAGTACTCGTCGATGATCGGCCCCCACCACGCGATCATCTGTTTCTTGATGTCCACCGGGCATGGCGCGGCCGCAGGCACCACCCGCAGCAGGTTGGAAACGTCGTAGGACATGCGCACCGCTTCAGGCAGTTTGAGCATCCGCACGAACATCGCCGGGACGAATTGGCCATGAGTGATGCCGTAGCGCTGGATGCACTCGAGCGCATGTTCCGGGTCGAACTTCTCCATCACGATGGTGGTGCCCTCCCGGCACCACCATCGACCAGAACGACGGCGCGGTGTGATAAAGCGGCGCCGGGCTCAGATACACCGACTCGCTGGTGATTCGGACGGCATTCATCAACGGCATCAGGATGTTGGGTGCTTCGCTTGGTGGTAGATGCGGAAGCTCACGGCGGATCCCCTTGGGTCTGCCAGTGGTTCCCGACGAGTACTGCAGCAGATCGCCTTCGCTTTCGTAGGGGATCGGCGTCTCGGGTTGGTCGGCAACACATTCCGGGTAGCGGTACCATCCGTCCAGATCGTCGTCGGCGATCAGCAGCAGCTCAGGTAACCCCCTGGGGGAATGCTCGGCAAGGCCTTCGCAGACGTCGCGAGTCGCGCGTGACCCGATCAGCGCCTTTGCTGAACTGTTGTCGACGATGTAGGCGGCCTCGGCGGCCGTCAGGTGAGTGTTGATCAACGTGTAGTACAGACCGCTTCGGCGCGCCGCCCACATCACGGCATGGACGTGTTCATTGTTCTCGAGTAATGCCGCAACCGTGTCGCCCTCGCGAAGTCCGGCTGCATACCAGAAGTGAGCCAGACGATTGGCACGCTTCTCCAGCTCGGCAAAGTCGATCACCGTGCCGGTCCGAGCGAGTACCAGGGCAGGTTTACCCGGTGAGATGTGATCGCGGATCTCCACGATTTCACCTTAGAGTCTTCCGTGGTAAAGAAGGCGAAACTCGATACTTTGTAAGGGATCTACCGAATTTTTCGTCATAGGTGTCAAAAAATGCACTAGGGTGCAGGGATGGCTCCGACACCATGGGACCCCGAGACCACGGCCGTTGTCTGTGTGGAATGCCAGAACGGTGTGCTGGGCCCCGAGTCCGTCTTGCCCGCTTTGGCCGCCGACAGCTCTGAACTCGTCTCCAGTGTGCGCCGACTTCTCGATTCCGCCCGCCAGTTCGGCGCGCGGGTTGTGCACGCGACCTATGAGGGCAACCTCGGCGGCCGGCCGACCGGAACAGCGCGCATCTGGCGGGCCCTGGGCCCCGCAACCGCTCACTGGGCACCCGGAACCGCCTCCACTACAGTGCTTCCCGAGCTACTGGCACCCACCGATCTGGTGTTACCGCGCCACCACGGCCTTTTCCCAACGCTCGATTCCGAACTACTGCCCGTGCTCAAAGGCTTCGGCGTGGGCACCATCGTCCTTGCCGGCGTTTCGCTGAACCTGGCGATCACCCACACTGCCGGGCATGTTACGCAGGCGGGTTTCGAACTCGTCGTCCCGCGCGACGCCGTCGGCGGCACCCCCAAGGACTATGCAGAACAGGTGCTGGACAACACTATTGCCGTGCTCGGTCGGCTGACCACAATCGATAAGCTCATCGACGAATGGACATCGGTCAGGTCTGACCGTTGACCGTTCGCCACAGCATCTCGGTGGCCGCCATGAGCACCGCTTGGCGCGTCGTCGACGGGACCTCGTTGTGGCGAACCATCAGCCATGACCGTTCGAGCATCGCCATAATCACCAGCCCGGTAGCCACGGGGTCAAGGTCGGGCGGTGTCGGCGCCATCTTTGCGATGCCCTCACCGAGCGCGGCGGCGGTTCGGCGGTGCGAGCGGGCGACCGCGGCGCGGAATTTGCGATCGGGAGGCATGTCCTCGGTGGAGCGGATGACGAACGCACCGTTGCGGTCGAGGTAGTCGAAGTAGCCGGCAACCCAGGCCTCGACGTCCTTTCGGCTGGGCGGGCTTTCCTGCTCCATGAAAGCCTCGACAACCGCCAGCGCTTCGCGGTAGGTGTCGGTGCCGAGCTCGATGAAAAGCTCGGTCTTGTCGGAGAAGTAGTAGTAGAAGTTCGCCCGGGTGACCGGCGCGAGGTCAGTGATGTCCTTGATGGTGACGCCCGAAAAACCCTTGCGCGCAAACGCGGTCCGCGCAGCGTCCAGGATTGACTCTCGGGTGCGGTCGGACTTGCGTGTTACCCGCGGGGGCGAGCCCTCAGACACCATGCGCGACCGGCTCGGCGGCGGCCTCCGGTTCGGGATAAAACCCGCTCGCCCACCGACGCAGCGCGCGAAAGCCTGCGGCCTCCGAGGTCGCCAGACCCGGCGGTTCGAGGTACTTCTGGTGCTCCCAGATCCGGATGTCGTCGGGCAGGGCGAGTTTCGCTGCGGCCAGACGCGCCTCAAAATCATCCGGGCCTTCTGACGGTTCCTCGCTGATCCAGTAGCCGGCGAAGATGTCGGATCTGGTGTCGTCCACCGGTGTCGCGCAGATGGAGATGACTCGGATTCCGTCGCGGACGTGTTCGCCGTTGTAGCTGAGCCCGATTCCTGACCAATAGATTTCGATCGTGTTCATCGTGTCGCCGGTGCGGTCCAGGCCGTCGCTCCACCTCCGGCCAAAGCCGACCTTGGCCGACCAGGTCGAGCTATCGGTGCTTTCACGCAGTACCACGGGACTGATCGGGGTGCGATGGACGAATTGGAAGTGGTGGGGATCGACGGCGTTCTCGGCGATCACCTGGGGATGCACCTTTACCCGCTCATGCCGCGTCCGGCAATCGGCGCCAAAGGGGTGGAACCGCCGCGAGCGGACATGGTCTCCGAGCACCGCGAAAGCGTCCGGCGCAACCCATAGCGGCTCCCGGCCTGCGCTGTCATGCCAGATCAAGATCGAGTCGTTGAGCTCCGCGACCGGGTAGGAACGTACTCGTCGGGCCTTATTCGGCCGATCCTGGTACGGGATGTGGACATTGCGTCCGGCGCCGTTCCACACCCAGCCGTGAAACGGGCACTGGATGCCTTCTTCGACGACGCACCCCCCGTGGGCCAGGCTCGCGCCAAGATGTTGGCAGTGCGCGTCAAGCACCTTCACCACCCCGTCCAGCTGCCGGAAGGCGACCAGGTCTCGGCCGAAGTAGTGCAGTGGGACGACCTCGGCGACGGCGATGTCGGCGCTCCAGGCCACCTGGAACCAACCGGTGGGCAGCATGCTCGGCAGGGTTTGCATTGTCCGAACGCCCTTTCCACGCGGGACACCTGAACAGATTTATTTCGAGGCTACTCATTTTTGACACTTTTGTCTAAACGAGCGTGCCGGTCGGCGAATTTTCCCGCGGCGACCAATCAGGACGTACAATTACTAGTCTTACTAGGTTAATGATGTGCTGTGGATGGATGTGAGGATGCATGGACTGGGGTCTGCCTTGGCCGGGGCCTGCGCTGGCAACACAAGCGGAGACCGCCGGCGCGCAGGCGTTTTGTGCCGGTGAGTTCGCCGACCTCAACGCGTACATCACAGCGACCGAGATGGCCCTCGGCACTTCGCAGGCCTACATTGGCCCGGGAATCGCATATGCATTCGCCCGGTCCCCCTTCGTGCATGCCGCGGCCGTGCGGCAGCTCTGGACACTCGCGCCGGGCAGGATCTTCTTGGGACTTGGATCGGGCACCTCGCGAATGAACAAAGACTGGTTCGGTGTCGACGCCACCCACCCCGCACCTAGGATGGCCGAATTGATCGAGGCGATCAGGGCGTTCCTGAACGCCGAGAACGGCGAACGCGTTCGATACGAGGGCCGGTTCTACACGATCGACGCCGACATCCGGGCACCCGTGCTCGGCCGGTTGGACGTGCCCATTTTGATCGGCGCCTTCAACAAGATCATGTTGCAGACAGTAGGTCGCAGCGCCGACGGTGTGCTGGGGCACGGCCTGTTCACCGATCGCTGGTGGACCGAACTCGTCGAGCCCGAACTGGCCCGCGGCGCCGAATCAAGTGGGCGTGACGCGGCCGAGCTACGCCGCTGGGGCTGGCTGATCACCGCGATCGACAACGACGACCCGGCCCGGGCCATCCGGGACGCGCGGCTGCAGATCGCCTTCTACGTCACCGTGAAGACCTACGACTCACTCGTCGAACTGCACGGCTGGACGGACGAGGTCGCCCGGATCCGATCGGCCTTCCGCAGCGGCCATCCGGAGACGATGGCCGACCACGTCCCCGACGATATGCTGTGGTCGATCGCGATCTGCGGCGACGACACGCAGGCACGCGAAATGCTGGCGACTCGCAAACGACTGCCCGACTTAGCATTCGCATCACCGCCAAGCTTTCTGGTCGGACGCCAACGACGTGCCGGCTATGGTGCGGCCGCGACGCGCGTTCTTTCGCAACTGCATTGACGCCGGCCACGAATGCACCGGATGCGCGCCTTGCATGGTGTACTGAGTACTACATGTCGAGTTCAGGAGGTCGCGATGGCCAAGCGGGAACCGCTCGCGCCGATGACCACGTCACAACATAACGGCGCGGTGCGGTCGCCGAAGACGGCCGAGATCGTGGCGGACACGTTGCGGCGGATGATCGTCGAGGGACAGCTCAAAGACGGCGACTTCCTCCCCTACGAGGCCGAACTCATGGATCACTTTCAGGTCAGCCGGCCGTCACTGCGAGAAGCGGTGCGAGTCTTGGAGTCCGACCGCCTCGTGGAGGTGCGGCGCGGCTCACGCACCGGCGCCCGGGTTCGCGTCCCGGGCCCCGAAATCGTCGCGCGGCCGGCGGGCTTCCTGCTCGAGATGGCGGGAACGACGCTCGCCGACGTGATGACGGCACGGATGGGCATTGAACCGTATGCGGCCCGGCTGCTCGCAGAGGACGGCACCGCTGCGGCCCACCGCGAGTTACGCGAACTCATCGAGAAGGTTCCCGCTGCGTGGGAGACGGGCAAGCTGGGCGCGGCGTCCACCGCATTGCACCGCCGCCTGGTCGAATTGTCGGGCAACGCGACACTGACCGTGATCGTCGGCATGCTGCACGAAATCTTCGAAAGGCATATGACCGCCGCATTTCTCAGCGTTGAGAACGTCGTGCCCAAGGCTCAGTACACCAAGCTGATGCGGTCCTACACCCGACTCGCCGACTTGGTGGCCGCCCGGGACGGCGCCGAGGCCGAGGCGCATTGGCGGCGACACATGGAGAACGCCAGCGCTGAGCTGCTCAAGGGCTACGAGAAGACGAAGGTCCGAGACATCATGCATTGAGTGGGCCCCGTGCCCACCCTCACTTGAAGGACATCTGATGCGTAAACCGCTCACCGGAGTTCGCGTGCTGGAGGTCGCCCAGTTCACCTTTGTTCCCTCGGCAGGCGCGGTGCTCACCGACTAGGGCGCCGATGGGGTGAAGATCGAGCATCCTGTCACCGGCGACGCGCAGCGCGGCTTGGTCAAAGTGTTGGGCGCCGCGGCAACCGTACCCGGATCGTCGTTCGCACCGATCATGGAGGCGCCCAACCGCGGAAAGCGCAGTGTTGGGCTGGCCCTCGACAATTCGGAGGCGCGTCCCCTGCTCGACGAACTGATTCGGCGAAGCGACGTATTCCTGACGAACTACCTGCCGTCGACGCGGAAGAAGCTGTCGATCGACGTCGACGACGTCCGCCGAATCAACCCCGCCATCATCTATCTCGTCGGCAGCGGCTTCGGACTGAAAAGGCCCGACCGGGATGCCGGGGCCTTGTGAATGTTGCAGCCGACGCGGTACTGGCCGGAGTTCTGCCGGCTGATGGATCTGCACGATGTCGCTGAAGATCCCCGGTTCACAACGCTCGAGGCGATGACCGAACACAGCGAAACCGCTCAACAAATCGTTGCGGACGCCGATCGGCAACTTGAGTTTCGCTGAATGCCAAGCCTTGCTACGCAGGGGCAGAGGGCAGTGGGCCCCCGGTGCAGGACGCCTGGGAAATCGCCAATGACGAAGCACTGACCGCCAACGGTCGCATCGCCGAAATCGTCGATGCCGAAGGTCATTCGCAGAAGCTGGTCGCCAGCCCGGTGCAGTTCGACGACGATCCAGCCAGCCTGACCAGAGCGCCGCAATTCGCGGAGCACACCGACGCAGTACTGCGCGAACTGGGCATTGACGACGACCGCCTTATTGAACTCAAGATTGCCGGCGCGATCACGTAATCGCAGCGCTGTCAACGCCGTTGATTCGGTCACTATCGCTGCTCAGCGAAGTAACCCTCCTGGGTTGCGCTGCACACCAACTCACCCGACCGGTTGTACAGGGTCCCGGTCGCCAAACCGCGGCGGCCCACAATGCTCGGCGAGAACTGGTCGAAGAGCAGCCAGTCAGTAAAGTCGGCAGCACGGTGAAACCAGATGGTGTGGTCGACTAGCGCCGAGAGTCGAGGCCCCATCGGTGTGGTGCGCATCGTCGTCATCACGCACTCGAGCAGTGTGAGCGCGCTGAGATAGGCCGCCACGCAACTGTTGACCAACGGATCGTCGGTGACCTCGCCGTTCGCACGAAGCCAGATCCGAAGCCGCGGCGGCGGCGGGTGGGTGAGGTCAAGGGCGACCCGCGGCGGTGCGTCGAGGTACCGCATGGTGAAGGGACTTTGCTGCGGCCACCAGTCACCGAATTCCTCGGCGTAGGGCGTCAATAGATCGTCGAGTCCATGGACCGCGTCCGGCCCCGCCACGTCCGGCATTCGTTGTTGCCAGTCGACGTCGTCGGCCATGATTGTGAACGAGGCGAGCGCCTCGAAGAGGACGACTCCCGACTGGCTCGCGGTCACTCGACGTGAGGAGATGGTGCCGCCGTCACGTAGCGGGGTCACATCAAACTGGATCGGCTGCCTTGCGTCACCTCGCCGCAGAAAGTACATGTGCATACTGTGCGCCGGTCGCCCGAGTGTCGTCCGGCTGGCCGCCATCAACGCCTGTGCGGCGACCTGGCTTCCGATGATGTGGTGGTTGGGAGTGTCGGGTTGAGTGCCCACGAACGCTGTGTCATCGATCTGTTGCAGGTCCAGCAGACGAAGCACGTCTTCGAGCGTCGAGATCATGTAGGCATGCTAAGCACGCCGCCGCCCGCCGCTCCGGAGGCACCGCACTTATCGATCCGCCGCAGCTCAAACCCACTGTTATGCAGTGTCATCCGTCGACCATGTCACGGTGGATGACCCAGTCAGACCCGCAGGAGACATCTGCCTGGGCCCATACCGGCCTCAAACTGGGTCGAATGACGAAATCAGCCACCGGTTTCCGATCTTGTCCATCGTCACCCGGACGGTCGATGAGGTGTCCGTGGGCGCGTCGTTGCCGACGGCCACAGTCTGGTCTACATACACCAGAGCGACCGCGTGGTTTGGTGTCGCCGACACTGAGGCGGCGGCGGGAACGGTGGCAATCGCCGAGATGTGGTCTTTCTTGGCACCCGGTATCACCACGTCCTGGACCAATTGTGTGTAGGAGTCTTTGAACTTTCCGGTCAGCCGGTCGCGGGCGGCCCCCAGGTCCTTTTCGACGCTGTCGGGCTGGTAGGACAGTAGCGCAACGGTGGATTCCTTTGCCGCTGCAACGGACTCGATGCCAGCGGCCCCAGAGTTACGGACCCATGCATCCTGCCACTTTAAGAAGCCGGCCGCCGCTGCGATCAGCAATGCCAACACGGGCAGCACCCCGAATACC
Source organism: Mycobacterium sp. NGS40 (assembly GCF_059812735.1). Lineage (NCBI taxonomy): Bacteria > Bacillati > Actinomycetota > Actinomycetes > Mycobacteriales > Mycobacteriaceae > Mycobacterium > Mycobacterium sp. NGS40. The sequence goes on from NZ_JCALDG010000013.1 coordinate 166,782, forward strand.
AATACTCGGGACCATTTAACTCTGCGCTTACGTACTGGGAGCTCAACGTCTTTCGCGTCTTCGGCTTCAGTATCCTCATCCTTGACCGACGCTTCCCCTGACTGAGGAAGGTCTTCTGTTTCGCCCGAGTCGTGGGTCTCATCGAGCCCCTGAGGTTCGCTTGTTACGCTTGCGGCCTGGTCGGTGGTCTCGCCGGCGGCAATCGCTTCGTCTTGCTCGGTGGCGGAATCAATTTCGACCGGCACAGCGGTGGTTCCCCTTCTGGCTCGTAGGCTTAGCACTCGATGCTTGCCGACCTGCAAATTCCTCATGGCACGAATGAGACGTTGGAGACTTTCGCATCGCTTCCAACTTTTTGCACGGTGATTCGCATTCGCCAATGCCGCGGATCCTGATCGGCGGCACCGAGGTTCGATGTTCTAACGGACACGGCAACCAGCACTTGCGCTTCGCTGCCCGATTGCGACTCCAAACCCGACTCGGTGATTGTTCCTACCGACTTCGATTGCGCTTTCTTGACGACCTCGATGAAGGGTTTCGATCGATTGGAAAAATCGTCGTAGAAAGTGCCTGTCGCCGAGTCCAGGATGCGCTTTATGTCGCCGTCGGCGTGCTGCCAATCGATTGTGGTCAGGTTCAGCGCCCCTTGTCTTGCAACCTGAACCAATAGCGCACGTTGTTCTTGGGCCTGGTGCGACTGATACAGCCGAAACCCGAACCAACCGGCCAAACCCCCCAAAGAAGCAACTGTGACCAACCCCCATATGGCGGCCAGCCTTAACGGCGACGCCCGCTCCTTTTCCGGTGCAGCGTCTTCCGGGGCGTCGGCGACTCCGTCATCAACCGCGGCGTCGTAGTCGTCGGCCTCGTCGGTCAGACCCTCCGCCGCCTCCACCGAGGGAGGCGCCGACTCGGCGCTCGTCTCGTTCGAGGTGGCCCGGTCAGGCACATCCGATGAACCCTCGTCGGTGTGGACGGATGCGGGGGTTGTCCCTGCCTGGCCCGTTTCGCTCAGTTCCTCTTGGGAGGTATCAGCATGCTCTGCCATGTTTTCTCCTTGGTAGCCCCATGGGCCAGATCAGTCTGGCTGTACATGTGCCCGTCTGGCCCAACGTACATGCCGGTGGCTGGGTCGTATTGGACGGCCGCGATCGGCGGTGGCGCCGGACCGGGCGGCGACGGTGGCGGGGCCTGCCCGGGCGGCTCGTCTCCCGGCCGAAGCTGGGGGACAGCTTGACCGGTGTACGTCGCGTTGGGATCGCCCTTCCAAATGAAGCCGTCGTTCAGGGGAACGTACGTCTCGTCGCTTTCGCACAGCTTCACGGTCGGGGCGCGCTTGCCTGGACGCGTCTCGCACGGCAGATTGCGCGCACCGCGCACGTCGAGCAGCGAGTCCTGCGGTACCCGGCAATATAGGTCGCCTTTGGGCGGATCCGGGTAGTCCTCGTAGCTGGCGGCCCGCTGCTGCTGGGGCGGCAGGAACCCGGTGGTGCACGGCGGCGGCCAGTTGAGATTCAGATTGAAGCTGAGGTAGCCACCCAGGTAAGGCTGTTTGGTGTTCCTATTGGGAACCCCGGTCGCTTGGACGTCGGCCGCCCCCTGCGGCAGCTCCACCAGGACAGCTTCCAGGTCGTCCCGATAGGTGACCCCCACCTGCCCGATACTCACCAGATTGGCCAGCACGATCGGCAACGTGGGGTTCAACCGGTCGAACAGCTGCCGGGCCTCGGCGGCCGCTGGGCCGCCCTTGTGAAGCACGCCCCTGACCGCGGAGTCGTTGTCTCGAAGCTGCGACGTGATGGTCGCCAGGTGGGCGGCCCAGGCGTGCACGGCGTCCGATGACTGAATTTGGCTGTCCAGCAGTGGCTTTGACCCGTCAATCAAGGTCACGAGTGCGTCGAGGTTCTTGCGGCTGTCGATCGCGAGCTTCGAGGTGCCATTCACCAGCCGGGAAAGCTCGGGGCCGAGCCCGCCCACCGCCGCATAGGATTCGTCGACCACCGTTTTGAGGTTGTCGCGCGGGATCACGCTCAGCCCGCGATTGGTCGCCTGCAGCAGCGAGTTGAGGTTCGGCGGAACATACGTGCGGTCCACAGGGATCACGTCGCCGTTTTTCAGCGACGGGCCGTTCCCGGTGCGTGGCAGCAGTTCGACATATTGCTCGCCGACTGCGGACACGCTGTGCACCTGGGCGCTGAGGTCGGCTGGGATGTGGACATCCGAGTCCAACTGGAGCTCCGCCTCGGCGCCGCTACTGGTTAGGCGCACGTCGCGCACCCGGCCCACTTCGACGCCTCGGTAGGTGACGTTGCCGCCCGGATATAGGCCGCCAGCCTCGGGCAGCTGCACCGTCACGGTGTAGCGGTCGACCCCAAAGAACGTCGTCGGGATCTGCATGTAGTTGAAAAACATGATGGTGCCCGCGGTCAGGCTGACCACCGCGAAAACGATCAGCTGGATTTTGATTCGCCTAGTGAGCACGATGTCAGCGCCCCTGGTCGAAGTGGTAGGGAACAACCAGTGGGTTCCCGGGATTGTATGGGCCGCCACCAGTACAGGGGCTGGGCATCTGGCCGATGGTGCGGCCCCACTGCAGTTCCAGCTCGGTCAGATTGCACTCGAACCGGGTACCGGTGAAAAAGGACGCGTCCAGCCGGCTCAGCGTCAGGTCGATGACGGCTGTCAGGTTGGCATAGTCGCCGCGCATCCATTTGCTGAGTGTGCTCGTGGGGAACGGGAAGGTCCCGTAGAAGTCCAGCGCACGGGTCAGCGCCGGCCCGGCATCGGCCAGTGACTGCAGCACCGGGCCGAGATCCCTCAGCTCCTTGACCAGGTTTTCCTTGGTCTTGTTGACTGAGTCAGCGGCAAGTGCGCCGAATCTGCTGACGTCACCGAGCGCATCGGCGAGGGCGGTCCGCTCGTCTTTCAGCACGGTCAATGCGCCCGGTATGGTCTTCAACGCTTTGTCGATCACCGGCTTCTGGTCGGCGAATTGACCAGTTAGGTTGTTCAAGCTTTCCGTTGCGGCGATGATGTCGTCTTTTTGGTCGTTGAGGTACCCGACGAACTTATCGAGTTGCCCGAGCAGGCTCCTCAGGTCCGCCTCGCGGCCGGTGAAAGCAGTGCTTAAAGACTTGGTGATGTCCTGGATCTGCCCTAGGCCGCCGCCGTTGAGCACCAACGAAACCGCGGCCAATGTCCTTTCGGTTGATGGATAGGTGCCCGCTGACGACATCGGAATCATTGACCCGTTTTTGAGCTTGCCTTGAGGCGGGACCCCAGCGGGTGGCGCCAATTCGACGTGCACCGAACCCAGCAGGCTGGTCTGCCCGACCGTGGCGGTCGCGTTGGCGGGCAGGTTGACATCACCGTTGATCGTCATGGTGACCAGTGCATGCCAGTTCTGAAGCTCGATGTTCGTCACCTTGCCGACGGTGACATCGTTGACCCGGACTCGGGAATTCCGTTCCAGATTCTGCACGTCGGGCATCTGCGCTTGGACGGTGTACGAACCCGGCCCACCGCCCTGAGTTCCCGGCAACGGAAACGAGTTCGCCCCGCGGAACCCGCAGCCGGAGAGTGCCGCCACCACAAGTGCCGCCGCCAGCCCTACGGCTGCTCGCGACAAGCGCCCTGATCGGATCACTGTCCACCTCCGGACGGCACCATCATCCCGCGCAGGCCATCGGCCGGGTTGGTGGCTACTGGTTGGGCGGGCGCCGGCGGTGCCGCCGGCGATGGTGGCGAGGGTGGGGACCCCGGTGGGGTGTTTGCCGGCGCGGGGTTGGCGGGGCCGGTGGGCTCTGCTGACCGCGGGGGAACATAATCGGGCCGCAGCCAGTCCTCGCTATAAGTTATTTCGTTGGGGCGCGCGGTGGTTCCGACGAAAAGGTTCTCGGCCAGCGGCGGGAAGTTGTATTGACGGTTCTTGATGATCGGCGCCAGGTACTGCACACAGAGTTTCGCTGACTCTTTGCCACCGCGCCGCGAGGCCGCCTCTACCGCACTGCAGAGGAATTGGATCGGGTTGGCGAATTGGTTCACCGCCAGCGAACCGGTCAACGCGCCCTGGGCGGGCTGATAGATGTTAAGGAAGTTTTGAAAGGCTGTCGGCGCGACATGCAGAACTTGTTTGACGTCGTCGAGGCTCGCGTTGAGCGCCTGTGACACCGACGCCAGCTTGTCGGAGGTGTCACCCAGGGTCTCCCGGTTATCGGCCACAAAGTTTCGGACGTCATCGGCCACCTCGTTGAGATCGCGAACCGCATTTCCGACCTCATTTGGGTCGTTGGTGAACAGGTTGGTCACCGCGGCCAGATTCTGGTTCAGGTGACGCAGCAGGTCGCTGCTGTCATGCAGCGCGGAGACCAGGATCGACAAGTTCTTCACGGTGGAGAACAGGTCGTTGCTGTGGTCGCCGATCGCCGATATCGCCTGTGACAGCTTGATGAGGGTGTCACGGATATCTGGGCCTTGGCCACGCAAGTTGTCGGCGGCGGTGTTGATAAATGCCCCCAAAGTGCTGGTGCCGCCCGGTTCGGCGGGCTGCAGCGTCTGCGTCAGCTTCTCGAGTTGCTGGCGCAAGTCGTCGTATTCCACCGGAACAGCGGTGCGAACCTGCGGGATTACCGCGCCGGTGGCCATCACCGGACCACCCGTATAGGCGGGTGTCAACTGGATGGATCGAGGTGTCACCAGGGACGGTGACAAGATCACGGCCTTGGCGTCGGCGGGCACCTTGTATTTGCCGTGGTACCAGAAGGTGATCTTGACACGGCTGGGCTGTGGTTCGATCTTCTCGATCTTGCCGACGCGGACGCCGAGAATAACGACGTCATCCCCGTTGTAGAGCCCGGTGCTATCCGCGAAGTAGCCGGTGACAGTGGTGCGGCCAATACCGCTGACCGACCTTACCGCCGTCACGATGCCGCCGATCAGCAACAGGACCAGCGCGAAGGCCAAGCCGATCTTGGCGTTGCGTGAATTCACTGTCCACCGCCCTGAACCGGCTGCGGATTCGGAGGCGCGGGCGGTCCTGGCGGCGGGCCGCCGGGTGGTGGTGCCGGTGGTGGCTCCCGGTACGGGTAGCAGCCGGGACCGGGCAATGCCGCACCGGGCAGACCACACGGATGGTCACTGGGGTTACCCGTGATGGCGTCCGGGATGGTCATGCGCGGTTCCCCGCCCTGGCCGGTCCGCGGGAAGGGTACCGGCAGCGGCGGTGTTCCCGGCTGGCCGACCTCCGGGTCGGCGCGCTGCGTGGGCAGCAGCACGTTCGGATCCAGGCCCAGGTCGGAGAAGGCCGCGTCGATGAACGGTTGGACGAACTGCCCGGGCAACAGGTTAGCGACGTAAGCCTTGTAGAACGGGGCGGCCGACACCGTTTCGCCAAGCCTCAACGAAAAGCTGTTCAGCCCCGTGAGCGCCTTCTGCACGCGTTCTTTGCGGTTGTCGACGATTCCTAATACCTGGTTGAGCCTGTCCAGCGCCGGCTTGAGGGTGTCGCGGTTCTCGGCGATGAAACCCTTTACCTGGCGGGCCACCGCGGAGAGATTGCTGGAGATCTGGTCCAGTGCGCTGCTCTGGCTTTTCAGTTGCGCCAAAAGGGCGTTGGTGTTGGCGACCAGGTTGACGACTTCGTCGCTGCGTTCGGCGAGCACCTTCGTCGCTTTGTTGGCGTTACTCAACAGGTTTCGCAGCTGGGCGTCGCGTTGGTCCAGTGTCTGGGAGAACCTCGCCAGCCCCTGCACCGCCGCCTTCAGGTCGGGTGGGGTATCGGCGAAGGTGTCGGACAGCACGGCCAGCGAGTTGGATAGTTGGTCGGTATTCAACCCGCTGATGGTTGTCGTGAGATCGCCCAGCGCGTCAGGCAATTGATAGGCCGGCCTGGTCCGGTCGAGCGGTATGGGACCGGTCAGTTTTCCGTCTCCGCGTGGAGTGACCTCGAGGACCTTGCTGCCGAGTAAGGTCTTCAATTTAATTGCTGCCTCGGTGCGATCACCGAGCCGCACGTCGCCGGCGACATGGAACTTAACCAGCACCCGCGGTCCGTCCAGCTCGACGCTCGAGACTTGACCTACCCGGAAACCCGACACCTGAACAGCGTTGCCGGGCGCCAGGCCGCCGGCCTCGGCGAAATACGCCGAGTAGGTCTTGCCTGTGTTGAAGAACGGCAGCTTGTCGTAGTTCAGCGATATCAGCATGAGAGCAAAGGTGATGCCGAGTCCGATGGCGCCAATGCGGAGCGGGTTACGTTCGGAAAAGGATTTCATCGCGGCGTGCACCTCCCGGTGGACTGGCCGACGACCTTGATATACACCGGTTGGCCCCCTTTGCCGTTGACCTTCAGCACGACATCGCACAGATAGAAGCTGAACCAGTCACCAGTTAGGCCCTGTCGATTGAGGATTTTGAATGCATCGGGCCAGGCGTTGAGATAGTTGTCGAAGAAATCGCGATCGGCGAGCACGGTTTCGGCGGTCCGATTCGTCTCAGCCACAACCTTTTTCAGCGGCGGGCGGGCCTGCGACAACAGATCGGCGATCGACCCTGCAGCCGCGTTGGCGTATGCCACCCCGTTGCTGATGTCCTGCTTGCGGGCCTCGAGGCCTGCGACCAGTTCAGATAGTGAGTCGACCGCCTTGGCGAACTGCTTGCTCTGCCCGCTGAGCGAACCGAGCAGGGAGTTCAAGTTGGTGACGACTTGACCGATCAGTTGATCCCGGTCGGCCAGCGTGTTTGTGAGGGCCGCAGCCTGGGTGAGAAATGAACCAATCGTGCCGCCCTGACCCTGAAAGGCCGCGATCAGTTGGCCGGTCAGCTTGTTCACTTGGTCAGGGTCGAGCGCGCGGAACAGCGGCCGGAAACCACCGATCAGCGCGTCGAGGTCCAGCGCCGGCTCGGTGCGGCTCAGTGGAATGGTTCCTCCCGGATGAAGTCTGTTTACTCCCCCGGCGCCCTCCTCAAGTGCCACGTATCTGCCCCCGATGAGGTCCGCGAAGCGGATGGCGGCCCTGGCGCCCTCGGTGAGGATTACCGAGTTAGCGGCGGAGAACTCCACGACCACGGTCGAATCGGGCTGGATGGTGATGTTTTTGACCTTGCCGACCTCGACGCCGGCGACGCGGACGAAATTCCCACCTTCTAGCCCGGACACGTTCGCGAAAACGGCCCGATAGCTCTGTTCCGACTGAAAGCGCAATTGGCCGAAGACGGCGACCAGCGCAAACGCGCCGACCAGGCACACGACCAAGTAGATGGCGAGGCGCCACGTGACGCCTACCAAATTCTCTCGCATATCTGCCTTCCTCTAATGGCTTCTCTTGCCTCTCGCCTTCGGCCGTCAAGGCTCAGGGGGCTGGCGGCGGCGGTACGCATTGCTGATTGAGTACTCCGCAAGTTGCTTGCACGCCGGCCGGCACTGGCGGCACGAACGGTTCGGAACCCGCCGGCGGAGGGCCGGGTTCTCGCGGCCTGCCCGGCGGCGGCGCCGGCGGCAGACCGGGATACAGCGGTGTTCCGTCCGGGGCGTATAGCTGCGCACCGTAGGGGGGTGCTCCCGGGTACGGGATGGGACCAGGCGCCGGACCCGCCGGATGGCGGATGCTGGGCGGTTGTGGGGTTCCCCTGGTGACGGGGAAGTAGTCGACGTAACCCGGGAAGCCGATACCGGGGTTGGGTCGCACATCTACTCCGGTGCCCCACCCAGAATCCGTGACGAGGTAGCGCTGCGGCCAGTTCTTGGCAACATCGGGCAGCGAGCCGCATCCCGGCTCGCCGCCGGGGCCGCCCTTGATGTCGGTGACCGGCAGATTGTCCGGATAGCGGTATGCGTCCTTGCCCAGCAGCAGCGCGACATCCAGGATCTCCGAGTATCCATTGCTGCCGCCGGAAGAATTCAGTGCGCCGAAATCGAGGGCGTTTTTCCCGCCGACCAGCGTGCAGGTCAGCTCCGGGTTGTACTTCATCAGTAGGCGCGTGGTGGACTCCAGCAGATTGATGCCATGCACGAAGTTGTCTTTGTTGGGCCCGATCAGATTGGTCCCGGCGCGGGAGAGCCCGCTGACGTCGAGCAGCAATGAGTCGAGTTGTTTTGCGTTGTCGGTGATGGTGGTGCTGGTGGTGCTGACGGCACCCAGCACCGTCACGATGTTGCTTGCTGCCGCGCCGTAAGTGTCACTGAAGCCTTTGAGGGCGCGGTAGTCGGCACGGATCGTCTCACTGCGCGGATTGATCGCCATCAGGACCTGGTTGAGATCGGTGGTGGCCTCGCCGATCGCTTCACCCTTACCGCGAAATCCGTCGGCGAACGCGGTGAGCACCGCGTTCAATTTCGGGACGTCCACCTGGTTCAGCACAGCAACGAGGTTCTGGAACACAGTGTTTACCTCGACACTCACATTTCCGGATTTCACCACTGCCCCGGCCGCCAGCCGTCGCGCGCTCGGCTGGGCCGGCGCTAGCAGTTCGACGTCCTTGGCGCCGAACGCCGTGGGGGCGGTGATTTCGGCGGTGACGTTGGCCGGAATGTATTTGAGTTGCTCCGGGTAGAGCTCCAATTGCAACTTCACTGGATCGCCCGGCTGGATTGACGCGACCCGGCCGACCTGGACCCCACGCATCTTCACTTTGGCGCCGGGCTCCATCACCAGTCCCGCCCGGTCAGACGCCAGCGTCACCCGAGCGTAGGGCCTGAAGTCCCTGTTGAAGGCGCCGACCGTCAGCGCGATCAGCGCGGCGATCGACGCCAAGAGGACAAATGTCCAGATCGCCGGGTGCAGGCCCGCCTCGCGCCGTTTGCTCTTCATCGCCGCTACCCGGACAGGTGGAAGTTGCCGGAAACACCGTAGGCGGCCAGCGCCACCGCCAACGTCACCGCCACCGCCACGATCAGTGACGTGCGCACAGCACGACCGACCGCCTCACCGACGCCCGCCGGGCCGCCCGAGGCGTTGAAACCGTAATAGGTGTGCACCAGCATGATCGTTACCGCAGAGGCGATCACTTGCATCAACGACCAAATGAGGTCTGTTGGTTGCAGATAAGTGTGGAAATAGTGGTCATATACGCCCGGAGGCTGTCCGTAGATTAAGATCACTAGCATGCGCGTGGCCAGAAATCCCGACAGCGCCGCCATACACCACAGCGGAACGACGACAACTACGCCCGCCAACACCCGAGTCGAGGCCAGGTAGGCGATCGTGCGGATGCCCATCACCTCGAGCGCGTCGATCTCCTCGTTGATCCGCATGGCGCCCAGCTGTGCGGTGGCACCGGCGCCAATTGTGGCAGCCAAGCCGATATCGGCGATCAGCGGCGAGCTGATACGGGTGTTGATGTAGGCGGACGCGAAACCGCTCAATGCCTGCACCCCGACATCGGATAACGATCGGTATAGCTGGATGCCGACGAGTCCCCCAGTTGACATCGTCAAGGTGGTGACGATTACCACGGTGCCGCCGATGATGGCCAGAGCGCCCACGCCCAAACTCATGTTGGCGATCAGGCGCAGCGTCTCCACCTTGTAGCGGGCCATAGCCTCCCAGACCAAGCCGAGGGCTTTGACGTAGAACGCGGTCTGGCTTCCGAGCCGGTTCCATCCGTCAGCAAAACCGCGCACGCCCTTCGCCAGCCGCGGCAGCCGATGTGCCGCTGGGATGGCGGTCACGTCGTCGCCTTCGTTGTAACAGCGGTCAGCACCACATTGATCACGAACAACGCCATAAAGGTGTACACCACGGTTTCGTTCACCGCGTTGCCGACGCCTTGCGGACCGCCGCCCACGCTAACGCCCTTGTAGCAAGCAATGAAACCGGCAACTAGGCCGAACAGCAGCGCCTTGGCGAAGGCGATGACCACGTCGGTCAGGCCAACGAGCAGGGTAAGACTCGCCATGTAAGAGCCCGGGTTGATGTGCTGAAAGTAGACCGAGAACAAATATTCGGTTACCAAGCCCACGATGGTGATGATGGCGTTCAATACCAACCCGTTGAGCCCCAACGCCAGCACCCTGGGCACCAGAAGCCGTTGCACCGGGTTGATCCCCATCACGCGCATGGCGTCGACTTCTTCGCGGATGGTGCGAGCGCCTAGGTCGGCACACATTGCGGTAGCGCCGGTACCGGCGACTACCAACACCGCCGTTATCGGACCGAGGTAGACCACGGCGGCCAGCGCAGAGCCAGTTCCCGAGGCGTCGGCAGCGCCGATTTCGACGAGCAGGACGTTGATGATGAACACGGCGAGGGTGTTGAACGGGATCGCCAAGAAGACGGCGGGGGCGCTCGACACCCGGGCCACGAACCACGCCTGATGGATGAACTCACGCCAGGCGAAGGGTGGACGGACCACCTGCGCCAAGATCTCGAGCGACAACGCGAAGAAGCTGCCGATCTCGCGCAACGGCTTGCCAGCAGAGGCCTTCCAGGCAGGAGCGCCCGGGGACGCCTCAGCTGGCGCCGGCACGCCGACAGAGGCAGTAATAGGTTCTGTGTCCGCCGCCACCACTAGCACACTCGTTTGTAACCAGTCAGAGCCGACATTAGACGATGAATCCTCCCCGCAGCGGTATGACGTGCTGCTTGCCTTTCGAGCGGTGTGGCCCAGAGCACAGCGGGACGCTACACCATTACATTAAGGCAAAGCAACATCGACAAACATTCATTTCGGACAAACCCGCTTAGCGGCGTCCGTGCATCGGTGGCGGTTTGCTGCAACTTCCGACAATTTTTGCCGAGATGTCGCAATACCCGCGCTCGCAGCGCCGCCGCCGGCTGGGTTGCCACACCTCGCCAAGCGGCATAGTACCTACTAGATGCCGTAGTGATCGTGCGAGATGGCTGATCGTACGCGTCCAACCGGCCGGGCGGCCGATGTGCCAGGCGCACGCGCATCGCGACCAGTCCGACGTCAGAAAGTTTGCTATTGGCTGGCTAATTACGGTATTAATTACAAATTCTGCTTCATAGGTGGAACTATGATATCCCCGAATATATTTGTGATTAACACCCTCACAGGTTTATGAGCGGGACGCTAAGTACGGGCTCTTGCAATGAGCCTAGATGCGTCGCTCGCTGGTCTTATCGCGTAGCTCGAAATAGTTGAAATAATATAGCGGTCGTGACGTAAATCAGGCCAGAGAAGCGGCGATGCATCCCTTGCATCTCCACCGTGACAGCCCGCCGCTGAGCCGGATTGAGTGCACACCGGCCCGTCTCCAGCGTCGTTATCGCTGAGACGCCCGCGGGGTGCGCCGATCCATCGGCAGGGCCCTGACCTGCGCTTACGCACAACGGTGGGCTACGACTTTCTAGCGACAGCGCGAGCTTTACTCCTCCTAGTGCGCCAAACCTGGTCATGCGGGGCATACCACCATCGATCGACACCGCCCCCCGCAGCCGTGAGAATTAATCGCTGATTACGACTAAGCGGCCTCAGGCCTGAGGAATACTCTGTCGCGCGGAGGACGGTGAGCCAGCGCACAAAAGCGGCAGACCGAAGTGATGGGTAAAGCTAAATAGTTATCTATATATCGGTTTGTATCGTTAACGCATTTTAGAGGCCATTGCTGGAGAATCTCGAGCGGACTCTGCACTGCTGAGCCGCGGTGAGTCAGGTGCGGTGCCTACAGTTGCTACCCGGTTAACTGACCGGGTATAGCCTCGCTCAGCTGATGCGGCCTTGCCCTCATCGCCGGATTCCCGGGCAGGCGCTCGAGGCCGGTGAGCGTCGCCTGCCAGGAACCGGCGGCGGCGCCGCCGCGAGTCACCGCCGACCTCTCGCGGCGCAGCTAATCCGTCACCAGTCCTGGCCGGGCCGTTCGCATGGGTCACCGGCACACCACCGAGGCCGTAGTGTGCTGGTGTGAGAGCCCACTCCAGAGGCCGTCGCGCGAGGCCGGCCGGAGCCGACTCCCCGGCAGACGATGAGGCGCGCGAACGGTTGCTGACCGCGGCCGACTCCTGCTACTCGGATAAGGGGCCTGTCCGTACCCGGATGGGCGACATCGCCCGGCGCGCAGGCGTGCACCGGTCGACCGTGTACTACTACTTCCCGAGCAAGGATGCTCTGCTGGCCGCCTCCTTCATGCGAGTGCTCACTGTTACCCTGCACGCCGTCGAACAATGTTGGCAGACTGACGAGCCCTTTCTGGTTCAGCTCGTCGCCGCATGCATGCGGGGAATCGACATCGCCCGTGACTCACCGGTAATGCGATCACTAGTTGACGACCACCAAGCCGTCGGTGCTGCCTATCACGCCGCCGAAGGCTCCGAGTTGTGGCGAGCCAAACTCGCCGACGCGCTGGTGCGGCGCCTCGAGGCTGCTGCCGCTGCTGGCGATATCCGCCGAGATGTTCCGGCCGGCACCCTCGCCCGCTGGATCGTCCGCGTCAACTTCAGCCTCATCGCTGAACCCGCCGAGCCCGACGACGGTGGTGACGAGGGCGTGCTGCGAAACTTGCTCGTCGCCTCGCTCACCCCTCGGCGATAGCCCTCGGTGATATCAAGTCACGGAATGCGGCTAACCCTTCAACATTGTTGTCCTCGTTAAGACGACGAACCCGGCGACCATGACCACACCAAAGTCGGATACGGTTGCTTTACCTAGCTGGCCGCTCGCCGTGCTGAGTAAGCTGAGGTGAGCCCTCTGAAGTGATCCAGTTGTTTGTGGGACTCTGTTGCCCGAGGATTCGGGTAGGAAGAATCACCGACGACATGGCATCGAACAAGCGCCGGCGGCATACGCCGGATCAGATCATCCGCAAGCTCGCCGAGGGCAACAAGCTGTTGGCCGCGGGCCAGGAACTGGCTGAGGTGTGCCGGCATCTGGAAGTCGCGGAGTCGACTTGGCATCGCTGGTTGGCCCAGTACGGCGGTATGAAGGCCAACGACGCTAAGCGGCTCAAGGAGCTCGAGGCCGAGAACGCTCGCCTCAAGAAGATGGTCGCCAATCAGGCCCTGGACATCGACATGCTCAAGGAGATCGGGTCGGGAAACTTCTGACGCCGAACCGCAAACGCCGCGCAGCAGTAATGCTGCGCGAGCGGTTCGGGGTGTCTGAGCGCCGCGCCTGCACGGTGGTGGGCATTCACCGCTCCACGATGCGGCTGACGTCGCCGCCGATGACGACCGAAGAGGTCGAGTTGCGGGGGTGGCTGCGCCGGTTCTCCACCGACCGGCCGCGGTGGGGTTGGCGCCGAGCAGCGAAGATGGCCCGCCGTGCTGGCTGGCATGCCAACGACAAGCGCGTCCGCCGACTGTGGCGCGAAGAAGGCCTGCGAGTCCCGCAGCGGCGCCGCAAGAAGCGGTTGACCGGTATCGGCGTCGCGGTGGGCGCGATGTCACCGATCCGCCCGAACGTGATCTGGGCGATGGACTTCCAATTCGATACCACCGCTGACGGGCGCACTCTCAAGCTGCTCAACATCATCGACGAGTTCACCCGCGAAGCCCTGGCCATCGAGGTCGACCGCAGCATCAACACCGATGATGTCGTCGCTGTGCTTGACCGGCTCGCAGGTGCCCGCGGGGTACCGGCGTATGTCCGTTTCGACAACGGGCCCGAGTTCGTCGCCCACGCTGTGAGCGACTGGTGCCGATTCAACAGTGCTGGATCGCTTTTCATCGATCCCGGCTCACCGCGGCAGAACGCCTGGGTCGAATCGTTCAACGCCCGCCTGCGTGACGAACTGCTCAACGCCTGGCGCTTCGACTCCCTATTGGAAGCCCAAGTCATCATCGAAGGCTGGAGGATCGACTACAACACCAACCGACCCCACACCCACGGCGAACTCACCCCGAGCGAATACGCCCTACAGTGGACCACGACCCATCAACCCCAAGCCGCATAGCGACTGGACCACCAACCGGGGCCCTCTCAAAGCTGCCGCCGAGGGTCGAGCTGCTCTTAATGCGGAGTCGGGAAGACAGCGAGATGAAATGAAGGTGAGCTCGTGAAGAAGCGGTTCCGCAATGCGTCCGCGATCGTTTTGGTGGCAGCCAGTGTGGGGGCATGCTCACCGTCTCGCGCGGCCGAACCTGCGCCCGGTACATTGCTCCCGGGAACCGCGCAGGTAACGATCAACGGCCATGTGCTTCCAGAGAGCCACGCGGTGAAGTGCGTACCGATGGGATCGCTAACTACGGCTACTACCGGTGACACTGCGGCAGGCACCAGCATGTTCGTGTCCAACGAGGGTCTTTTGACCGCCAAAACGATCAACATCAACAATCTGGATGGGTTCACCGGCAGCTACGCCGAACACCTCCAGGGCGCCGCCGAGGTAACCCTGCACGGATACACCTACACGATCCGCGGACGGGCCGAGGGCTTTAACACCGATAACCCCAGCTTGAGGTCAACCGACGCTTTCACCATCAAAGTCGCCTGTTAACGCGACCAGCTATCTTTGGCCGAACTACGTTGACTGCGCGGCCTTTGATGCGGGTTCGCTAACGATGGACGAATCCCGCTCTACTCCGGAGGATTGCCCGGCGGCGGGTACACCCCCCTGAGGATCCACGGGAACCAGTTGAGACCGAACTCGAGTTCGTCGCTGGCGTCATAGTCGGGACTGGGATCCAGCGGAATATTCTGTCCGTCGGTATTTAGTGGTGTTGCTCCCCGCCCCGAGGGATCGCCTTGTGGCTGTCCGTATAGCGCAACCACAACGGTCCGATCCGGACTGTTCAACGACCACACCCCCATCTGGCTGTTCGCACAGCTGGACATGATCTTGAAATAGTCGGGGTTGTGATACCACCGGTTGATCAAGTCATTGCCGCTGATCGCGATTGACCGGTTGATCGCCACCGTCTCTGCCACCGGGCCATGGAAACCAGCCGCATTGGCGCGGTCTTGCGGGCTAGACCCGTCCGAACCGATATCACCATCGAGGGCGCGGTTGTTCAGCAGATCCTCGGCGTGCCGCTGCGCAGCGGCTTGCAGTTGGGGGCTGATTCTCACGTCGTTAATGCAGCCAGCTTGATGCTGCACGGTGAAGACGTTGGCGACGACACCGTCATTGAGTCGCTTGTTGTTCGGTATGAGCGTGTTGTTGTCATTATCCGCATGCGCGACGGGAATGCTCAATAGAGCGCCGGCCACAGCCACGAAGGCGGGCAGACGCTGCGGCCAATGCTGCATATCCAACTTCTCCTTGTTAGCCACCAAACGGTGGTCGGCGGTGCCGGGCGGCGGACGCTCTGCCACAGGGCTGGCCTGGCCGGTTGGATCGACTGGAACCTAGTCAATGCAAGGCCGAAATGAGTCTGACATGGATGTAGGCTACCCACGGCGCCGCGAAGTCGTCTAGAGGTTTTATTACTTAAATGAATATATATTTAGGCGGCTGTTCAGGCCTGTCGCGATCCCGATTGGCGAGGCGGGCTCAACGATGTAGCCATTACGTCGACGAGCGCGTCATGATCGGCCCGGGCGGCACGGCGCGAACCCCAGCCCGCAGTTACCTACTACCGTGGCGGTCACTCCATGTGAAAACGACGCGTTGAGCCGATCCGGCCAGATCGCCTGGGCCGTCGTAGTGGGTATGCAGAAACGATCGCAGCCCCAACCCCGAAGCAGGACAGTGCGTCGGCAACGATCTCGTCTCCTGTCACCGGCACGTTCGGATGCACGGTGTTCGACGTCGCACCGTTGATCGCACCCTCGATGATGACCGGTTCGCTCGCTGCTGCTCCTGCGTTGGAGTGTGAAATCTGCTGGAATGGTATGAAAGTGGTTGCCTGTCAAGGCTATTTCATGGTGGGGATGCTGAACTCGTCGCCGTCTTTGATGACCGACGGCCATCGCTGGGTGATGGTCTCGGTCTTCGTGTTGACACCGACCATGCCGACCTGCACGCGGGAGACGAAGTCGCGGGCCGCGTCGCCGTCGCGGGTGAAAACCGCGACGCCTTTGCCGTATTCGTGCTCGGACGGCAGCCGCAGGGCCTCCTCGTAGTCGTGCGCGCGCACGATGCACAACACCGGCCCGAAGATCTCGTCGGTGTAGATCGACATGTCCGGGGTGACGTGGTCGAACAGGGTGGGGCCGATGAAGAAGCCGCCTTCCAGGCTGACATCATCGAAAGTCAGGTCATCGCTGACGCGTTCGCGTCCATCGACCACGGCTTCGGCGCCTGCCGCAATGCCTTGACCGATGTAGTCCTTCACCCGCGCTAACGCCGCCGACGTGATCAGTGGCCCGTAATCGGCCTTTGGGTCGAGGCTATGGCCGACGCGCAGATTGTTGATCCGTTCGACTAGCCTGGCGCGCAACCGATCCGCGGCCTGTTCGCCGACCGGGACGGCGACGCTAATGGCCATGCACCGCTCACCCGCGCTGCCGTACCCGGCACCGATCAGTGCGTCGACGGCCTGGTTGAGGTCGGCGTCGGGCATCACGATCATGTGATTCTCGGCTCCGCCGAAGCACTGTGCACGCTTACCCTTGGCGGCGGCGGTCGAGTAGATGTCTGGGCGATGTCGGAGCTGCCGACGAACCCGACTACCTTAATGCTCGAGTGGTTCACGATGGCGTCGACGGCCTCCTTATCGCCGTGTAGCACCTGGAAGACGCCCTTGGGCAGTCCCGCTCCGGACCGAGCTCGGCCAGCCTCACGGCGATGGACGGGTCCCGTTCGCTGGGGCTCGGTGTAGCCCAAGCAAATCAGATCCTCACCCACGGCGACGACCTGGTCCTGCCAAGATTCATGCCGGCGGTGCGATCGCGGTGGTCGCGTCCAATGCCGCCATTGGGTGGCAAAAGGAGCTGAAGCAGCTGATGGAACTGGTGTCCACCGACGGGTTCGATGAGGGCAAGCGGTGGTGCCTGGCCAATGACGAGATGGGAGCGGTCGGTGCATACCTATTTTCCAAGAAGTCGATCAAGGCCCTGGGTTGCGTCCCGGGCCGCCATGCTGATCACCGATGGCATCCCGCTCAACTGCATCAACCCCGGCCCCACCGACACCGCGGCGCTGCCCTATTTCGTGGAATTCGCCGGGCAGAACATCATTGACGCCTTCGTCAGGCCGATCCGTCGGCGCTCAACCGCCGAGGAACAGGCGTGGCTCTGATCTTCCTTAACAGCCCCCGATCGAGCTACATCAACGGCGAAGCATTGGTTACCGGTGGCGGATTCTTCGGCGCGGTGCAGTGCGGTCAACTCGACCTCGGCAAGATGTTCGACACCCCAGACATCAGCGTAATCGGAGCTTGTCGGCTACTCGACTCTTCCCCGGAGCGCAGCGCCGCACGTCGCCTTGACGAAGCCTGTCCACCACAATCGTGCCCTGGGGCGCCGATGGCTAATGCAACGAACTGTGATTAGCGATGGACCGGATGCGGTCAAAACCTCGACTCGTCACAGCCGTTCAGCGCGGCAGTCCGAGCCTTCACTTCGCATGGTTCGGGGATTATCCCGCGTCGGAGAAGCTCCGATAATGACCAACTACGTCGCCGACCGGACCTCGTCATTCGCTACTTCCCGACTAGCAGGACCCGGGTGTCGGTGCCACCGCGCGGGCGGCCGCGGCCCCTAAATAGGTGCGCAGCTTGTTCCACGGCTGAGGCGCTCACCTTCGGTGCGGTGGACCCGCCATAGCGCGCCGGTGTAGTCGGCAATTTGGTGGGTTCCCTGCTGAGGTGTTCGGGGGGCCATTCGTGGCGCCTTCAGTGGGCCGTAGGTTCACCAGCGCCCGAGGTCGGCGATGAATCCGGCAACTAATGCCGGGTCGCCGCCGCCGGCTAGGTGCTCGATCGCGGTGCGGTCGTCGAAGTCGGGCTGCGGGGTGTGCATGAATATATCCAGAACCACGGGGGTGATGCCCCGTGGTATCGCGCGCACGATCGCGTCCAAGCCTGGCAGCAGTTCGTCACCTAGGAACTGCCAGCGCGGGATGCGTCGGCTTCCTTGAAGATCGAAGGCCCATAACGCATTTCCAGTGATGCGCCGCGCCACCCGGGAGCGGTCGACGCCGAGCATCGCGGCGGCTTCCTTGATGCTGACCGATCCTGAGAGCGCGCTGCTGAGTTGGCGCACCGCAATGCGGGCGCGGGTCCGACGTTCGTCATCGGCCGACCAGGCGTCGATCACGGATGCTGCCTGGGGTTCGACGCGCATGCGCAGGAAATCCACTTCTGTCGCCGACAGGGTGGTTGCCCAGGGGATGGCCGCAAACGCGGAGTCCAGCTCGTCCAGGACCTCGTCGACGGTCAGATCAATCTGATGTTTAGCCAACAGCGCACCAAGCACGCGACCCGTCGACCCATCCATCCTGCACAGGGTAGCGCGGCGATGCGGGGATATGCGTGGATGTACGTTGATGCGATCGGACGATGCATGTCCGGGTCCTACCTGAGCCGTCACAGCCTCGTACGTAATCCCGCGTTGGGATTTACATGTCCAGGCTGCTCACCGTCTGGCGCTACGTCGACAGCGGCGAGCGCTGCCGGTGCGCATGTCACCCGCGGCTACCCGAAACCGACCTGCACGACCACGGATTCGCCTGCCCCTGTGCCCGCACCCGCGAGGACCGCCGCCGCACCTGGCACGAATGGCACAACGACATCAAAGCGTTTTGGGAATCGCCGGAGGACCAACGAATCAGGGCCGAGGAGCAAGCCGCGGAAGCTGACCTATGCAATCCTGGCTGGCGGTCCAACAGGGTGCCATCGTAAGTAGCCATGGCCGGCTTGGTCCCTGAACAGTGGGACGGCGAAGTAGACGGGCACAGCTTCTACTTCCGCGAGCGCCACGGCGAATGGCGCATCGAACTTGACCTTCGCCCCAGCGGCCACTTCGCCCGCACACTCGCCGGCACCAACAGCGACGGCACACCCCAATACGGGGAAAAGGAGCTAGACGAGGGCGACATCATCGCCCTGCGCCTACGAACCAACGGTCTGTGTGCGTCCTCGACGTGTCTCCGCGAAGCGACCACCGTGGGTTCGCTTTTTGCCCACGTCGATGATCACAGTCGTTAATAATCATCAGTACAGTCCAAATCAGTTGAACAACCTCAAGATGACGCACCGCCCACAGGGTACGAAACCTGAGGGGAAACGCACATCGGCGCTCCCTCGGTCATCGCCGTGGATTGGCGGGTGCCACAGGCCATACAGCAGCTGATCTCGGCGCCGAGCAGCGCTTCGATCGATGACAGATCGCCCACAGCTCTTCAATGGCATGCCCCATGCTGAACACTATTGGCAGGAGCCCTCTCGCGTCGCCGGTCTGGTTACCGGCCGGTGCGCCCGGAGGGAATCGAACCCCGACCCGCTACTTAAAAGGAAGCTGCTCTGCCGACTGAGCTACGGACGCCTGAAGTAGTACGCATGCGGCAGCGCGATTTTCGCTGGCGCATCTCAGGCTCCTTCCGACTCTTGTTCGGTGAGTCCACCTTCGATATTTTACCCGATTTGGTTCTGCCGCGGGCCTATGTCGGGTAAGGGCAGCGGCTGATACCACGCTGCAGCGCGGGACGGTTGGCGGCTAACTGGTTTATGAGGCGCGAAGTAGCCGCCCAGCGCCATCGCTGATGTCAGCCGGTGAGCGGCGCGGCCGAAAGACACCTTCGGGCGGTCCCCAGAGTGGCAATCACTTCGTCCCATTCGCGGACTTGAGGGTTCTTTCCTAACTGCTTGAATAACGCGCGCGATCACCAAGGACGACATGTGACACCAACGGCGGCAGGAGATTTCGAATCAGAATTTGATCGACCCCGATTCTTTAGATCTGAGGCAGCAGCTCGCGGGTTGGCCGCCCGGCGTGCTGCCCCGGCGCCAGACTCAGCCCTTCGGGGGGTACGGGTGTTTTTCCGACGGTATCCGCATTCCGAATCTGGTTATTGTCTTTGCGGTGGTCTCGCACCTCGCCGCCCCCGCTGCGTTCGGCAAGACGTCGCGCGGCGTCGTGCTCCTCCCGCCTGGGCGCCGTTAACAGTGGCATACATGTTCTCGCTGGCCGCAGTGCCATCGCAGATTCGCTCGGGTGTCGGGTACCGCGACCCGCCGCAGTGGCTTCTGCGGGTCAATAAATCCGGCGAACATGTGGTCTTCGCTTCCCTAGAGGTACATCCCTTCCGGTATCGCGGCACGGTAGCGTCCGTTGCCTACCTCCGCCAAAAGCGTTGCGGTGCTGACGCGTCCGTCGCGGCCCGCGAGCACGGCACGGCGCACGATCTCGCGGATGTCGCTGCCGCTGGTGCGCTCGGGAAGCGCCGCCACCACGCCCGCACAGTCGACCGCGTGGCCGCCAGGTAGATCGCGGATCAGGGCCGCCAGAATCCGGGCAGCATCGGTGGAGTTGGGGTAGCCGACTTCGACGATGGAGTCGAACCGCCCGGTGCGGATGGCCGCCTGGTCCAAGGTGGCTGCGTCGTTGGTGGACGCCAGCGCCAGGATGCGGGCGTCGGGCTGGATGTCCATGGCCTGCAACAATTCCGACAACCCGGCACCGCCGGTACTGCGGTCTTTGCACCACAGGTCAATGTCTTCGAGCACGAGCAGCACCGGGCCGCCGAGGCGCTGGGCTTCCTCCACGACGGCGCTGAGCAGCTGGGTACCAGCTTTGGCGTCGACGTAGATGACAGTGAATTGCCCGACGACCTCTTGGGCCACGACGGCGCTCACGGCCGACTTCCCGGCGCCTGGCGGGCCGCACAGCAGCACACCACGGCGCGCACCCAGCCTGTGGGCGTTGAGCAGGTCGTGGCGGTCGCGCACCGCGCGGACGCCGAGATCAATCTCAGTCCAGACCTGGTCGGCGACAATGACGTTCTCTCGGGTTGCGGTCGAGGGCAAGTCGATGACGGTCAAGGTCAGTCCGGCGGTGTGGGTGGCGCGCACCGCGTGGCCTCGGTAGGGGTTGAGATCGTTGGCGCGTTCAGCGAGCCGGTCCAGCAGCACGCGGGCGCGGTCCTGGTGGCCCGGCGCCACGTAGGCGCTCACACCGACCGACCGCAGCATGCTTTGCCGTCCCTGCAGGGCGATCACACACCCGACGTCGTCGAGCAGCGTCCCGGCGGGAAAATACACCCGCAAACATAGCGGGTGGCGGTAATCCTGACCTCCGATCCGGGTCTGCGTCCACTTCGGCGGGTCGGCGTACTCACCGGGGCCGACCTCGCAAGCCTGC
The DNA here is from genome assembly GCF_059812735.1 of Mycobacterium sp. NGS40. Lineage (NCBI taxonomy): Bacteria > Bacillati > Actinomycetota > Actinomycetes > Mycobacteriales > Mycobacteriaceae > Mycobacterium > Mycobacterium sp. NGS40. The sequence goes on from NZ_JCALDG010000013.1 coordinate 187,920, forward strand.
GCATACTTATCGATCCACTCGGCCAGCGCCAGCGCGAAGGTGAACCACGACAACGGGTTAAGGCTGCGTTCCTCATCGACCAGTTGCCCGCAGCCCGCCACTCCCAGGCATCGGGCGGTGAACTGGTCGGCGTTCTCCGGTTTCTCGGCGCCATGGTGCTCGGCGACGCCGACCAGCAGCTCGCCCAGGGCACGCAGCGCGGGCCGCACACCACCGTCGACGCTCTCCAGCCACGTGTTGACATCGGTAAGGGGTCGCCGATGAGCCCCCGCGCGGTAGGCCGGGTCGGCGGTCAGGTCGCTCAGTTCGTCCTCTGTTCGGTTCATTGCCTCATTTGTCATCATCGGGAAAAGAGCAGCCGAACAGAATCGCACCCTGCCGGGTCTGTAGTCAACATTGTTTTTCAGCAAGCGCTGAGTCAGCTTGCCGCGATGGTCGGTCCGCTGCACTGACCAAGAGAATTGAGGCGACACCACGGTGCGCTCATGCCATCCTCGAGGGCGTGGATGAGGAACCCGCGGAGCTCTATGTCACCGACTTCTCCAACGTTCCCGGCGCCGACGAGTACCGGGAGGCGCTCGAGCGTGCCCGCACCGAGGCGCGCCGCCGTTACCGCGATCACCTGACGACGGTGTTCGACCTGCACGGTGCCCTCAACCCGTAGTGCTCGCCAACGTGGCCCTCGATGCGCTCACCGTCTGGCGCTACGTCGATAGCGGCGAGCGCTGCCGGTGCGGGTGTCACGCGCGCGGCTACCCGAATCTGACCTGCACGACTACGGATTCGCCTGCACCTGTGCCCGCACCCGCGAGGATCGCCGCCGCTCCTGGCACGAATGGCTCAACGACATCAAAGCGTTTTGGGAATCGCCGGAGGGACAAGAGATCCGGGCCGACGAGCAAGCCGCTGAAGCCGACCTGCAGGCCTGGCTGGCGGTCCAACAGGGTGTCACCGTGGGTAGCCAGTCGGCTTGGTCCCTGAGCAGTGGGATGGAGAAGTCGACGGGCACAGCTTCTACTTCCGCGAGCGCCACGGCGAATGGCGCATCGAGCTCGACCTTCGGCCCAGCGGCCGCTTCGCCCGCACGCTCGCCGGCACCAACAGCGACGGCACACCCCAATACGGGCAAAAAGAGCTAGACGAGGGAGACATCATCGCCCACGGCACCATCGATGACGACGCCTATGGCACCACACTTGTTGAGCGGGCACAGTTCATCGTCGACACCATCCGAATCCACCTCGCCCGCAAGCAATGCACGCTGCACAAAGACGATCTGTCATCGATCGAGGCACTGTTCGGCGCCGAGATCAAGTGGTGTCCCGCCTGTGGAAAGCGCCTTTCCAACCGGTGACTGCGCGGCCGCCGGACAGGGTCGCAAGCGACTACGTGTCGCTGCGCCGAAACCGCCGCGATGAGGTCACATTTGGCAGATTCGCGGGATCAGTAGCCGAACCGCCGCGCCTCAATATCTTCGAGATCCGCGGCGAGGCGGTCTTTATGGTCGTAAGCCCTTAACTCTCCATCGATTAGTGCCACCCGGTACGGCGCGCCGCTGTCCAGGTTGTCGTCCGCTGCAGCAATCAGATAGGTCACCTCGTGGCCACGATTCGCCGCAGAAGCCGGCCAGTCATAGACGTCGCCTGCCCAACCACGTTCGACCAGCATCCAGCCACGGTCAATCAACAGTTTGTCAAGGTTTGCATCGACGGCCCGGCGATCGTCGCAAGTCCTTGGGTGAGCCTGGCAACCCGCCCCATTCCGCCCGAGCTGGCGCGCTCTGCGCCGCGCGGCTTTGCGTCGGCGATTCGCTGTTTTCACAATCTACTGTCCGCCGCCGACCCCATACCGTCGCCTTCTGTGTCTTCCCCGAGTCGAGCCCCACTCCGCAACAGGAAGATCCTCCACACGTCGTCGTAAAACCCTACTAGTAGGGCTAGTAAGCGTAGCTGCACTATAGCCATTGGAAGGACGATTTCGCGCTTAACCCGGCCGGACGGAAGTGACGTCGTTGGCCAAAGAGAAGGCGTCGTTCTGGCCGGCCCAAGAACCACACCGCTCGCTAAGCGCATTTGGCCGAGACACCGTTTCGCGGAATCACGCACCTACCCCGCATCCGCGGCCAGGGTTGCACATCGGAGCGGGGAAGCGATGCGACCAGGCGGCAAAGGGCGGGGTGAGCGGGGCTGAGCTACACGGCATCCTGACCGACTTAGAAGGAGTGGTATTGGTCCGTGGCCGACGGTTCACGTTGAATTGCCATTCGCCGAGCCTGGCGGGTCGTATTCCGGACCGATTCTCAGCGAATGCCTTCGAGAAGATCGACGGCTGGTACGCCCAATGCCGTGGCGATGTCGAAGAGCCGCTCATGCAGTATTCCCCGGCGGCCGTGCTCGACATCCATCAACACGTTGCGGGATACCCCCGATAGCTGCGCCAGTTGTTCCTGAGTTAAGCCGCGTTCAATACGCAAGCTTTGGATCCGTGTCCCGACCATCCGACGTCGGCGCTCCCATGCGACGACGCGCTTGGGGTCGTTTTGACTGGGGCGCGTCGGCACGCAATCCAGTACTCACGCTCAAACCCTAGATGTCAGCCCTACTAGTAGTGCTTTCTGTGCGTTTTGTGGCGATCAGCTGTTTCCCGCCCTCGCAGCACCGTCCCGTTGAACACGGCGAAGTTGTTCCGCAACGGCAGGTGTGCGATGCGATCGCGGCCGGCAGCACTTAGCGATGACAGACCCTTACGGGCCGCGGGGGCGGCTGCCGAGCCGGGTTGCCATTGCGCCCCTGGAGGCCCTCGACCCCTATCTGGGCGGCTAGCGGTGGCGAACAACTTGCGGTTGACGTGGCCTTGCGCTTGTGATCGACCCGGTGCGCCAGCGGCCGTCCTCGTAGATTGACTACACACTCGATCCACCCCTAATGCCCTACTAGTAGTACATTGCGTTGGTGGCTGGTACTCCTCGATGCCGACCTCCAGCTGTCGTTTTGACCGCACCAGTCGTCGGTGAGGGCGCTGAACTGTGCCGTCGTGGGTCTTCGTGCCGACGCGGTGCCGCATGGCTGGAACCATAGGCGGGGCCTGCTGTGGCTACACGAGGCCTGCTGCCGAGTCGACCAGCATTGGACGAGCGAGAATCTCTTGACAGCTTCCTGGAACGGCTCGCCATCGCCAACGGATTATCGCCACCTCAGGTGCTGCGGCTTCTTACCGCGGCTGAGCATTCCGGCTCCCCCGGTGCGGCTTTCATGATGATCAAACCGGATCCTTTGATCATCAGCAGGATCGCCCGTTTGACTGGCGTCGATGGGGCTTCCGTTGCCGATGCCACGCTCCTGCGGTTCGACGACGGGTTGCCGCTGTATCTCGACGGGCTGGATCCCCTTCGTCGGCACACCTTCCGACACGTGGTGACACAGGGCTGGTTTCCCCAGTTCGGCTCGCAGTTGTGCCCCCTGTGCCTGGCCGAGGACGGCATCTGGGCGTTGGAATGGCGACTGCCTCTTGCCGCGACGTGTCCTCGCCACGGGGTCTTCCTGACGACACACTGCATTGGTTGCGGTCATCGATTTCGCACTCACCGCTATTCGCCGTTGCGTCCCCTGGCCGGTCCGCAACAGTTATGCGCGAACCCTGTCGGCCTACGCAATCCATGCAGGCAATCGCTGCTTAGACACGTTCCAGAGTCAGCTCCACCACAAGTGCTCAGCACCGCAACGATCTTGGCGGAAGCGCTGGCCGGCGAGACCGTGCCGATGCTAGGCAGGCGCGTTGACCCTCGACTCTTCTTAGCTGAAATCCGGCATCTCGCAACCTTGTTGCTTCACCTGCTGTCGCGGCCAGACGGGCCACTGGTAAGGAACTGGGCCGAGGTCCTCCACGCCGAAGCCCGTGATCGCACAACAAACCTTCGCGGGCCACGCTGGGGGATCAGCCCACCCCAGAGTGCGGTGGTCCGAGGGCACGTTCTCACCGATGCTGCCGACATCCTTCAGCAGATACACGTTGAAGACGCCGCTACCCGACTGTGCCCCTGGCTGGGTCTGATTGCCGAGGCGAAAAACGGCCCGTGCGCGTGGTTAGTGAATCGCACGACACGCACACCGACGATGGAGCGGCTCATCAGTACCGCAGCTGGGCAACGCCACCACGTCGGGCGGCGTCTTCAGAATGTTCGTCGCAGTGAATTGCTTCAAGACTCGGCCATTCCACAGCTGATCGACCCCGACATCTACCACGCATGTTTTGACGAGATGCTCGGTGGATACGAATGGACGGGCAGATTGTATGTGTCACTGTGCATGGTCAGACTCGTGGCCGACGTGGCCAATTGGTCGGATGCCGCAGTGAGCATCGGTCTGGCCCCGGTGGTCGGTGTCCGCGCCGCCCGCGCATCCAGCGCCCGATTGCGGGTCTCTCCAAAAGTATTCGCCGACGCCGTCAACACCGCGATGGGCATGCTCTCGTGCAGCCGCAATTTCCGCGACCATGAGGCTCGGGTCCGCGCATTGACCCGAGATCCCGGCGGTTGGTTCGAAACTTGGCGGACGACGATGACACCGCATCGGCGGCCCACTTCGTCGCCCTACGCGATCACCTGGATGTGGTGCGAGGTGGCTCAAGGCTTACTCGATGTCAGCCCTGCCTGGCCAGCGCCGCCTGCCCGGGAGATTAAGGCGACCTACCGCGTGTTCCGCGATCGCCTTCCGGAGCCGGCGCGTGCGGCACTGCGCTCCCTTGTGCTCGACCAGTCGGCACTGGATCAGCTTGTCGGATGACGGGGTTAATCTCGCTGTGGCGTAAGCGTCTTCGCCTTCGGGCCTCAGTGGGCGGCTGCTGCCCGTCTGTTCGATGGCCGTGACAG